>CALDWC010000145.1 GCA_937923945.1 uncultured Treponema sp.
ATGAAGGAGATACTTTGCTTTTGCAAAGTATGCTGTTAAATGGCGTCAAGCCTTTCATCAGCGTTTCCTTGAGTACTTTCTTTCATGCTCTTGTCGTGGTGATAAAATGCGAGCTCTTGTATTTTTTTTACTTTATGGTATATTTTACTTTATGGTATAATCGATATATACTTAATATTAGGAGGTCGTATATGAAAAAATTAAACTTTCGTGTTATGAAAAGACCTACCGATGATTGTCATAACCAAAGTCATTCATGCGGTGGCGGGCGCCACGCATAAAACTTATGTAAAATTTGCACTGTAGCTATAATGCAAAAAAAAATGACTTTACCGTTTTCACAGGAACGTTGTAAAGATCAGATAGCATATGATTTGGTTTTAAAAAAGTTTATCCAATATATCGAATCGGAACAAGCAGAAAAAATTGTAAACAATTTTGCTTCTTTATTTACGTACTATTAAGTAAAAGTCTTCAAACATTACGGGAGGTAAACTGATGCCGTATTTTTTTTATATGCTAAAACGAATTAATAAAACGGACGGTTTCGGCTTTTTATTTAGCAGCATTTTTTATATTTTATTTTCGACATTACATACTTTATCAAGTGTACTGCTGCCTGCGTATATTACCGCAAGTATTTTTGATAGTACCGCAATGAAAAAAACACTCATTATCTTTGTACTGATGATTTTATCCGAACAGTTGAAAACTATCGCCGAAGGGATAAGCTCCCGTATCTGTTTTCGGTATCGTTTAAAGGAAGTGCATGCATTAAACAGCGCCTGCATTAGGCTGCCGATTTATTTTATCGATACGAGCGAAGGAAAAACAATTATTGAAAATGCTCAGGGGGCGGTTTCTTACGGAAATGCGCAAGGTGTAGAATCATTTTTAATATCCTATAGAGACGGTATAGCAAACTTTTTTGTTTTGATTGCTTACGGCATTTTGCTTTATGAGTTTAACATCGTTGTTTTAATTTTGTTTATCGTTTTATCCTCTACCCATATTTTTATTTGTAAATATATCGATCGATCTGCGCAAAAAGAACAGGAAAAGTGGCTGCAAAGTTTTGAAAAACAATCCGTATTAAAACGAGCTATTGTTTCACCGGTTCATGAAAAAGATATTCGGCTCAATTTTCTTAATCTATTTTTATTAAAAAAATTACAAACTCTTCAAAGCGAAAGTTTTAAATATATTTCTTCACGAGAAAAACGATATGTATTGCAAGCCTTATTTTTATGTTTAATTTCTTTTATGCGTAATTTTTTATTATTATTTTACAGTGTTACGTTTTCAGGAATATCGATAGAAAAAATAGTGCTGTACATCGGAATCATTTTAAATATTGACGCAAGTATTTCCGCTTTTTGGTATGAGGTGAAAAACATCAAAGAACAACGCATTCACATCGCGTCTTTAAAAACATTTTATGATTTGGACTTGCAAGTAGGAGATAGCGAAGTACATGAACCTAAAACGATTGCAAAAATAAACATTGAAAATGTGAGCTTTAAATATGACGACACGGAAATTATAAAAAAACTTTCCTGCTCTATCCGCGGAGGAGAAAAGCTTGCAATCGTTGGACCGAACGGCGCCGGTAAAACTACTTTAATTAAACTGCTCTGCGGGTTTTATAAACCATTAAGCGGAACAATTTCCTATTATGATAATAAAAATAATGTCTTGAACGAAACTGAAATCAGACAAACAATTTCGGCTGCTTTTCAAGAAAATATTTTATTTGCATTTTCAGTATTTGAAAACATCGCGTTAAAAGAAGCGGATACAACGAGTGAGCAGTACCGCACGCTGTACGACAAGACGAAAACTATAATTGAAATGGTAGGTCTCGATAAAAAAATTCCTTCACCGGAAGCGGCGGTGGGAACTTATCTGAGTGACAACGGTGTTCTTTTTTCGGGAGGTGAAGAACAAAGACTTTTACTTGCCAGAGCATTGTTTAAAAATGCTTCTCTTATTTTATTGGATGAACCGGATTCCGCACTCGATAACACGGCACAAACCCAAGTGTATGAATTATTAAACGGTCTCTTGAAAAATCAAACGGCGATTTTTGTTTCTCATCGGCTCGGTTCTATAAAATTCTGTGATAGAATTTTATTTTTTAAAACCGATAAAGAAATCATTATCGGGACTCATCAGGACTTATATGCAAATGAACCGGAGTATAAAAACATGTATGACACGGAAACGAGTTTTTTAAAAAAGCTTACATTTTAATGAAAAGGCGCGCATTCAGTCAAGCAGTGTTTCAGTATAAGGGAAAATAATTTATGAAAAAACTTTTTATAACATTACTAAAAAAAAGACGCTCGCTTTTACTCATCATCATTTTGAGAGCGGCGATTTCGGCAGTTTCGGTATATGTACCTCTTTTAATTTTGCCTGGTTTTTTAACAACCTTGATGGCGGGCGAAACAACAAACGCTTTGTTGCGGCTTTCAGCTTTTTTGCTTTCGACGGTAATTTTCGTGCCGATATATCAAATCGTTGACAGCTTTCTCACAAAAGATTCAATTACATTTAATGATACGCTTACACGGAATCTGTATGAAAAAACCATGAAAGTTCCGTATCCGTTTTTACAAAAAGGAAATGCGAGAGCCGATATACAACAAGCCACCGAGATTTTATATTATGATTTTGATTATAGTGATGCGGTACTTATGTTTGCGGACATCGTCGAAAAGTGCGTTTATATTTTGTCCTCGTTGTATATTGTAAATCTTTTTACGCACGCATCTCTTTTAGTTTTTTTACTTTTACCGCTACTTATCGGGATTCCTCTTTTAACTTTTTTTCATAAAGTAGTTGAATCGAAGATAAACAGCCTCATAAGTTGGCACGGCAACATTGAAAAAACATTTGCATATTTTAAGGACGAGATTGTTTATAATTTTTCAGCGTATCCTTCTTTTCATATTTTTAATATGTTTCAATATTTGAACAAAAAAATGGAGCGGAATTCAAATGAAAACATCCGCTACTTTACAAAAAGCAGAAAGCTTTCCAATTGCAATAACATCATTATGAGTATCGTTTCAAGCATCAGCGCTTTTTGTTCTTTTTTTATTATAATCAAGCAAGCAAAAAACGGTATAATTCAAGCCGCCGAAGTTTTAACTCAAATACAAGTGTTGACTTATTTTTATACATCTATTTTTATGATGCTCAATACTTTTCAAACGTTAAAACGAAGTATTCCCTATTTGGAAATTGTGGAAAATATTTTAAGCTGGGATGAAGAAAATCTAGAAGGTCTCGCTTTTCCAAGAGCGCAACTGTGCTGGGAGTTTAAAAATGTTTCATATACCTATGATGAAAGTAAAACGGAAGCTTTGTCCGATTTAAATTTTACACTGTCAGGAAAGTCGATCAATGCTCTTGTCGGGAAAAACGGATCAGGGAAAACAACCCTTGTGTTATTATTATCCGGTTTGATACAACCTACCGCAGGAACGATTATATTTAACGGTATTGATTTACAGAAAATCGATATGAATGTATACCGAAAAATGTTGAGTATTATTTTTCAAGACAGTGAACTTTTCTCGCTGAGCTTACAAGAAAATATTTTTTTCGCTCAAGAAGACTGTTCAATAAAAGATATATACGCGTCGGAAAATTTTTTATCAAAAGTAAAAAATGAAGAAAATATTGCCGCTCTTAACTTAAGCGGCGGCGAAACTCAAAAAATTCTTATTCACCGAGCTTTGGCGCGGAAAACTCCTGCCCTCATTTTGGATGAACCGAATGCAGCGCTTGATGTACACGCCGAAGAAGCGCTGTATGCCTCGCTCATACAAGAAGCGAAAGATCGCTTTGTCTTATTTATCACTCATCGAATGCGTTCATGTCGCGATTGTGACACCGTTTATGTGCTGGACAAGGGTAAACTCGTAGGAAGCGGCACACACACCGCGCTTTTAAAAACCTGTCCCGTATATCATGAACTTTGGGATTCACAGCTCCAATTATATAGTGATGTTTCAAAACGAAACGATGATTAAAGGGTTGGCCGTGAAAATTTTTTGCGTACTACGCTCTATGCGATGAACACGGAGGACGCCAGCCGCTTTTCTTCGGCAAAGCGGTTTCCGTCCGCAATATAACCGCCGCTTCGCTTGATGAAGATATTCGCAACAAAAAACCGCACATTCTTCTCGAGCTGCGGGCTTGTAAAAAATCATTGAACGAAAAGCGGGACGAGAGGTTTGAGAAAGCGCCTTACTTTTTAATAAAAAAATCAAACTCCAATGACGCATTGTCGGTACTGCCTGAATCCGCCGCGTAGCGTAGGCGGTACCACTGTACATATACGGTAAACTCGGATTCATCAAACTTTATTTCAGGGATTTGTGGGCTTTCTATGTTATCATACTGTTTTAAGGCAGAATACAGTTCATAGCGAAACTCTTTTCCTGCCGGCGTGCGGACAAGCATTTTTCTCCCTTCATCATCAAATGAAAATTCGTAGCCTGCGTACTGCAAAGGCATGTTACTGCGGCGCGATTGAGACGGGTATCGGTACCACTCAATTGATGCACCGAGTGCGGCGCTCCGTATGTTTTCCGTGTTTAGATTGTATTGCATATATTCCGTGTTTTTATAGTGACAGGTCGGAGAGACGGAAAAATATTTCAATTCTTGGAATCTGCGTGCGTACTCCCTTGCACGATCGGCTCGTTGTTCTTTAAAATCCGCAAATGCCGTTTTTTTCACCGGCTGCCGTATTTCTTTTGAAGTATGGTAGGATGAAAAGTTAAAGTAGCCGATTGCCGGCAAATACAGGATCAGCGAAACTGCCAGGGCAAGATGCACTAAGCGATTGTTTATTTTTTTCTTGCTAAAAAACAGGTAAAAACAATAGGCGCTGACTAAACCGTTTACGAGTAATTCATGGATGAGTGGTGTATTGCTATCGGTAAATCCGATGTACAATACATGCGACGTCCGGTAGGTGATGAGAAAAACGGAAAACAAAAGCGGAATCATCGCCGCAAGCAGCGTAATAAGCCGCGTCAGTTTAAAAGGAACCGGTTCATCGGTATTGATTTGAAACATTGCAAGGATTATAAAAAAAACACCGACAAAGAGGTAGTAAATATTGGTAACCGAATATAAATTATTTTCAACGGCAAAAATATTTTTGGTAAAATAAATCCCCGCCAAAACCAACAGGGGAACAAGAAGCGGCGATAAAAGTTTTTGAAACATCAAATTAAAGAACTTCGAATGCCGATATTCCGTTTTCTTTTTATAGGATGCAAACACCGTGGCTCCCGTTATCGAGGAAATAGAATTGGCAAAACGGTAGAGTGGACTGTCGTAGTATTCCAGTTTTAAATTAAAAATGTGGTCAATCAAATAGGCAATGAGATAAACAACTGCATATACTGCCGCGAAAAAAAGAATCGACACTAAAAGGTGAATAATTCTTGTTTTTAATTCATTGACAAAGTTTTCGTTTGCTTTAAAAAAGAGTGCAAAACTGCAGCAACAAAATAAAATTACGCACGATACCGTTATATCTTGCACATAGCTCAAATCGGTAAAAAGATGGACGATAAGGTTGATGATAATCAAAATCGGAACTGCCGTATACACAATGTATTTTGTGCGGGAAGCGGCGCATTCAAACGTTTCTGCTTTGAGCAAAATAAGAAAAAACAGCAAGCACCAATTTAACATAAAAGCGTCGGGAATGAAAACAAAAAAAGCTTGTGTTATGCCGAGTACGGCAATAACCGCAAAAATATACGGAGACTTTTTTATAGTTTCGGAAATTGCATTAAAATTAATCAAGGTATTCATTTAGAAAACTCCTTCAAAATCAGTTCTTTAGCAGTAATTAAAAGCCGAAGATGATTATCTTGTATATGTGGTTTCATTATATGGATGCACGTGAATTTTGTATAGAGCTGTTCTTTGTCTCCGATTTCCGTATTTTTTAACCTTGACGAAAAAGTGTTTTTTTATACAATAATGCTACGGAGTAGCACGTTGCCTTTTTTATCGATTACCGTAAAAAACTATAGAAACCTTGCAGACCGGATTTTAGATGTCGCCTATCCTGAAGTTTTTTTAATCGGAAAAAACGGTCAGGGAAAAACCAATCTTTTGGATGCAATTTACCTTTTAGCATACGGAAATTCATTCCGCACAAAAAGCGATACGGAATTATACAAAAAAGGGAACGATTCATTTTTTGTGTCCGGTCTTTTTCGGGAGCGGGAAAATGTTTCACACACGGTTACGGTGTATTCCAAACAACGAAAAAAAGAAATCACCAAAAATGCAAAAAAAATCGCTGACCGCAAAGAATTGGTAACCACGATTCCCTGCATTATTTTTTGTCATTCCGATATTGAATTTGCAAACGGAGAAATGCAAAAACGACGTTTTTTTTTGGATCAAACCCTGAGCCTTTACAATGCGGAATACATCGACCTGCTGCGCTCCTTTAATAAAATTCTTAAAATTCGGAATACGGTGTTAAAAAACCGACAAGCAAGTTTACTCGACTCCGTTGATATCCAATTTGCGCAGGCGGGACTGGAGATTGTTCAACGGCGTGAAGCGCTGATTCGGGAAATTAATCGTCTTTTTACCGGCTTTTATAAAACAATAAGCGATATTGACGAAGTCCGCTTGGAATATCGAACCGGCTGGAAAGAAAAAACAATTGATGCGGTACTCGCTTATTTACAGGAACGCCGCCCGCACGATTTGGAGTTCGGGATGACGATGTCGGGACCACAGCGTGATAAAGTCCACTACGTGCAAGGCGGCTCGCTTTTTATTCCACATGCTTCGACCGGACAGGTGCGCTTAATTTCGCTTGTTTTGCGGGCGGTACAGGCGCAGTGGTACGCGGAAAAAACAAAACGGAAACCGGTGCTGCTTTTGGACGATGTTCTTTTGGAATTGGATCCGGAAAAAAAAATCAAGTTTACCCGAATGCTTCCCGAGTACGATCAGCTGTTTTGTACGTTTTTACCGGGTGAACCGATTGAAAACTACCGCCGCGAAAACACCAAAGTGTACTACGTGGAAGACGGTGCATTTTTAGATGAATAAGTTTTTTACATTTCATGCGCGCGAAGTGCAAAAATCAGCGTGCATTTTCGGCTTTTTGCAAAAAAGTATAAAACGCGGCTCCGCTAACCGGCGCATCCGGTGAAAAATATTTTCCGTCAACGAGCTGCATAATGTCATACTCAATCATCGCCAACGCTGCATCAAAAAATTCCGCACCCAGCGGAACATCCGCAATCGGAGAGCGGGAACGCGTCCGATATTTATTGCTGTACTGATTTAGCTTGCTTTCGTTTTCCGCACATATCAGGTGCCACAAAAAAATTGCGGCATCTTTTCGTGTCGTGTTATCGGTTGTAAGCAACGCATCGGAACGATACCAACCTGCTGCCCGTAAACGGTCGGCAATCATCGAATTTTTCCAGCGGGCATTTCCGGTAATCACATTGAACACATCCGTATTTTCGTTGGTAACGGTTGTCATATCGATGAGCGGCATGTTTTCTTTAGTAAGGATCAACGCCGTTGTTTCATTAAAATCATCACCGAGCGTGTAATTTTTATACGCCGTCGCGCGTTCGTTCGAATATACTTTTACATAAACTTCATCCAAAAAAGGCAATCCCTTATCAAAGGCGGCAACGGCCAAATTATATTCTCCCGCTTTATAATATAAATGTCCGAGATATGCCGAAAGCCGATGTGAGTTTTCAAAACGGTCGCACATTGCGCTCAGGTAATCAAGCGCTTCCGTATCTTTCATGCACTTCGCATTAACTAAAAGCGCATATTCATCAAGGTTATTTTGTTTGAGGGCGGCTTCCGCATAGATTTTTGCCCGCTTTTGGTTTTTATTCAAAATATAGTAATCAGCCGTAAGCGCATTGACGCGGGCTAAATAGTTTCTATCGGTTGACGGAACGGCTAAAAGCGCGGTGAGCGAATGGTATATTTCCTGCATTTCAGATTGATTAAAGGAAGAAAGTTGTTTTACCAGTTTCAGTTCAATCTCCCCAAGCTCCGGCTGTGCAGTTTCCGCCGCATTGGAGGCAATAAAAACATCATCTTTGAGGGTTGCACAACTTGCACATACACACATCAAACACAACGTCAGCACAATCTTTTTCAGCATTTTCATCAAAAACACCTCTTTAATACGTCAATAATTTTAACCTATTTTCAAAAAAAATAAAAGTCAATCGGAGCCCTTTTTTCTCGCTATCCGTTTTATATTTTCTCCCCTCTTGATAAAAAAATAAGAAGGCGATATGGTATTTTTGCTTGGAGGCAATGTGTGAAAAAGCATATTTGGAAATTTGCAAAATTCGGCGGCGTAACGCAGCTGGTGTTTGAAACCGCCGATGATATTCTGCATTTGCGGGAGTTGGACCAAAAACTGTGGACAACTTTGGCAATGCCGACAAAAGGCATCTTTTTTAATTCCGATACAGCGCGCATCCTTGACACGGATGCGGACGGTTTTATCCGTCCGCCGGAAGTTTTAGCCGCTGTTGATTTTCTCGCAGACAGTTTAAACGATGTCGGCGTTATCATGAAAGACGGGGATTCGCTTTCGCTGAACCAAATAAAAAATACCGAAATCCGTACCGCAGCGGAATGGGTGTTGAAACGAAAAGGAAAAGACGGCGATACGATTGCGCTTTCAGATCTCGCCGATGAACAAGAATTACTACAATCAGACGCTGCCGGTGAAATAACCGATGATGACAGCGATGAAATCCGGTTTAAAAAAGTGCTTGCATGCTATGTGCAACAAAACACGGAAACGAGCGGTGAAGCAATTTTCGACTTGGTGAAAAGCGATCGGGATCAGTACATCCAAAGCACGCAAGGACTGAAAAACTTCAGTGCCGGTTTGGAAGTTGCGCAAATGGTAAAAGCGGTTTCCGCCTTTGAAGCCGTTCAAAAAAAAATAGATGATTTTTTTGTGCGCTGTAAACTTTTGGCGTATGCAAAAACCGAGCAGTCGCCTTTAACCGATTACACCGATATTTTGAAAACCTTTACCGCGGTTGCATTGGACGGTGCAAACGAAACATTGCGGGAACTTCCTGTAGCTCTTCCGAATAACGAAAAACTTTTGGACACTCAAAGCGGTATCAACCCCGCCTGGGCAAGCGAAATAAAAACACTCTATGCGGATGCGATTTTACCGCTTGCCGGAGAATTGTTGGTACTAACTGAAGATGATTGGAAACGTATTGCGCAAAAAATTGCCGACTTTAAAGCGGTATATGCAAAACAAGCCGAATCGAACATTGCAAAAATCAATCCGCAATTTTTGGAAACAATGATTGAACGCAAACGCGAAATGATAAGTGAAATTGAAGAGCAGCTGATGTTTGAAAAAGAAAAACAGCATTTTAAGTCGCTCAAAAAATTATTATTGTTGCGGAAAGATTTTTTTACGTTTTTACAAAACTACATCAGTTTTTCAAACTTTTACACGGGCGGTGAAACGGTCTTTCAAGCCGGTGTTTTATTTTTTGATACGCGGGTAACAACCTTGTGTTTTGAATTAAACAATGATGCCCGCCATGCGACGCTTGATATGTTGTCGGGCGCATATTTACTGTACTGCGACATAACAAGGGGAAAGGTATCGCGGAAAATTTTAGCGTTGTTAACCAATGGCGCTTCGGACAATATTGTCGTCGGACGAAACGGTTTGTTTTATGACCGAGACGGAAATGATTGGAATGCAAGCGTTACGCAGGTAATTGCAAATCCGGTGAGTGTGCGGGAAGCGTTTTTCACGCCGTACAAAAATTTGGTTCGCATGATTGAAGAACAAATTGCAAAGCGGGCAAGTTCCGCAAATGAAAAATCGGACGCCTTCGTTTCATCGGTTGCGGACAAAGCGGTAAATGCACCGAAAGAAGCTGCTGTCGGTTTGCCGGAAAAAAAGCTCGATCTCGGAACGATCGCCTTAATCGGAACCGCTATCGGCGGTATTTCAACGCTTATCGGCAGCTTGCTGCAAGTATTGTTCGGTATGGGCATCTGGGTACCTATCGGGCTGGTTGGCTTAATGCTTCTCATATCGGGACCTTCGATGATACTCGCCGGCATGAAACTGCGCAAACGAAGTATCGGTCCGATTCTTGAAGCGAACGGTTGGGCAATTAACGCCCATGCGAAAATCAACATTCCGCTCGGCGCATCGCTTACCGAACTGGCATATTTACCGAAAAATGCGCGGCTTGCAAATCTCGATCCGTTCGCAGAAAAGAAAAAAGGTAAACGCATTTTTATCGCAATTTTAATCGTCTTGCTCGTACTGGCTGCGGTGTTCTGTTATTTTTACTTTGTAAAAAAAGCGGGTGCTAATCCGTTCAAGTGGCGGTTCAAGTAAAGCGATAAAAACATTGTATCGCTGATTGACAAAAAATAAGTTATATCGTACAATTTTTATAATAAATATGGAGGAGTTTTATGGCAGGAAAATTTGAGTACTACAAAGACAAAAAAGGTAAGTATCGCTTTCGTCTCAAGGCAGCAAACGGTGAAATTATTGCAACCGGTGAAGCATACGAAAGCAAAGCCGGCTGCTTAAACGGTATTGAGTCGGTTCGCAAAAATGCAGCCGATGCCGATGTTGTCGAAAGCGAAAAATAGTTTCGCTTGAGCCGGTGCCGTATGGCGCCGGCTCGATTTTTTCCACGATAGTACAAAACGCGGTGTCGCTTCGTTTCCCGTTAATACACAAGAGAAGCTGACAGCAGGTTTAAAGCGGCACTGATCAATTCAATCGAGAATTACGGTCGTTTTTCATGACCTTAAAAACCGGCGTCAAGCCTTTAATCAGCGTTTCCTTAAGTATCGGTACGCTCCAAAGATATCTGTTTTTAACGGTAGCTCTCAATTCTTGACTGAATTACGCTGTAATTTCTGAAATTGTCCCAAAATGTCGCGATAAGCAGCGGCAACGGTAAAAAACCGTTTCATTTTACCCCATTTTTGTCATTGATATTCTATTTTTTGGAAACGCGAGAACATTTATCCTTGCGGTAGCGGTCAAAAATCATCTTTGTTGACCTTTTTATCTTACAACAATGTCTATATTCGAAAAAAACGGATGAAAAGTAAAGTAAAAAGCTCTTTTTACCGTGCATTTTTTTGCTTGTTTAGTTAAAACTTTGGCACGCTTTTTGCTTGTATATCAGTGAAAGCAAGAAACTTTCAAAGATAAAAATATATTACGTGGAGGTAATAGTATGAGAAACGCATTATCGATTTTTAGTCCTTCGTTTGAGGATGACCTTTTGCAGAGCATTGGAAACGGCTTGGGTTTGTTTTCGTCAAGTTCACCGAATGTTCCGAGTGTCGATATTAAACAAACGGATGCGGCCTACTTTTTAGAGATGGAGCTTCCGGGCGTTGATGAAAAGGATGTTGACATTAACCTGCACGAACACCTTTTGACGATTTCTTCAAAAAAACATGAGGAAAAAGAAAACAAAAAAGAAGAAGACGGAGTGCAGTATTTGGTGAAAGAGCGGAGCAGTCGATCCTTTACGCGGCGGTTTACACTCCCAGAGGATACGAACTGTGAAAATATTTCGGCGAAGTTTAACCGCGGAATTTTAACGGTAACCATTCCGAGAAGTCCGGCAACGCAGCCGCGTACCATTGAAATCGCAAGCGAATAAACCGTTTGTATAAAACTAAAAAAGCCCCGCAGAACACGCGGGGCTTTTTTATAGTGGGCAGTATACTGCCGCCGAATTAGGCTGCGATATCCGGTTTTTTCAAACTGCCGTCCGGTTTATAGAAAATACCGCGCAAAATGAGTGCGAGGGCGCCGTCACCGGTTACGTTACAGGCTGTTCCGAAACTGTCCTGCAATGCAAAAATAGCGATTAAAAGTCCTGTTCCCGTGGCATCAAAATTGAGCACGCTGACAACCAAACCCAACGACGCCATAACCGTTCCGCCCGGTACGCCGGGAGCTCCTACGGCAAAGACACCGAACAATAACGAAAACAAAAGCATAGTGCTGAAAGAGGGAATGGTACCATAGAGCATTTGCGAAATAACCATACAAAAAAAAGTTTCCGTCAAAACGGAACCGCACAAGTGAGTGGTTGCTCCGAGCGGAATCGCAAAGTCAACAACTTCAGGAGGAAGGATATCGGATTGGTGCGCACAGCGCAATGCAACCGGAAGGGTTGCCGCACTGGACATCGTGCCGACCGCGGTGGTGTAGGCGGGACCGTAGTGCTTGACGACATTGAGCGGATTCTTTTTCGACACGGCTCCCCCGATAAGGTACAGCAAGGTCAGCCAGATAAAGTGCCCGACTAAAACAATTACAATAACTTTTAAGAATACAGGAAGCTGTTTGGTTAAGCTACCGCTGTATGCGAGTTCAGAAAAAGTAGTTGCAATAAAAAACGGCAAGATCGGCACCACAACTCTATTGACGATTTCTAAAACCATTTTTTGAAATTCATTTAATACCTTTTCGATTGTTTCGGCTTTTGTCCACAAGACGGAAATACCGACAAGAATTGCCATAACAAGCGCGGTCATCACCGGCATCAAAGGCGGAATATCAAGATGAAATGCCGTTTCGGGAATCGCGGTTAGTTCGGAAACCATACTCGGAACATGCAAAAACGGAATAAGCATATAACCGGCAATTGCGGAAAAAAGCGACGCTCCGACCGCCGACATATACGATAATCCTAAAAAAGTGCCAAGCATTTTTCCCGCATTGTTTTTCAGGTTACAAATTGCCGGAGCAATAAATCCGAAAATAACGAGCGGAACAATAAAGAAAATGATTGAACCTAAAATCGTTTTTACGGTGTGTAAAATTGCCATTACGGACGTCGGCACCCAAAAACCCAAAACAATACCCGCAGCAATACCGATTGCCAACTTCGGTAAAAGCCCTATCTTTTTTCCCATAAAATTCTCCTTAAAAGAATATGATAAATGTTGTCTATTGTATCACTTTCCCGCTGTTTTATCTATTGTCCGGCTATCAAATTCTGCCGGCAATAATCCGCTTTTGATTATTTAAATCGGGGTGGATTCGCACTTCTTTTAATCCGGCTTTTTCAAAAATATCGCAAGCGACTTCAATGTTGTATTCTCCCGCCTCAACGAAAAAAGCGCCGTTTTCGGTTAACGCATTTTTGATTCCGGAAGCAAGATGCGGATAGAGCGCAAGTCCGTCATGTCCGCCGTCAAGGGCGAGAAGCGGTTCGGAGCGACCGTCTTTTAAAAGCGCTGCTGCCGTATCGGTTGGAACGTAGGGCGGGTTTGAAACAATACAATCAAACTTTTCCGGAAAACCGTCCGTCAAGTCCGCACGGATAAACCGCACATCAACCGCGTTGCTCGCCGTTTCATCGTGCAAAAGTGCGGACGCATTGATGCGGGCAACATCCAGAGCAGCCGTCGAAATATCTAAAAGCGTCAGCTCCAATTTTGGCATCCGTTGCAGCCGGAGTTGCGCGAGGCTTTTCAGCAGAGCAATTCCGATGCAGCCTGAGCCGCAGCACACATCTAAAAGGGTAAACGTATCACGCGTTTGGGATATCGCCGCCGCACAAAAGTCCAACGCATGTTCGACCAATATTTCGGTGTCGCTTTTCGGAATCAGCACCCGTTCATCGACAAAAAAACCGAATGAAAAAAATTCTTTTTTACGGGTGATGTATGCAATCGGTTTTCCCGTTAGTCGCAGATTCACGAGTTTATCCAGTTCGGCTTTTTCATCGGATGATAAAAATATTTCACCGTGCGCTAAAATCCAACTGCGGTTTTTATGTATCACATATTCAAGTAAAATATCCGTATCCAACAACGCGGAATGATAATGGTAATCGTCAAGTTTGTCCGAAAGAGCGTGCATCAGTTTTGCTGCGGTTTCCTTGCGGTATTGTTTCAGCTGCATGGGAGCATTATAAAAAGCTATGCAGATATTTGCAAGGATATTTTATTCCCCATTGAAAGAAAATAAAAAAAGTGGTACATTTTGAAGAAGAGGAGTTTTTATGATTTATGTATTTGTCGCTTTAGTGCTGGTAATTTTAGTGTTAATTGTTTCAAACGTGAGAATTGTGCCACAGTCTTATGCGTTTGTTGTTGAGCGGCTGGGAGCGTATACCGCAACATGGGAAGTGGGACTTCACGTGAAGCTGCCGTTTGTTGATCGGATCGCGAACCGTATGTCCGTGAAAGAGCAGGTTTTGGATTTTGCGCCGCAGCCTGTTATCACGAAAGATAACGTTACGATGATGATTGATACGGTCGTTTATTTTCAGATTACCGATCCGAAATTGTATACGTACGGCGTGATAAATCCGATGAGTGCCGTTGAAAATTTGAGTGCGACGACGCTGCGAAATATTATCGGTGATTTGGAGTTGGATGAAACGCTGACGAGTCGCGATTTAATTAACACGAAAATGCGCAGTATTCTCGACGAGGCGACGGATCCCTGGGGAATTAAAGTCAACCGTGTTGAAGTAAAGAACATTATGCCGCCTGATGCGATCCGCGAAGCGATGGAAAAGCAAATGCGTGCCGAACGCGAGCGTCGTGAAGCGATTTTGATTGCCGAAGGTGAAAAGCAAAGTACGATTTTAGTTGCCGAGGGAAAAAAGCAATCGCTGATTTTGGAAGCGGAAGCTCAAAAGGAGGCTGCAATTCAAAAAGCGCAAGGTGATGCCGAAGCAATTTTGACGATTCAGCGAGCGAAAGCCGACGGTATCCGCATGATTCGGGAAGCGCAAGCCGATGCGAGTGTTATTCAACTTCGCAGCTTGGAAGCTTTTGAAAAAATGAGCGACGGAAAAGCTACGAAAATCATTATACCGTCCAACATTCAAGGCTTTGCCGGTATGACCAGTGCCTTGGCGGAAATTGTCAAAGACGGAACGCCCGCTGCAGAATAATCGGCGTTTATGCACGATAGAATACGCTCGTATTGCTGCCGTGCATAAACTAGCGCGGCGCGTTCCGCATTTTTGATTTCCGTAGTAAATATTGATACCCACTTGAAAAAAAATAAAAAATATATTATGCTTGGCACATACCATATATGCGCGTGGAAAATATGGTTGCACAATAATAACAGAGGTACAGAATATGCCATATAAATTAGACGGAGCAAAATTTCCAACTTTGGATGAGTTAATCGAAGCATTGTATCCGATTTATGAAAGCCAAATGAGTTTGGACGAATTTAAAAAGTATGCGGAAGAGCATGCGGAAAAAAGTTAAGTGAGGATTTTACACGGATTGACTCATTTAAAAGTAATAAATCGTTACGCCGCACAAGGACAACGTGCGGCAGTGCTTCACTATAAGGATTATTTTACTGTAAAACTTGTACAACAGCACCGTCGGCACTTTTTACCGTATATTGTTGCGGTAAAAGACCGAAAAACCGTTCGTAATCAGCCATTTTATCAGTAAAAAGCGGTATTTGTTCGTCTTTGAGAATTGAATACGTACATCCGCCGAAGCCTTTACCGGTTAAACGAGCACATACAAAACTGTCCGGCTCGTTTTTTGCCAATTCATTTGTTCGTTTAACGAGCCAATCAAGTTCCGGGGCTGAAATTTCAAAGCGATCTCGTAAGCCTTCCTGCGAACGAGCAATTAACCGGACGAAACTTTGATTGTCCCCACTTTCCAGTGCTTTTATCGCCGTGTCGATGGCAGCAGATTCACGAATCACATAGGTTACGCGACGTTTTACCGCTTCGGGAATATCGCTTTCTTGTAAAAACGCTTCGGTTAGATTATGCATATTTTTCGGAGCATCTGGCAGCTTTTTTACGAATTCGTAGGCGTCAATACAGTCACGCAGTGCTAGCCCCAGCTCTTCCCGTGCGATTGATCGCGGAATTTTAGAATCCGTTAAAATAATCGAATAGCCTTCAGGCGGAAAAGCACAGTGGATAACCGTCTTTTTCTTGTACTCGGTTCTAATACAGGTTCCCGCTTTCGCAAACAAAGCGGTATAAATATCCGCCCGATGCCCATACGAAGTAAGTCCCTGGATATTCGCATACTCAATAATATCGGCAAGTTCAAGAAGCGTTAAATTCGGCGCAAAAAGTTGCCGCAATACAAGACCCGTTGCCACTTTGAGGGCATTCGGTGTTCCCAAACTCGCATCGCTTGGGATTTCGGAAAGCACGGTAAAGTTCAGTCCCGAAACGGAAATACCGTGATCGAAAAAAGAAGCAATAACGATTTTTACGGAATTAACCCAGCGATCTTCTTTACGGTACCGCATATTCGTTGAAGAAATCCGGCGGCGATCATCAAGGGAAACTGAGTACACGCGGAAATTGTTATCCGGGCGTCTCGAAACGCTCAGTTGTAATGTTTTATCGATGGCGACCGAAAGGGCATCACCCTGTGCAAACCACAAATGTTCACCTAAAAGATGAAAACGACCGGGAACGGTTGCAATAACTTCAGGTTGATCGCCATATTCATACGTATGGTAGGGAACAATACTTTGCATGTTTATAGTATATCGTATATCTTGAAAAAAATCAAGGTATATGCTAAAATTAGTTGGAATATTATGTCATTTTTGGTAAATTTTTGTTTAACGTTACTTTCCGGTATCGTTTTCGCTTTGGCTTTACCGAACGAGTGGATTATCTTCGGTTCGGCTTTATTAGGTTTTTTCGCCTTGGTGCCGTTATATGTTGTATTTGTAAAAGCGAAAAACAGAAAAACAATCGCGTTTTGCTTCGGATTTTGGGCTTTGTTGATACAATTGCTCGGCAGTTTTTGGCTGGGCTTTTTTCGGGATTTTGCGGCTTTTACCATAGGAGCTTCCTCTGTTGCGTACTTTTTTTTAGCACTCGGTTTTGCGCCGGCATTTTATGAAGCCGTCAACGCAAAAAACATCCGATTTCGTCCTCTATTTTTCGCAATCGTGTGGACCTTTTGGGAATGGTTCAAATCGAACGGCTTTTTGGGTTATCCTTGGGGAACGCTTGAAATGACGGCGTTTAACGCTCATTGGTTAAAACAAATTGCCGATATTACCGGCGTGTGGGGGATTTCGTTTGTTATCGCGTTAACTGCTGCGTCTATCGCGCAAGCTACTCTTTTGCTTTTTGATACTTTCTCTGTCGTTGAAAAATCCCCCTTCTCACCGTTGAATAAACAAGCGCATGGAAAAAAAACAATGTTGCTGCGATCGACTTATATTGTGGGGCTTGCTTTGAGTGTGTGTGCGATATGCGGGATATACTCGTGCGTACAGCTCAAAAAACCGCTTGAGCAGGTCGATACGCTGAAACTTGCCATTGTCCAGCCGAACACCAACAGTTGGGATGAGGCGATTACGAGCAATTTACAAAAAAGTATTGCATTAACCGAGCGGCTTTTACAAAACTCGGATGAAGCCGATTTAATTTTGTGGAATGAAGGCTCACTCATCTATTCGTTTCCGCTGAGTTTGTCGTACTATCATACCGCGCCTGAAAATTACCCCTTTGCCGCGTTTTTGGCAAAAAATAAAACGCCGCTTCTCGCGGGCTCGGCGCTTCCGCTAAAGCCGTCTTCCGATGCCGCAGCCGCTTCGAAAGCCGAGGATGCGGCTCCCCGTTTTTTTGTCAATGCAGTCTGTTTAATTTCACCGGAGTGTGAAATTTTAGATTCGTACGGAAAAACGCATCTCGTGCCGTTTGCCGAGTATATGCCTTTTATTGAAAAACCGCAGGTGCAGCAGCTTTTTAAGCGATTGGTGGGATTTTCTTCGGCGTATGTGCCGGGAAAAACGCTTAACGTGCTTTCATTGACGAAAAAAGACGGCGGAACGGTGCATTTTTCCGCTCCGATTTGCTTTGAAGATGCGTTTCCGAGCCTTTGTGCCGATTTACATAATCTCGGCAGTCAGTTGATGATTAACCTCACCGATGATAGCTGGTCGTTGACAAACAGTGCCGAATACCAGCATTTTGTGGTTGCTTCGTTTCGCTCGATTGAGCTTCGGACCACGCTTGTCCGTTCGGCAAATTCAGGATATTCGTGCGTTGTCGATCCGAAAGGCAAGGTGATTGCCGATTTGCCGATTTTTACTGCGGCGGGTTTATATGCAGAAGTGCCGATTTATGAATATACTCGTACCTTTTATGCCCGTTTCAAGGATTGGTTTCCTCTTTTGTGCGTATTGTTCCTTTTCGGGTTTACGTTGTGGAAAGGGATACGGTTGCGGCTTAAGGAAACGCTGATTAAAGGCTTGACGCCGTTTAACATCGTTTCCTAATTGT
>CALDWC010000146.1 GCA_937923945.1 uncultured Treponema sp.
CGGAAATGCCGGAGAAAGTATCCGCCCCCTCTTTCGCTGAATTTTGTGAAACGAATTCCCCCTTTAAAAATAATTCTTTGACCGGAGGTCAGCCGAAAGATGAGATAAAAAAAAGCATTCGCGCATCAATAAAATATATCCGCGATGAATTTTGCAATATGATACAACTTATCCATACGTTTTTTACGACACGTGAAAAAAACTTTAAAGTGTTTGACCTTCTCGGTATTTTGCAGGATGATGTGATTACTAAAAAACGAATACAGGGAGTTTTCACCTATGCGGATATTGCACAGCTTGCCATTGATTGCCTCGTTGACGATATTGATTTACGGAATTTTTATAAAAATGAATACGATGCAATTATGATTGATGAGTTTCAGGACAATAACAGTTTGCAGCGGGATTTGCTTTTTTTGCTTTCAGAAAAAAAAGAACTGCACTCTGCATCGATTCCGACTGCGACCGAGCTAGCGGAAGATAAACTTTTTTTTGTTGGCGATGATAAGCAATCGATTTATTTATTCCGCGGTGCCGATGTTTCCGTTTTCAAAAAATTGAGCGGCGCGTTTGTAACCGACACACCGATTAACTTGGATACCAATTACCGCAGTGAAAAAAATCTCATCCAATTTTTTAATTTTGCTTTTGCACGGGTTTTTTATTCCGAAGAAAATCCTGCCGGTGATATGCTCACCGAAGAGCAATTACTGCATGAAGCCCGTTTTGTGCCTATCAAGTCGCACCGCGAAACGCCGAACGTTTTTCCCTCCGTAATGATGCTTACGTGCGAAAACTTTAAAGAGCAGGTCGAAGAAGAGCCGGAAAATTTTTTGGATAAAAATGAAACGGAAGCTTTTATCCTTGCGAAAAAAATTTCCGAGATGGTACAGACGGGGGTTACCGTACGCGATAATGAAACCAATCAAGCCCGTCCGTGTCGGTATTCCGACTTTGCAATTCTTTTTAAAAGCACGACCTATCAAACAACGGTTGAACGCTTTTTACGACGGGCGGAAATCCCGTATCAATCGGTGCAGCAAAAGGGCATTTTTTACGACGCCCCGATTAACGATTTACTGGCGTTAATTCAGCTGGCGCTGCATCCGGATGATCGACTTAGCTTTGCACAAGTATTGCGCTCTCCGTTCGTTTCACTCGACGATGAGGATTTTGCCGCACTCTTTTTAGCAAATGATTCCGATAATCCGCTTGAAGCGTTTGCAGCGGAATCGGCACTGGCGCTTTCGGATAAAGCACAAAAAAAGTTTTATGCTGCGCGGGAATTATTTTTACGGACAAAAAAATATGTTGTCGAAAATACCTGTACGGAACTTATCTCAAAACTCTGGTATGATGAAGGCTACCGTTATTTACTTTTACAAAATGCGGACTATCAGCGGTACTTGGAACTGTACGATTACCTTTTTGAAATTGCCCGTCTCGCCGATGCGCAATCGGCTTCTGTTGAAGATTTTTTAACGCAAGTTCGTGCCTACATTTCCAATGAAGACAAACTGGATGACATGGATATTCCCGTTCCGAAGATCGGTGAAAATAAAAATGCGGTTACTCTTTTGACGATTCATAAAAGTAAGGGTTTGGAATTTCCGATTGTTTGCATTCCGTTTTGTGCGAACGGCGGCGTTAAGATGAAACTGGAAAGTAAAATTTTTTATTCCGAAAAATACGGGCTTTCAATCAATATGGAAAACGATGATAAAACAAACAATAATATTTTTTTCAATGAATTAGTAGCGTTTAAAAAATTTAAAGCGAGCGCCGAACTGAAACGATTGCTGTATGTCGGTTTAACGCGTGCGGAAAATCATATTATTATGACCGGAATTAAAACGCGTCAGGAAACGGATTCGTTTTATTATCTTTTAAATACGGTTCTTCAAAGTAAAGACAGTTTGGATGCATCGCTGAAAAATATTCTCCGTATCGAGGAGATTACTCCGATTACAAAGCGTGACGCTTATGCCGTTGGGAATAATGCTGCAGCGCTTGAAAAAAAATATGATGTCGATTTTTTTAAACTGCCTGTGAAATCTTTTTCACCGGCGGAAAAAAAATTTTTTACCGCAAGCCATTTGGCGGATGCCGATTTTGATTACGAAAACTTTTCGTTTGATAATGAGCCGGTTGAGAAAAAAACATTTGAGTACACCGATGATGAAGCGGAAACCGTAACGGCAGCTGACCTCGGTACATTGACGCACGCCGCAATTGAAGCTCGTTTTCACAATATGTCTTTTCCGCTGCCGAAACGTGAAGAAGCAAAAATTATACGCTGGTGTGAAAACTTTTTTAACTCGGAACTCGGCGTGCTTGCGTCAGCGGATTCGATGCGCAAAACGGAGTACGGATTTATTACGCGGTATGAAGGAAAAACCGTCGTAGGAAAAGCCGATTTGATTTTCCGACACCGAGATGTGTTGTACATTGTTGATTACAAAACCGATGCGGTGGAAAATCCGGACATGCATGTGGCGCAGCTTTCCGTGTACAAAAAGGCATGTTCTATTCTTTTCGCGATGGAAGAGGAAAAGATACGGGCGTTTATTTTTTACCTGAGGAGCGGTCATGCGGTTGAAGTGTGATAATTGAAAAAAGGAGACGGGACGCCCTGTTGTAGAGGCATGAAAAACTTTGGTTCGCTTTCTTGCATAAAACGGACCCAATAAATAGGCTCTGTTCATCATGTACTATGGATAATCTATCTCAATAGGTTTTTCTCAAATCCGACCTGCTTTTTCTTACGTCCGCTTGACGCGTTTAAATAATTCTTCGCGGGTAATCACAACCCAGAGCGGACGACCGTGCGGACAAAGCGGCTCGGGGAGTGCAAACGCTTTTTGCGCAATATCAAAAGCGGCTTCCGGTGAAAGAATATCTCCGTCTTTGCAGGCAGCTCGGCAGGCGGCTAACGCAAGGATTTCATGCAGTAAATTGGCTCGTTCCAAAACAGCTTTTTTGATATCGGCAGCAAGTTCGGCTTCCGTTCCGTGCCATAGTGCCGGTACCGCCGATACAATCCACACCGAGCCGCCTGCACATTCCAGGTCAAAGCCTTTTTCACAAAGCTGCGTGGCTGCTTGCTGCAATGCGGTATTTTCCGCTTCAGTTTCGGTTTCAATTCGGTACGGCACCAAAAGCTCCTGCTTTTGTCCTGCCGTTTGTTTAAGCGCTTCAAATAAAATCCGCTCGTGCGCCGCATGTTGATCAATCAAATACAAGGTATCGTTTTTTTCAACCGCGATAAAAGTTCCGGCAACCTGTCCCAAAAACCGGAAAGACTGCTGAGGCACATCAAGCGGGCGATGCTCGTTCCGCTGCATGTTTTCACGCTGATAGCGTATGCTCATATCCGCAACGGAAAAATTTTCCTGTGTTTCGCCCCTTCGATACGCGGTGTTCGAAAACGAGCTTTCATATAAACTCCGCTTTTCAAAATTGTCGCTCCTTTTTTGGGCGGTCATTTCGTTCGCAGTAAAATCGAGTGGCTTTGTACTTGCCGCTGTTTCGTCGGTAAAACCTTGCTTCAAAACGGCAATTGTGTGGGCTTTATAAAACTTTGAAACCGCCGTGCTGATTGCTTTATGAATGGCGGAATAGTTTGAAAAGCGAGCTTCGCGTTTTGCCGGATGAATATTAAAATCAATGGCTTGCGGGGCAACATCTAAAAAAGCAAGAGCGACCGGATGCGTTCCATTCGGAAAAAAAGGCGCTGCTCCGTAATCCAAGGCTTGTAAAAAGCCGTACTCATCAATCCGCCGCTTATTTGCAAAAATATACATAAACTGTCGGTTCGATTTTGCAATATCCGGTAACCCCAATACAATCGTCGCCGTAAAGTCATCGCCGGTGGTTTTGATTTCAAAAAAACATTCACGCGGCTCCGGTATATGAAGTGCATCAAGCATCCGCTCTTTAAAATTTTCGGCTTTGCGTAGGTGCAGAGAAACGGAGCCGTTTTGCTCCAGTTTCATCTCTATGGAAGGATTTGCTAAAGCTTTGTCGATAAATACTTGCCGGCACATGCGGGATTCCGTTGCAGGAAGTTTTAAAAATTTTTTTCGTGCCGGAAAATTTGCAAAAAGGTTTTTTACGGAAACGCAGGTTCCCTCGTTGAGTGTCGTTTTTGAAATGCTTCCGTTAAAATAATGAAATGCGAGTGGTCCTTTTTGGGTTGTGGTAATTTCCAGATCGCTAACCGCTTTTATTGATGAAAGAGCTTCACCGCGGAATCCTAAACTGGTAACCGCCAGCAAGTCTTCAATACTTGCTATTTTACTGGTGCTGTGCGTTTCCGTACACAGCGCTAAATCCGCTTCGCTCATACCGAAGCCATTATCCGTTACCGTAATGGAAGTAATACCGCCGTCGGTAAGTTCAACGGAAATTCGGTCAGCTTCCGCATCGATTGCATTATCCAATAATTCGCGCACCACCGATGCGGGGCGTTCAATCACTTCACCCGCTGCAATTTTTTTTGCCGTTTGCTCATCCAATAATTTAACCGGTTTATATGTCATAGCGGTTTGATTGTATCAAAAAGGAGCGGCTTTGACAATATGTTTTTTTTCACCGAGATATGCTCTTGACTTTTTATACTTTTATTCTGATATTTACCGTATGTCTGATGAAAAAAATATTATTCCGATCGATAAACTTTTACCGCCGGTACTCAATATTGTTCCGCTTGCGGGGCGCCCTATTTTTCCCGGTATTTTTACGCCGATGGTGATTACCGATACGGAAGATGTAGAAGCGGTAAATGCCGCTTATGAAGAAAACGGTTTTATCGGCTTTGTGCTACTAAAAAATGAAACCGAACGTCCTTCCGTTAACGATTTACACCATGTCGGAACGGTTGCAAAAATCGCAAAAAAAATAAATCTGCCTGACGGCGGCGTAAACATTTTTGTTTCAACCTATAAGCGTTTTCGAATCGAAAAAGTGCTGAACAACAAAAATCCGATTCGTCTTTGTGTTGAATATCTCGATGATAAAAACTCCGATGCTATTGAAGTTAAAGCGCTTTTGCGAAGTTTGATTGCAGAAATGCAAAAAATCTCGAAAGACAATCCGCTTTTTACCGATGAAATGCGGTTTAACCTCGTCAACATCGATCAGGCGGGAAAAGCGGCTGATTTTATTACGAGCATTTTGAATATTCCGAAGGAAGAACAGCAGGAAGTGTTGGAAACGATTGATGTGCGCGAACGCATGGAAAAGGTATTCATACACATCCAAAAAGAAAAAGAATTTTTAAATATTCAGCGCAAGATTCAAGAAGACCTCAATAACCGCATTGAAAAAAATCAGCGCGAATATTTTTTACGCGAAGAATTAAAATCGCTGAAAGAAGAGTTAGGACTTTCTTCCGATCCGAAAAACCTTGATGAACAAAAGTTCCGAAAGTTAATTGATGAATGTAAGTTTGAAGGTGAAGTTAAAGAAGTCGTCGAAGAAGAATTTAATAAACTGCAAATGCTGGAAACGGGTTCTCCCGACTACAGCGTATGCAGAACTTACCTCGATACTATTTTATCTCTTCCGTGGAATGACAACACGAAAGAAGTATACGATATTGCACAGGCGGAAAAAGTTTTAAATGGCGACCATTACGGTTTGGACGATGTGAAAAAGCGCATTATCGAATACCTTGCCGTGCGAAAATTAAAACAGGACAATAAGGGTGCGATTATGCTTTTAGTCGGTCCGCCGGGTGTCGGAAAAACGAGTGTCGGTATGTCAATCGCAAAAGCGATGAATAAACCTTTTTTTCGCTTTTCCGTCGGCGGTATGCGCGATGAAGCTGAAATCAAAGGACACCGGCGAACCTACATCGGCGCAATGCCCGGTAAAATTTTACAAGGCTTGAAAATCACCAAGTCGAAATCTCCGGTGTTTATGATTGACGAAATCGACAAAATGAACCAAAGCTACAACGGAGACCCTGCGAGCGCATTGCTTGAAGTGCTGGATCCGGAGCAAAACAGTACATTCCGCGACCACTATCTGGATTTGCCGTTTGACCTTTCCAATATTGTGTTTATTTTAACGGCAAATACGCTTGACAGTATTCCGCGTCCGCTTTTAGATCGCGCGGAAGTGATTCGGCTTTCAGGGTACATTGATGCGGAAAAATTGGAAATTGCAAAAAAGTTTTTAATTCCGAAAAGTTTACAAAAGCATGGCCTTACCAAAAAGTCAATTTCCTATTCAACAAAGGATATTCTTTTTATAGCGAATAAATATGCGCGGGAAGCGGGAGTTCGCGGTTTGGAAAAAATGCTCGATAAAATTCACCGAAAACTCGCAACGGAAATTGTAAAAGACGAGCGGGAAGCGACCGAGACTTTAAAACTTTCGGAAGAAATAATTACAAAAATGCTTGGCAAACCTCTTTTCCCCGATGAAACGATTGTTGCAAAAGTGCCGGGAACTGCGATTGGTTTGGCGTGGACGGGACTCGGCGGTGATACGCTTTTAATTGAAAGCATTATTAACCGCGGCAAGGGGGCGTTAAAGCTGACCGGCCAGATGGGCGATGTAATGAAAGAATCGGCAAGTCTCGCATGGTCGTGGGCACGCCGTTACGTTACCGAAAAACGGATTAAGCCGCCTTCTTGGTTTGAAACTCACATTGTGCATTTGCATATTCCTGAAGGAGCGACGCCGAAAGACGGACCTTCTGCCGGTATCACGATGACGGTCGCGCTTATTTCGCTTTTAACCGATACACCGATTCGACCGAAACTTGCGATGACGGGCGAACTTTCGCTTACCGGCAATGTGTTACCGATCGGCGGTTTAAAGGAAAAAACGGTCGCGGCAAACCGAAACGGTATTAAAGACATTATTATTCCGAAGGACAATGTTCGCGATTTGGACGAAATTCCCGACAAAGTAAAAAAAGGAATTACGTTCCATCCGGTGTCTTCCATGGATGAAGTGCTGGAAATCGCCTTTAACGGCAAATTATAAGACATTGATTATCGTACTGATTAATTCAATCAAGAATTAATCAGTATTTTCTTTAACGGGAGCAATCCCTTTTTCTTCCGGTTTATTCAGCGCCCTTTCTATTTGCGTTTTTAGCTTATCGAAATCAGGACGTTCTTTTGCGGAAGGAAAATCAAGGATTGCTTTATCCACCGTTTCTTGTGCGGTTTGATAGTCTTTGATGAATACTAAAATTCGGATGTACGTTAAAAGACTTTCAGGGTCTTCGATGTTTTTTTCAGCAAGCTGGCGATAGAGTTCTTTTCCTTCGCTATTTTTTCCGGTCATAATTAAACTGTAAGCGTATGCTTGTAAAATCATTTCATTATCGGGCTCGCTTTCATATAGTGTATGTAAAATTTTTTTTGCCTCAGCCCACCGGTTCAGCAATCCGTACATGCGTGCGCTATTGTAATCGCAGGCGTTTTTGTACAATGCATCCTTACCGGCTTTTTCATAAAAGTATAAAGCCTTTTCGTAATTTTTTACTTCGGCATACGCATTTGCAATTTCAAAATAGTTTTCATTCAAATTATCCGTGCGTCCTTTTGCGCAAAGGGTAAAAGCCTGCAAGAACAAAAAACAGGTAAAAAATTTTTTCATTGAAAATACCGCACCTCGCGTTTATTTTTCTTCGTGTTTTATTTTGACATTATTCGTTTCATTTGAAGCATTTTCGGAGCGGTCGGTTTGTATTTTTTGAATAGCATAAAACGCCCGCTGTGCAAGATAATAATCGGGTATCGATGATGCAACGGAAGCGTACACATCTTCAGCTTGAGACGCATATTGTAACGTATATAACACATCGGCAAATTGCAAATACGTTTCCCAAAATTTTTTATCGCTTGCCCAATTTTGAATAACCGCATCGTTTCCGCATTGTAAAATTAAATTGCTCAATGTCGTATATTCAAATAAAAAATTTTTCATTTTAACGTACCGTTCCAACTCCGTGGTAACAATGCACACGGCAGAAGCGGAAGTTTCCAATGCTTTGTCGTATGCGCCTTCCGCACAATAGAGCAACGTTAATTTTTGCAGCGCCTCCAAAACCATGTCGCCGTCATGTCGATACAGAATAAAAAATTTTTGCGTTGTTTTATTTTCTTTGAGCGTTTTCAGCATCGCACGAAGCGAAGAACCGGCTGTATTTTTCTGCGCATACAGTGCGTCATGAACGGCAATGCTGAGCAAAAATTTTTCGAATTCGTCCCGTTCGCCAAGCGCTTCATGAACTGCTGCCAGTGAATATAAAATATGTATTTTTTCATCGGGAGTTTCCAAAAAATCTTTTTGCGCCCATGCTTTATTGTAATAATTTTTTGCTTGACTAAATTCGCCTTGCGCTTCAAAAACTCGTCCGATAATATACGCGCTTTCCGGTAAAATACCGGCACGTTTTTTTAAATATATATAGAGGTTTTCCATAGAATCGGAAAGTTCTTTTATGCTTTGCAGTAAAAATACTTCATCGAATAAAGCACAGGTTTTAAAATCTTCCAACTCATAAAGTTTATTATACACGTCGGTGATTTTGTCCCCCATTGCTAAAACACTTTTCCGGTTGCTTGCTTTTGCAATCGCATCATGGAGTGACAGGTAGTACGCCGCATTGGTGTCAGTAGCTTTGTTTGCGAGAACGAGCGCTTCACTTAAATTGCCGCTATCGTATTCGCGTTTTGCCCGCTGCAAGTAATTCCATGTTTTTTCGATTTCCGCATTGACGGGTTTTCGCTTTGTATTCAGCCGAGAATTATCGGAAAAAACTTTTTGCTGTTGTGCGATACACGGAAAAAAAATCAAACTGCAAAGAATCACTGTTAAAAATTTTTTTACGTTATAAGGAACGAAGCTCACGTTCAAAGGCTTCATCAACCGTTTTGTTGTTTTCATTATCACTTTCCTGTTTTAAAAGTATATTTTGCACCACTTTTCCGTGCTTAAAAATAACCGCAAAATCTTTTCCGCCGGTTATTCCAATATCCGCATTTTTTGCTTCACCGGGACCGTTCACCGCACATCCCATCACTGCAACGGTAATATCTTTTTGCAATGCGTACAAGCGGGTTTCCCATCGGTTTAAAAACGAATGAACATCAAAACCGTTACGTCCGCATCGCGGACACGAAATCAAGGTAACACCGCCTTTTATTTTTCCTACGCTCCGTAAAATTTCAACTCCGGCAATAACTTCAAGTTCGCACGGAGCGGAAAGACTCACCCGAAGTGTGTCGCCGATTCCTTTCGTGAGAAGTCGATAAAACGCAACCGTACTTTTAACCGCACCGGTAATTGCCGGTCCGGCTTCCGTCACACCGAGATGGAGCGGAACATCAAAACGGGATTCAAAAAGTTCGTTTGCACGCACCGTGTCTTCAATGTTCGAGGCTTTAAGCGAAACCGCATAATCGGTAAACTGCAAGTGATCGAATATTTCCATCTCCCGCTCGGCGGCTTTTACCAAGGCTTCCGCTTTCGGGAGTTTCTGCAAATCTTTCGGTAGCGAACCGGAATTTACTCCGATCCGTAAAACCGTTCCCGTTTCGCGTGCTTTTTTTATCACGGCTTCGACGTTTTTCGCTCCGCCGATATTTCCGGGATTTATCCGCACGGCAGCAACGTCGGCGGTCATGCAAGCCAAGGCTAACCGGTAATCAAAGTGAATATCGGCAACGAGCGGGATGCCGGTGAGTCGCGAAAGCTTCGTTATAGCCTCCGCACTTTCCTCATCGGGAACGGCAAACCGCATAATTTTCAAACCCGACCGCTCAAGTTCGGAGAGCCGCTCCGCTATGCGGTACAGCGTTTCGTCCGAAGCTCCATGCAAGCTTTCTTTCCACATACTCTGTACGGGGATTTCAGCGCCGCCGCCTATCGGTATTTTTTTGACCGTACCGCGTCCGCCTACAAAAATTTTCCTTGACATCGCATCTTTATTTTCGGCAAAAAAAGAAAAATATTGAACGATTTGTTTTTATCAATGATTTGAAAACCGGTCGAAGCTCAGTGAGAATTGACCTAAAATTCCGTATAGTTTCAGCTCACTGCATAATGAGGCACTGATTAATTCAATCGAGAATTAATCAGTGCCCACCTTTAAAATCTGTTGTTTCGCAAATGTTCAGAATCTACCTTATTATACTGAACATTGAGAAACAATAAAGGAGATACTTTGCTTTGCAAAGTATGCTGTTAAATGGCGTCAAGCCTTTAATCAGCGTTTCCTTAAGCTTACCCTGTTATCCGCTTTATGTATACGGTAAAATGAGTGAACGGATGGATATAAAAATAGGCAATATTTTCTAAAATCAGAGTGCTAATTAATAAACATAAATGTAAGTATAAAAAGCTTTTATAAAATTGATTTTTATAATTCATCACTTCCGTAATCTTGAAAGAAAGATAAAAATTGAGTATAGTATATTTTCGTCTATGGCGTGTTAAAACAAAAAATTTCATGATATTCTTCTTTGTCGAAGGAGTATCATTAGTTGAAAGAATATCATTTTAAGGAGTAAGGTATGGTTATCACGTTACCGAATAACGAAAAAAAAGAATTTGTTCATGCGATTGTTGGCAGGGAGCTCTTGTCTCTTTTTGAAAAAACGGAGTACCCGATTGTTGCCCTCCGCGTTAATAATGAAGTGCTGCCGTTGAATCATATTTTGGATATTGACGCAACGGTTGAGCCGGTAATGCTCAATTCCGAAGATGGTGCCGCGATGTACCGCCGAACGCTCTGTTTTTTGTTGGCAGCTGCGGCGAAAAAAGTATATCCGAATTTACGGCTTTTAGTCGGACACAGTTTGGCTCACGGGTACTATTACACGTTTGAAAATCAAAATCATAAAACGGTTGCGCTTGACAAAATCGAAACGGAAATGCGTTCAATGGTTGAAAAGGATTTACCGATTGAAAACAGCTGGATCAGCTATGAGTCTGCTCAAGATTATTTTAAAAAGGCAAATCAATCGGCAACGTTGAACTTGTTGAATTATTTAAGTAAGCCGAAATTTTTAATTACCAAGCTGGGAGATTACCGCGACCTTTATTTTCAGCCGCTCTTAGATAGGGTCGGAAGTTTGAAAGTGTTTGAACTTTTAAAATATGATGACGGCTTTTTACTCCGGTTCCCGAAATCGCAAACGCCCGGTAAACTGGATACGTTCAAAGATGTGCCGAAGCTGTTCAATATTTATAAAGAATATAAAAATTGGGGGAGGCTAGTCGGCGTGAGTTCCGTCGGAGATTTGAACCGGCTCATTGAAACACGGAACATTGATGATTATATGGAAATGTGTGAAATTTTGCAAAACAACAAAATTGCACAATTAACAACTGATTTTAAAAAGAAAAAAACAGCGCGCCTTATTTTGATTGCGGGACCTTCCAGTTCGGGAAAAACAACGTTTGCAAAAAAACTTTCCCTGCACTTAAAAGTACTTGCGTACAATCCGGCGATTATCAGTTTGGACGATTTTTACTTGGGAGCGGCAAATGCACCGAGAGACGAAAACGGCAAGCCGGACTTCGAGTGTTTAGAAGCCTTGGATTTGGAGCTTTTAAATCAAGTGTTACTTGATTTAATGGATAACAAGGAAGTTGATTTACCGATTTATGATTTTAAAACGAGTTCACGCCGTGATGTAACCAAAAAATTTAAGTTACCGGAAAACGGTATTTTAATTCTTGAAGGTATTCACGGCATTAACGAAAAGCTGACACCGAAAATTCCCGCCGAGCTGAAATATAGAATATTTTTGTCGGCGCTGACGCAGCTCAATTTGGACGATCACAACCGTATTCCGACTTCGGATAACCGCCTGCTGCGGCGGATTGTGCGGGATGCACAGTTCCGCGGAAGCTCAGCAGCAAAAACAATCGAGATGTGGAAAGGCGTGCGCGCCGGTGAAAACAAACACATATTCCCGTTCCAGAATACGGCGGACGCATTTTTTAACACGGCTCTGGATTATGAATTGCCGGTGCTGAAAGTGTACGCGGAGCCGTTATTGCGGATTGTCAAGCCGACCGAGTCGGAGTACAACGAAGCATGCCGCCTGCTGGCGTTTTTGCAAAACTTTTCGGCAGTTCCCGCGAATGCGGTTCCCCGCCGTTCTATTTTGCGCGAATTTATCGGCGACAGTGCATTTAGCTATTAATTATTTAAGCTTTTAAGAAAGGCTTTTATATACTTTATGAGACAATAAAACACAATTAAACATGCGACTAATGTTTCAACTGCGATTAACCAAGCTTGTACTCTGAAATCCGCTTTTCTGAAAAGCTCATGCAGTGCAAGCTTTGCCGATAATCCGCTGATTACGATCGGAAAAGTAAAGGCGGAAAACGACGGGTAAAACGGCAAACGGAGTAAGCGCAGCATTTGGAAAAACATAAAGCAAAAGGTAGCTTGCGAACTTATCAAAAGCACCCAAAGTACGGTTTGATTTTTCACCGGAAAAGAATTTCTATAACCTGCTAAACAAAGTGCAATCGGAGCTGCGCAAATAACCAGCAAAGGCTTTGTCGGCTCCGGACCGTGTCCCAGTTTTGCGTAACGGATCGCAACTACAATAAAAAGTCCGATTGTCCATGTGATTCCCCAATAAAAACAAAACTGTCCGATGGGTACAGCATCAAACAGGGGAGCCGTTACCGAAGCGACCGCAATTCCCACGTAGACGATAAACCATGACGGGAGCACTGTTTTCAATTCGTGTTTGCATAAAAATTTTACTGAAAAGTAAATAATTAACAACACATGTAAAAGAATTGCTGCATACCAAAGTATCACTGCGAATACTCCAATGTATGGCTTTAACCAAGCTGCCAATAACATCAAGTTCATTGAATATGTCGGAAATACGGAAGCCGTAACGGGATTATTCATTTCGTTTTTAAAGCTTGAAAAGTCGGAAAGTATTTTTACGGTAAGCGCTAAAAAAATTATTGCTGATATGAGGTGAAGTATAAAGCGCAGTTTCAGGCTAAAAGAAGCTGATATGTTAAAAAACTCCAGCGTATTTGCCATCTTTGGAGTTATCTGCACGAGATTGCCGAGCGCTGCAAGACCAAGACTGAGTCCGGTAATCGGAAGTGGAATTTTTTTTACGAGCTTCACGGTTACACACCTCCACCGACGCATTCGATAACGCCGTCTTCAATGAGTCGATTTGCGACCCATTCGGCAACATCACCGGTGATGTGTACACAGTGAGCCTTGCGCTCCGGAGAGGCGAAATTATCACCGGCCCATTGTTTTGTAATAATCCTACAACACGTCGCCTTATACTTTTCGCGAATATAATCATGTAGGTCTTTTGCTGCGGGAAACATCTGCGGTTTCATCGCTTCGCCGTGTACCCGACCATGCGGGATACTCAAAGCCATAATGCCGCCTGAAACGGCACCGCATAAGGAAACGCTGATTAAAGGCTTGACGCCGTTTAACAGCGTTTCCTTATTG
>CALDWC010000147.1 GCA_937923945.1 uncultured Treponema sp.
TCATTTTTTATTTGTACAAAGGATTCGTACAACGATGACGTTAAAACTTTGTTCGCATTAATCGTGTAAATTTTTGACTGATCAATCACACACAAAGTGTTTTTATCAATCCACTGCACAGCCGAAATAACCGTTTCGGCAATTTTTGCTGCGGTAAAACGTTTTGACGGTGCAGCATTCGGTTTGTTTTGTTCGGCATCCTGTGTCATTTCCAAAAGCCATGTCGGACGGGAAAAGTAAAGTGCGTGCGCTTTTTCAAAGACAAACGCCGAATCGTCCGGCGCCCATAAAATTGGTTTTTCATGCTGCAAAACCCCGTCCATAATAAAAAAACGTTTTCCCGTTTTTACATCGAATAAAATTAAATTGCCGAACACATAATCGGTCGGTTCAACGATGGACACATATCTTCCGGAAGGGCTCACTTGTACGCTGTCAAAACTTTGTTTGTACGTGCCGTTTTCAAAAAGCGAAAAAGTTTTCAAAGTTTGCTTTTCGCCCGTTCCCATATCGAGCGTAACCGTTCCGAGCTTATTTGAAACTTGGAGAATTTTCCCGTCGGCAAACGCCTCCAAATCTTCCGGATAAAACGTGAGCTGCTCGAATGTTTCGGAATCGTTCCGTTTTAAAAAAAGCGTTTCATAAAATTCGTTTTGCTTATTTTTACTGCGGACGGAAAAAAGCAAGTCGTTTTGCGCATTGACGGAAAAGCCGGTAAACTCGGTTTGAGCGGTAACAGAAAAAACGGGAGCTGCCAACATAAAAAGCAGAAACGTATGAAGTCTTTTCAAACGGAAACGTTGTTGTTTCATACCTTTAAAAATTCCGTCAGTTCGTATTCCAATTTGTTTAATTGTTCTTCCGCTTTGCTGATACGCGTTGATATATCTTTTTCCTGCAATTCTTTCATTTTATCGAACGACTGATTGATTTCAGGAAAATCATCCGCGAGAGCGGCATCAAAGTTTACCAAAGTTTTACGCTGGTCGGTAAAAAAATCGTCCGTATCGTCATCAAAAAAACTTCTACCCATAAAAAGTCCTTAACTCATAAATTTCATATCAAAAGGCGAAACCTTATAAAAACGCTATTAAACCGCCTCAAGTTTTTAATCAGCATTTCGTAAAAGCTGTTTCAGCGTTTTGGTGCATTCACCGAATGTAGTTTTCCCGTCAAAAAAAATTTTTATAGTTTGTTGCACTTTCGTTGGAAATCGTTTCCAGTATTTTTCCTGCCAATTTCCCATCGAACTTTGCAATTCGCTGTTTTTTTGACTGCTCATATTTCCGGTTCCGTAATCGATAAATTGCAACGCCATATCATACAATAAGTCGGCAGGAATCCCCGAAACTTTACCGTCGTGAGCCAGCGGTTTTACCGAACCGTCGAATGACATATCGGGAATCCACTGTTCCGCAAGGGCGGCAACTTGTTCCTTTGAAAGTTCCGGTGCTTCTTTTGCAATCAAGTCAACGGAGAATTGTCGCAAGCTTTTCGTCATACCGTCCATGCCGCTTTGAATTGACGCATTGATTTTTTCGGTCATGCTTTTTGCCGCAGCTTCGCTATCAAATGAAAACGTCCCGGTTAAGTTTTTTTTCCGCCGTTCAACGGCTGCACTCACCACGTCCAATTCTTTTCCGCCGCAACGGTTCAAAATAAAATCAACACATTGTTCAAGTTCCTGAGCATTTTGCATGTTTGAAAGTATACATCGGAATGATTTTTTTTTCAACGTATCGCATTGCCTCACATTAAATCGCGCTCGAAATAAAAACGGTTCATCAGCTACAAGTCAATGAACAAA
>CALDWC010000148.1 GCA_937923945.1 uncultured Treponema sp.
ATTATTTTACTTAAAAGCTATAATTTATACCTCACAAATTTCGTACAATAAAAAAACACTGAATTGTTCAGTGCATCCGTAAGGAAACGCTGATTACGGTTTGATAAAATGGGAGCAAGGCTTCAAGACGGAGTTTCCGCTTGGGGCTTTGCTCTTTTTTTATGACAAAAGAAAATACTGCGAGGAATCAGATGACAGTGCTTGTGTTGCCAAGCGAGTGGAATGCATAAACTCATCATCACTATCGCTATAATAAAAGATCAGTCTTTTAAATATATTACATATATGTTATAATTAAAAATAACCAATAATGTATAATTCGGATTTTATTATGAAAGAACTACAAAAAGTGTTTGAAGCAAAAATGACGGTATCTGAAATAATTATCTATTGTAAAAATGATTTAGGTATTTTATTTGAGCGAATAAGTGAAACGGAAGCGAGCGAATTTTTACAAAAAAATAATTTCTTTCTGAGGATAATTCAGTACGCGGAAGTGTGGGAAAAAACAACGGCAAATGGAAAGTACGAGAACATGGATTTTGCTCATTTGATAGAGCTTTCGACAATCGATATGTTTTTTCGAAAGCTTATTTTTAAAATGGCGATAGACTTTGAGCATTATTTAAAAGTTGCGTTGGTGAATGAATGCCAACATAATATTGCCGATGACGGTTATGAAGTTGTTGAAAATTTTTTAAATGAAAACACGCACACAAAAGATAATGTGGAACTTGCTTTGCATAACCACCAGTTTAAAAAATATTCAACGCTCATTTGCGGAAAAGATATTTCTTCTATATCGGTATGGACATTGATGGAACTTATCGGCTTTAATGATTTAATTTTATTTTACGATTATTATTATACATTTTTTCGTAGCGAGGGAGAATACACAAAGCACTTTGATGCCGTCAGGCGTTTGCGAAATGCAACTGCACACAACGATTGCCTTTTGTGTAACTTTAAACCTATCCAGCATTTTAATTCCGATGCGACAACGACTTTTGAACTTTTGGCTGCAAAACTTGAAGTTGAACACCGCATCATTTCCGATTGTATGAAAGTGCCTTTGCTCAATGACCTTGCGGTTATGTTTCGGGTTTATTCAAAAATTGTTTCTTCCGATGTGATTAAAGATTTTACTTTTAAAGAATTAAAAAACTTTTTCGAAGGACGAATGATTCGAAACAAAGAACTTTTTGAAAACCTTGAATATGTGAAAAACGCATATAGGTTTACAATTGCGGTAATCAAATATTACGGTGCGCACTAAATTATGCAGCAATAAAAACCGCACATGAAAATAAGCCCGAAGTGTAATCATGCACTATTACTGAGTATAAGATTCTAATCTTATGTTCCAAGCGCGTATGAGTCCCGTTTTTATTATAACTATTCTACAAGCCTTGATTTCCGTAGGATAACGATAAACTTTTATTGACTTTTTGCCGTTTTTTTTATAGGATTGATTCTATTCTATTGAAGGTTTAACTTCGCCGCTGAAATGGCGCGGCTCGTTAAACGCCAAGTTTTGCTTAGTAAACTGATTTGCAAAACTTGCTTATTGTAGTGCCGTTTCTCGTTTTCTCGAAACGGCGCAATTGAACAATTTTCGGAAATTGATATTTCCTCAATTGTTCAATTTATAGGAAGAATATTTTATTTATTTTTATGCTATGAAAAAGAAAAAACCGATTATTTTTGCCGTCGTAATAGTAGTACTTATTATATTGAATCAAATATTCCATTTTTCGTCTTATTTTACAAAAGACGGAAGTGCTTTACAAAAGTTGAAAAGCCTTGCCGAAGAAAATTTTTTGTATGCGGGGCTTCTGTATCTTGCGGTCAGCATTGTCGGATATTCGTTTCTCGCATTGCCCGGAGTTACTTTTGCGATTGTTGCGGGACTCGTTTTTGAAGCGATTCCGGGAACGTTGCTTTGTTTACTTGCTTCAACGATCGCCGCAGGTATTTCATTTTTTATCGGACGGTATTTTTTAAAAGATTCGATAAAGCCGCTTGTGATGAAAAATAAATATTTGAAGAAATGGATTTTTGAAAGCGGCACTGATAAAAATTATGTATTTGTTTTAATGCTGACGCGGCTCGTTCCTATTTTTCCGTACAATTTACAAAACTTTGCGTACGGTGTAAGTGATATTCCGTTTTCACAATATATGATTTTTTCTTTTCTTTTTATGATTCCCGGTATTTCATTATATACATTTGGAATTTCAAGTTTAACGAACAGATCGCATAATTATTTGTATCTTGGCTTGGCTATCGGTATTACCGTGCTTGTTATTGCCGTTAATGTACTGCTTAAAAAAAAGTATATTCAAAAAGATGCTGCCGAAACAGTGGCGCAAAAAAACACTCCCTGCGTTTCATGCAAAGTATGTACGGCTCATTGCGCATTTTTGCAAAAATACAACTTGGATTTTAATGACGAAGAAAAATTAAACGAACTTGCCTATCATTGTTTTTTATGCGGAAAATGTACGGAAGTATGTCCGCACGGTGTTGACGGAAGAACGTTTATGCTTGATTTACGAAAGCAGCACGTGGATAACAACGGCGGAAAAAAAGACGGGTACTTTTTGCTGCAAAAAGAAAAAACAAACTACCTTTTTAAAAATTATAAAAACGGAAATAAAAAAACGGTACTGTTTCCGGGTTGTAACTATCCTTCGCTGTATCCGAAAACACTTGACATGCTTATTGAACTTTGTGCGCAGAAAAATATCGGCACGGTGTTTGATTGCTGCGGAAAACCGATTGCGGAATTGGGACTTGCACAAGAAGAAGCGGCAATCTATGATCGCTTGAATGAACGATTTCAAAAATGTGGCATCGAAGAAATCATTACGCTTTGTCCGAATTGTTATTACCATTTGCAGGGAAACATTTCAGCGCGTGTAACAAATATTTACGAAAAATTACCGGAGCTTGGACTTGGAAAAAAACTTTTACAAAACAACATCAATATTTTTTTACCCTGTCCCGATCGACAAAACAAAGTTTGGCTTGCACGCATGAAAGCGTATCTTCCCGATGACATCCGTATTATTAAAAGTGCATCCTGTTGTGGTTTGGGTGGCTGTGCAGGAGCGAAAGAGCCGCAACTTGCGAACAATTTTTCGTCCGCCGTTCAAACGGAGTTGCACAATAATAATGCTGAAAAATTATTTGTCTATTGTGCAAGCTGTGCGGGACAATTTACACGGAACGGAATTATCGTGCAGCATCTTTTAAATGAAATACTCGGCTCCGATGAAGTACCTGCAACGAAGCATTCGCTTTTTAATCGCGCAAAAAGAAAATTCGGCGGTACAAAAAAATGAAAGACGCAATTATTATTTTTACGCGTGTGCCGATTCCGCATAAAACAAAAACACGGCTCATGCCGGTGTACACGCCGGAAGAATGTGCTGTACTCCATTCCTCTTTTCTGCGCGACATTTATGCGGCTGCAAAAAAAACAAATAAAAGTATTTTTGTTTTTTATACGCCTGACGATGCAGTGCTGCTTTTAGCCGGCTGCTTGGGAACGAACGAAAATTTCTTTGCGCAAGAAGGCGCCGACTTAGGTGCAAGAATGCTCCATGCTATTCAAACGGTACTGCAACGCGGCTTTTCATCCTGTGTTTTAATCGGAAGCGATATTCCTGAAATGAGTGCGGAAATAGTGCAGTCGGCTTTTTCCGCGCTGGATACATCAGACATTGTGTTGTGTCCTGTCAGTGACGGCGGCTATTGCCTTATCGGCATGAAAAAAATAATTCGTGAAGCTTTTGACATTCCGCAGTACGGTACGGCAACGGTTCTTGAAAATACGGTGCGCGCATTAAAGGAAGCAAATTATACCGTGTCCGTTTTGCCGGTTTTGCACGATATTGATACGCCGCAGGATATGCTTGACCTGATGACAAGACTCAAACAAGATCCGTTCATTCTTTGCACGCACACACGAAAATATTTGAACGCGCATAAAAAGATTTCCGTTATTATACCGATTTACAATGAAGCGGAACAAATCATCAAGCTACAGCACGAATTAAAAAAACTATCGGACTGCGAAATTATTTTTGCAGACGGTGGTAGTACGGATAACACGCTGAGCTTAATCGAAAAACAATACACCGTGATACAAACAAAAAAGGGGAGAGCCTTTCAAATGAATGAAGGCGCTCGACAAAGTTCCGGAGCAATTCTTTTTTTTCTCCATGCGGATAGCATGCTTCCCCGTAATGCCGCGGAAAAAATACGGACGAGTGTGCAGCACTATCGTGTCGGATGTTTTCGCATTTTGTTTACGACGCGCAATCTGTTTTTTACCGTCTGTGCTTTTATGTCAAATGTAAGAGCACGCGTATTAAAAATTCCGTTTGGCGATCAGGGAATATTTGTGGAGCGCAATGTGTTTTTTGAAAACGGCGGCTTTCCCGAATTGCCGATTATGGAAGACTACCAATTTTCGCGCAACATGAAAAGAAAAAAAGAAAAGCTCGGCGTTGCGAAAGCGACAATTATTACTTCGGCACGGCGCTACGGCAATTCGTTTTTGAGTCAATTGCGTACGGCACGGCAGATGTTTTATCTTCGGTTTTTATACCGCCGCGGAAAAAATATTGACGAAATTGCCGCACAGTATAAAGATATACGAAACGGTGAATAAAAGCGTTGCTTGCATTTAAAATATTTTTACCAAGGAGTGAATACAATCTATGGAAATAATACGAGGTTTATCCGAATTGATACAGTCAATGAAATACCGCGATGCGCTACAGCTCCCGAAAGAACAAACTGAAACATATATTTTTCTCGCACAAGGAGAATACAATATCAATTACTATTTTGTGCATCCGATAACGAATAAAAAATTAGTGTTGCGGGTTAATTGCGGCAGTCAAATGCATCTTGACCATCAAATCGAATATGAATATACGGCGCTAAAACTGTTGGAAGATTCCGGACGAACGCCGAAAGTTTTTTATGTTGACGGCTCAAAAAAATATCTTCCGCACGGTATTCTTGTTATGGAATTTTTGGAAGGAAAAAGTTTAGATTACAAAAAAGACTTGGAATGTGCCGCAGATATTCTTGCGGATATTCACAGCGTTGATATACGAAAAAAAACATCCGGCGCATCATTGCCGTTGATTGCACCTAAAAATTCTTTGCAGGCAATCTACGATGAATGCACGGACATGTTTCGCATCTATGACAGTTCTCCGCTTGCGGATCCTACGAAACAAAAACTTATTGCTGCACTATTTGAAAAAGCGACGAAGCTTATTGATCCGGATACCGATCGACAAGCATATCGTTGTTGTATCAACACGGAATTAAATTCTTCAAACTTTTTAATCACGGGCTGTGAGCCGCATAATTATTTAATCGATTGGGAAAAGCCGCTTTTCGGTGAACCCGCACAAGACATTGCACACTTTCTCGCACCGACAACGACCTTTTGGAAAAGCGATTGTATCTTGGATTTTAATAGTATCGATACATGGATTGATTCATATATGCATGCAGTTGCAAAACGATTCAAAACGGACAATATAAAAAATCGTGTTGCGCAATTTTTACCGATGACTTGCTTACGCGGAATTTCTTGGTGTGCAATGGCATGGGTACAATATCAAGCGGAAACTAAAACAATTAAAAATAAAACAACTTGGAAAAAAATAAATCAATATTTGGATATTGATTTTTTAAATATGATTGCTGTAAATTATTTTACAAATTTCAGGATCGAAAAATAGGAGACAAACAATGATGAGTCGTGAAGAAGTACTCGAACAATTTAATGAAGGATATGACTGCGGACAAGTTGTATTTCGCTATTGGGCAAAAAAGTTGGGCTTTGACGAAAATACCGCACTGAAAATTGCAACCGGTTTCGGAGCCGGCATGCTGCAGGGCGAAACATGCGGAGCGGTAATCGCTGCATACTTGGCAATGGGTTTACAATACGGGCACTGCGATACCGGCGATGCAGGCGCGGAACAAAAAGTGCGCGCACTGAAAAAGAACACGGAGTTCCGTGAAATGTTTTTGGAAAAATATCCTGCAACGCTTTGTAATACCCTTTTGGGTGCGGACTTTACAACGCCTGAAGGACAAAAGCTCATACGGGACAAACAGTTGATGACGAGTTTTTGTCCGCAGCTCGTTTCGGATGTGATCGCAATTTTAGAAGAAATTATGTAAGCGTAATAAAAATGCTTATTGTAAAAAAGCGTGTAAAAAATAAAGGCGAGTTTCCGCATAACACGGAACCCGCCCTTGCTTAATGTTTTAATAGCCTTTTATTCCAGCTCGTAAACCGCACACCAACGGTAAAACGATTCGTCATAATTTCGCGTATCGTAGCCGAGCATATCAAAAATCAGCTGCACATAGGCGGAACGGATTCCTGCGGTGCAGTAAGTAACAATCTTGTCGGTTTTTTTAATTCCTGCCGCTTGAATCATCTTTTCAATTTCGGTATTCGATTTTAATAAACCGTTCGCTTGAAACATATCGGTGAACTTAATCGAAATTGCTTTCGGTAATTTTCCGCCCTTTGCTTCTCCGTATTTTGTTGCACCGTGATATTCGGCATCTGCACGAGTATCAATCACCTTAAAACTATCATAGCCATTACGTAACGCTTCCGTGTCAATCGAAAACTTTTTATTGACCGCTTCCGTTGAAACCGATACCGGCGGAAGTGCCGTTCCGCTTGAAGCGGTTTCAAATCCTGCAGCAAGCAGAGCCTTGTATCCGCCGTCGACGAACGAAACATCCTTATAGCCGACCGTGAGTAACTCCCATGCAATGCGACCTTCTTCGCCCCATGCGGCTCCGCAGTCCCCGAAGACAACGATATCTTTATTCATATCGAGTCCTAAATCTCCGAGTATTTTGTCAAGCCGTGTTTTATCGAGAATCACCCCCCAGTTCGCATCGCCTGCTTTCCCGTCGGCACACGTTGCAAGCTGCTGCCACGTTAAAACTACGGCACCTTTAATCGTAGTTCCTTTTTTCCCGCGTGCATCGACTAAGATACAGTCTTTGTTTTTTACTTCCGGTGCCGTGATAACATACTTTCCGTGAAATACGCTTTCAGGCAATTCCTTACTTCCAAATGCAAATGCGCCGGTTATCGATATGAGCGCAAGTGCAAGAAAACTAAAAATTTTTTTCATACAATAAACTCCTCTTTGTTTATTATGATATTGAAATGGATTATATATTTTTTTATCGATATAATCAAGAGGGAAAAGACTACGAATTGCTATATTTTACACTATGAAGAGAATAGGGGGGGCTTACTCTACCGTATCCTATTTTTCCAAAAGCGGAATAAAGTATTGGTACCCTTCTTCAGCCATTTTTTCTTTCGGAATAAATTTCAGCGAATCGCTGTTGATGCAATAGCGAAGTCCGCCGCTTTCCGCAGGACCGTCTTCGAACACATATCCTAGATGCGTATCGCCTAAACTGCTTCGCACTTCCGTTCGAATCATACCGTGCGAAGTGTCTGTCTTTTCGGTAATGAGCAATTGCGATATCGGTTTGGAAAATGCAGACCAGCCGAAGCCGGAAGTATTCCTATCGTAATTTTCCCCTACTTAAATATAAAATTGCGGTTAGTAGTTAGCTTTCGTTTAACGACTTCAATAATTTTTGAATTCCTTCATTGAGCGTTGTAAAATTACGGTTTCCTAAAACTTGTATTCTCTTTGACGGATCACCAATAAATTTTTCTACATCGTAACTTCGAGGCGGATTAACCGTACTTTCTACCTGATATCCCGCATTTTTTAGTATATCAATGATATCGGTAATCTTATTTCTGTTTCCGGGAGAAATATGTAATTCATCTTTTATAATTTTATCTGATTGCAATAAATCAATGCATCTTATAATCGAGTCAACCGTATCATTAATGTAGGTAAAATCAATTTCTTGTTTACCGCCTTCAAGGACAAGTTGCGCATCATGTAATGCTTGCCATACAAATCTTGGAACGACACGATCGTTTATGTCATATGCATTACCATATACATTCGAAAAGCGTAAAATAAAATACTTTTGTGCTATCTTTTGAACCAACCGCTCTCCTTCTAATTTATAAAACCCGTAAATGTTGAGCGGAAGCTTTTCCGCATCTTCTTTTACAGGGAAGATTTTTTGTTCACCGTATACTTCGCGGCTTGAACCGAAAATAAACCAACAAGGAAATTTTTTTACCGTATTTTGTAAAATATACTTTGTTCCAAAATAGTTTGTATCAATACAATTCGACTTATCGTTTTCCGCATCGACGACTCTGCTGATCGCCGCCAAATGAATAATTCCATCAAAAGTATTTCGCTTAAAGTAAGCTGCCACATCATGTTCATTACGCACATCAAGATGTTCATAGTGTATGGTATCAATAAATTGTTTATTTGCCTCAGTAATATCTTTTATATCAATACCGTATATTTCCATATTAAGTTTTCTTTTCATTATTTCTTCGGCAAGACTTCTGCCGATAAAACCAAGAACACCGGTGATTAAAATTTTTATAGACATAACACTACTTCTCCTTTTTCATTGATAACTTTTTTTTGCCAATTAAAATCAGGTACCAATGCAAAGCCATTATAGAAATCTTCAATAATCAGATATCGTTCAGGATAAAGCGGGTGGCCATATATATCCGAATGAAAAAAACCGACGTCATCTCGTGCCGGAGCAATGTTTTTATGAAACACCCCCAAATCTAAAAATCCTTTTCCGTTTAAGAAAGAACCGTCAGTACAGATATGCCGCCATAACTTATCCTGACATTTAACACAAGCAACGCCGTCTCTAAAATCACCTGCGTATAAATATTTCTCAGAATACAAAAGTTTCCCGTCTTTATCGATATGAAAATAATCCGTATGTAATCTGACTGTGCAAATATTTTCTTGAAAATTTCCGCACCATGAATAGCGATTTTTATATGCAGGCTCGCCTTTCGGAGTAATATGATAACAGCATCTATGTTCGGTAACGGCAGCTCTTCCGCAATAAAAGCCGAATGTTCGTGTATACCGCTGCGCATACAAAGGAGTTCCGTCAGTTTTTATATGATACCATCCCGTCTCATCTTCAACCGGTGCAAAACCAGGTTCATGAAATTTTAAGATTGAAATAAATTTTTTAAATACGGGTTTTCCGCGATAATAAAATTGTTTTTCATATTGCTCATCTTTTATCTCTTTCCAATTCAATGGGCTCATATTTAAAAGTCTCCTTTCAGATATAATTTTCCGTTTAAAATAAGGGCAAGCATACCTTCACCTTTTAGGCGGTTCAGTAAACGAAACATAACCGGATTATCTTTTTCACATTTTTTTTACTTCATTTTACAACGCGTTAATTTATTTCGTTCGCCATACCAGCGGAATACTGTCATAGCATTATTATTGAATTGAAACTTTAATCCACCCATATACTTAATCCTAGGTTCTTCCGTCAGCATTGCTTGCCGATGAAAACGGACATTTTCTACTTCTTCTCTTTTTGAATGTTTAATTACAAAAATTGTTTTCATCTCGGTTGCCTCATATTGCATGTACGGCAGTTATCGCTCGTTCCCCACCCTTGTATAAAATCCGAATACTTTTTACCGTTCCACATTTCAAGCGGAGAACATTCGCTGATATTGCCAAAATCACCGAACGTTTTACGCAAACTTGCAGGACAGCAGCAAATCTGATATGAGCCGTCATATTCTATCCATAATTCTTTACCTAAAAATTGACAGAAAGTACGGACATCATCGTTCGCGGGCGTTGATAAATCAATCGGATAAAAATTATCAAGTTTGATTTTACCTTCTGCAAGTTTCAAACACTCGATTACGACTTGATTCCAATAGGGCGCCATTGCTTTCGTTCGAAGCATTTCATTTTCCAAATCGTCCGAAGTTTTCCATACATGATGCCCCTTTACCCGATCAACGCCATGTTCAATTGCCCACGCAACAATATTTTTCAGTTCATATAAATTTGATTTCATAAAGGTACATTGCAGCGTGACGGTACTTTTAGTATGCATTTCGTTTTTTACTTTTAAATAATATTCGATATTTTTTAATTGCTTTTGGGTATCTATACCGCACATAATATTTTCATTTATACTTGGGGTTATTCCGTTCAAGCTGATTTTAATATCCGATATAACTTCGAGAAGTTTCGCAGTCCAAAATTCTACTCCTTTTACGGGGAAAGTACCGTTCGTAGTGAGGTTCATCTTCACTTTGTGCTTTTTGCAAAGTTCAACCATTCTTTCAAACTGTGAATATAGCAGCGGCTCGCCCATGGTTGACGGAACAATTTCTTTTAGTCCGTGAGGCGCAAGCAGTGCAATCGTTTTTTCAATAACGGCAATATCCATCTCAGGGCGATGCATTGTTTTCAGGCGAGCTTTGTTTGCATCGGAAAATGTATCACACATTTTACAATGTAAATTGCATTTATCGGGATTGGTAATAAAAGTAATCCGCCATGGACTCGGTAAATGAGGATAGACCACTTGCTTTTTCGTAAGCTTATGATATTTTTTTATACAATATTCCGCATCATCTTTTATAGAACGGACTTTTTCAAGCGGCGATTTTAAAGAAAGCAATATATGCGGGTTATAAACAATGTTCTGCATTTTTCGCCGTAAATCTTCCGCACTACCCAGTTCAAAAGTGAAGCCATCGACTCCATCGTGAATGAGTTCAGCCATTCCGCCCTTATTACTTGTAATGACCGGCAGACTGACACTTTGAGCTTCTTGAATAACCAGCGGTGCGTTTTCAAGCCAAATAGAAGGACAAACTAAAATATCAAATGAATCAAGAACCGTCTGCAGCTCATCATTATGGTAGGCACCTTTAAATTCAATTCTATCATTTGCATATTTTTTTATGAGCGCTTGAGCGTAATCGCTATCGGCATTTCCCCAGATGAGCAGTTTTGCATTTCCCGAAATTTTACTGAATGCCTCACAAAGAATATGCACTCCCTTTGTATATATAATGCGACCGGTAAAGCCAAAAATAAGACAGGTATGGAGCGGCCTTTTACGCTCTTGCATTTTCGGAATAGTAAAGCCGTATTTTGAGTAGCATATTTTCTTCGGGTCAACGCCCATATCAATATAAAATTTTTCCAATGTATGTGATGGAGCAAAAAATATATCAATACAATCCATTACATTTTTAATATGGAGATTACGCTCAGTAATCAGATCGGAGCTAAAACCAGCGTTATCGTAGTGAAAAGCAGCACAACTCGTACATTGTTGAGTATTCGGTAACGGACAAATTTTATGGTCTTGAGGATTGATCAGCTGTCCCCGATGACAGAACATCCAAAAATCATGGATGGTAAATAAAACCGGCAAACCGAACTCGCGCTTTGCAATAATTGGGATCTGTGTTGAAAGGTGCGATAAATGACCGATATGAACAACATCAGGAGAAATAAATTTTACATACTCACGAAACTCATCGTCTATTCGCGGATTTAAATACTTATCATAAAATGTCACATCCTCCGACTCATAGTTATTTATTTTTCTAATATGAATTCTGTTATCAGTGCTATCTTCTTTGTTATAGAGCGGTAACAATGTATTTTCAATTCGATGGAAGACAAAAACCTCATGTGATTTCGCCAGTTCACGCGCAAGATTTCTCGTATATACTTCAGAGCCCGCCATATATAAGGGCGGATACCCGTGAATAACTAATAGAACTTTCATTTTGCGTTCCTACTCCTCATCAGAAAAAAGTTGCGTAATTGTTGCGTAATTATACAGAAAAAAAATAAAGTCAACTATCGCTTGCTATGTTGCCGCGGCACTTTTTTTATTAGGGAAAGATGAACTTCAGTCTTGTGATCGCGCCGAGATGTATCCGACTAGTTTTTTTATATCGTACAGCGTACAATAATTTATAAGACAGCCGAACAAGACAAGAGGAATACGAAATGCAGGAAATATATTATAACATGAAAGTAAACTGTAATGTATGCAAGAAAAAAAATTCAATGCAAGTTTCTAAGCTATGTCAATGTAAAAGAAAATCCCGAACTTGCAGAAGAAGCAAAAAGCGGGAAGCTGTTTACGGTTTCATGCAGCTGCGGAAATAAAATACAGGTTATCTATCATTTTTTATATGAGGATCCAAAAAATAAATTTCAAATACAATTATGCGATGAAACGCACAATAAAAAATATGTTTTGAAATTGCACTCTTCCGGTAAGCAAGAAAAAACTCGGATTGTTAATGATATTATCACCTTTATCGAAAAGTGTAATATTTTTGAAAATAATTTGGATGATAGAATTTTGGAATGCATGAAACTTATAATAAAACGTGCAGCGATAAAAGAAGGTTTACGATTATGGGATTGTATTATTTTAATACGAAACAGTTTGAGCTGTGCTTTTATACCGAAAGATGAAAAAGCAAAACTTATGCGTCAATTTGAAGATGAAATTTTTCGTTTGTGTGAGGAAGAAAGCTTTCTATGAAAATATGCTGTGTAAAAACGGATTCTATTGAGCAGTCAATTGTTGCAAAAACAGGAGCGTTCAAAATTGCTTTCGATGATGTTTTTAAAGATGCGGAAATTTGCTGGATTGAACGAAGCTGTGCGGAAACCGATACAAAATATAAACAACTGATTCCGTATATTCTCGTTCAAAATGCGGAAAGGAAATTTGCGTGCTATCCGCGTCACGGAACGGAAAGCCGTTTGCACGGTTTGTACTCATGCGGAATCGGCGGGCATATTGATTTCCCTGATGCGGGCGATGAGATTTTACAAACGATACATAACGGAATGTTTCGTGAACTTTCCGAAGAATTTAATCATTTTCAAAAAGATAAAATTACATTGCAGTATCTTGGGATTATCAATGAAACGGAATCAAAAGTCGGATTAGTGCATCTGGGACTTGTGTTTTTTGCAAAATGTGTTGAAGGATATATTCCGGAACCTGCCGATGAACTTTCCGATTTACAGTGGAAAACTCGCGAGGAAATACATGCAGTCAAAAAAGAGTTTTGGTCTGACATTGCTTTTACTTTATTGGATAAGGCGACTGTGCGATGAAAGAAATCAATTTACCGTATATTGATGCAAGATTTTATGTTGACTTTGAAAAGCCGTTTTCCTTTGCAACTTCACCGGCTATTGTTTTTCGGAGTATTTTAGGTTGCAGGTTGAAAAAGATCAGCTGTCTTGCTCCGCGTAGCAAATGCCCGAATTGTCAATTTCATAAAACTTGTGTATATGCGGTGATTTTTGAAACAATCATTGAAAAAGATACGGACTTTCTTTCCGGAAGAGATAAGGGCTCGCATCCGTTTCGTTTTAAGGTGGATAAACCGGTACCGCTAAAAACACCGCTTACTCATTTTGCGATAAGCATTCAGTTGTACGGTTTTGCCGTGCAGTATCTGCCGTATGTTTTTTACGCCTTGCGGGAAGCCGGTCAGGAAGGACTTTTTAAAGAAAAAGCGGTATTTCATATACGAAAGGTAATGGTGGATGAGATGAATATATTACAAGCTGACGGAAATCTTCAAACAAATTTTGCGGTACATATATGGCAGTATCCGAAAGCACCTTCCGAGTATGAAACGCACATTACAAAGAATGTTCGGATAGTATCGCCGCTACGCTTTAAAGTGCACGGTAAGTATTCGGTGAGTTTTTCCGCCCAAGATTTTTTATATTGTATCCATCGGCGGCTTATTACGCTTTGTAGCCTCTATGGTAAGTATAAAAGCGATGAGCTGTATCATCCGTCCGATACGCTTACGATTACGAATCGAAAGCTGATGTGGCAAGATTACGATTACCATTCGCACCGTCAAAATGCAAAAATAAAAATGGGCGGGATTGTCGGGAGTTTTTGCCTGACGGGAACTCAAGAGGCGTACGATGCCGCGCTGCTGGATTTTGCCGGTATTTTCGGTGCAGGAAAAAATACTAATTTCGGCTTGGGAAATCTGATTATAACGTAAGCAGAAAAAAAAACGCCTCTCATTTTCCCCACTTTTAAAAATTCGCAATCCTCAAAACCTCATTAAAAAGGGGAGGGGGGTGCGAAAAAGAGTAAAATGCGTGCAAAAATTTTTCTCATTTTAGGACGACAAAACATTGCACGCCGGCGGAAAATAATCGCTTTTTTAGGCTTTTTGCAGGAAAAGAAGAAAAAATGCCGTTTTTTTTGCTTTTTCCGCCTTTTATGGCTAGACAAAAGGTTCCTAAAAACTCGTCAAACGAGCAAACATCAGTTTGCGAAGTTTGACGAATTCC
>CALDWC010000149.1 GCA_937923945.1 uncultured Treponema sp.
TATGTTTTTTTTAAAACACAGTATGTTTTCACCTAAACCATAGTAAGAATTCGGCTTAACGCCGGTAAACGGCGTTAAGCCTTTAATCAGCGTTTCCATAGAAATATTTGACGGCATAAACAATGAAATTTAATTAAACTTTAAATGTATAATCAATGTTCGATGCCACTTATCGGAAAAATACATATATATCTTTGTAATGAGTTTTAATCCACGGCAACACTTTAATGCCCCTTGAAAAAATCCATCAACTTCTAATAATTTTGTATTAGTTTTATTTGCAAACACTTTCGGATTATCAACACTGAAATACATTTGTGCATTTTTATTTCCTGTTTTCTTCACATATTTATTAGCATACTCTAATCCTTTTGAGTTTGTAGCATCAAAGATCAATTCTCCGTTAGGAATCTGATCCTTCATCCTTTTAATCATATCGATAATGTTATATTCATCAAAATATTGATATACTCCTGCTGCAGAAATAAGCGTTGGCAATGAGGAATCTATTTTTTTGATCCAGTTGAGGTCAAACATATCTGCTGATATAAGTTTCTGATTTCCGGCATTTCCCAGAACTCTTTTTCGTACTTCTATAACCTGAGGAAGATCTACTTCATAGAAATTGGCACTTTTATTTTTTATGCGATTATATGCTGTTTCTAAACCTGCTCCTAAAAATACAACATTTCCTCTTTTATTTTTTTCAAGAAATTTTTTAATTTTTATATCAATTCCTTGTTGTCTACAAACACTCGCCATATAAAAATATTCCGTACTATTGTTATCTATTCCATCCGTTTGTATGTGCCGTTTCAAAGATAACGCTTTTTCATCATAGAAAAAATGCGGAAACTTTTCAGATACATATATTCTGGCAGCAAGAGGAATATAGAGAGTATCTTCAACACCATCAAAGATATTTCCTGTGCTCATTTTTTTTCATCAGTCCTTTCCGGTTTTGTTAAAGGGCAAACCGGTTAAACCCCCGTTTCTTTACGAAATTTTCCACGACACCGCTTCTTCTCGGCTTCGGATAAAGTTTTTGTAAATGCCGTCTCTTTGTAAAAGCTCCGCGTGCGTTCCCGAATCAACAATTTTCCCTTTGTCAACCACAAAAATGGTGTCGGCATGCTCCACCGTTTTTAAGCGGTGCGCAATCATGATAACCGTTTTTTCTTTGGTGAGGTTTGAAATTGCATCCATGAGTTCTTTTTCATTTTCGGGGTCAATATTCGCCGTCGCTTCATCGAGGATGATGATAGGCGAATCTTTCATAATCGCACGGGCAATCGAAATGCGCTGGCGCTCCCCGCCTGAAAGACTTGAACCTTTTTCACCGATAACCGTGTCATACCCGTTCGAAAGTTTTGAAATAAATTCGTGGCACTGTGCTTTTTTGGCAGCTTCAATCACTTCTTCTATTGAAGCATCCGGCTTTCCAAACCGGATATTATTCGCAATAGTATCATTAAAAAGAAACACATTTTGAAACACAAAAGAAAAATTTTCCATTAAAGAATCCATCGAATATTCTTTTACATTTGTACCGCCAAGCGTAACTTCTCCGTCGTTTACATCCCAAAAGCGCGCCATCAATTTACACACGGTCGTTTTCCCGGCACCCGAAGGTCCGACAAAAGCTGCCGTAGATTTTTCGGGAATAACAAGACTTACGCCGTCCAGTATCTTTTTTTTCTCATAAGAAAAATCTACCTGTTTTAACTCAATATCTTTTTTTTCGGGATGAATGGTTTTTCCGGAAATATCCATCGCTTCAAGATTCAATATATTTCCGGCTTTTGTAACGGAAATATCAACGAGCCGCAAAAGCGACGAATACGCTCCGGCATTTTCAAGTTCGGTAAAAATATGAAACGAAAGAATAATCATCACTATCGTATTTGCAATTTCCATTCCTGAATAAAGATAAAAATAAATTGATGCCAGCATTATCATAACGCCGGTAAGTTTTAAAGTAATTGTTTGAAAGGGAATAAATTTATTGACCGCCATTTCAAGCTCGGTTGTTTTTGCCGCAACATCATCAAGCGTTTTATTCAAATCCTTTCGTTTATCGCCTGAAATATGATAGGCTTTAATTTCTGCAATTCCCTGCACATATTCCAAAACTTTTTCAATCAATGCCGTGTCGACTTTAATTTTTTCTTCTACGATTTTACTGTTTTTCTTTTGCTTTAAATGATTTATAAAAGTGAAAATTAAAATTCCCGCAAGCATAATTAAACCGATACGCCAATCAAAAACAGTAACCAATATTGTAAAGACTGCCGTATTTAAAAGTCCTTGCGTAATAATAAGTACGATTTTTGTTGCAATATCGCCTAAATTTTCCATCGTGTTCGTGGCGACGGAAATAATTTCGCCGAGGCTGTTTTTATTAAAATACCCCATCGGTAAATACCGCAGATGCTCGGCAATTTCAATTCTTTTGTCGGCACATTCCCGATAGCCTGCGGTTGTCTGGTGCATCATACTGACGCTTCGTACAATTGTGCCCAGAATCAAACTTGCCGCAAGCACTAAAAAACCGATAAGAATAAAATTTGACGGGGTGCCTTTAAAAAAGCCTTGCAGAACAATCCCCGTTGCTACAAACTTCATCCCTTCACAAAGGGCTAAAATAAATCCGAGAAAAATCGATCGATAAAAAAGATTTCGATTTTCTTTTGAACAAAACTTAAAAAATCTTTTGAGCGTTGCTATCATAAAGCTCCTCCTAATTCGTTATTTTTTAATCCGGTATCTTTTGCACCGATATGAGTGTTCCACATATTTGCATATAAGGCGGATGATTGTAATAATTCGTCATGCGTTCCGATTGCCGAAACTTTTCCGTCATCGATTACCGCTATTTGATCGGAACCGGTAACGGTAGAAAGCCTGTGTGCAATCACAATTAATGTTTTTCCGCGCGTCAGTTTCCCGATTGCCTTTTGAATAATTGCTTCGTTTTCGGGGTCGGTATACGCCGTCGCTTCATCAAGAATTAAAATCGGTGCATTTTTCATCATCGCACGAGCAATAGAAATCCGCTGCTTTTCTCCGCCCGAAAGATGTGCGCCTCCGCCTCCGACATTTGTATCAAAGCCGTTTTCAAGCGCCATAATAAAATCATAACAGCCGCTTAATTTTGCACACGCCTCGACTTCCATGTCGCTCGCTTGTAAATTACCCATTCTGATATTTTCGCGAACAGTCGTATCAAATAAAAAAGCGTTTTGCGATACAAATGAGGTATACTTATTCAAATCTTCAAAAGACAAATCTTTTATGTCGGCATTTCCGATTTTTATCGTTCCCTTATTCACATCCCAAAGCGACATAATAAGCCGTGCAATTGTCGACTTTCCCGAGCCTGAAGGACCTACCAGCGCCGTTACTTTCCCCTGCGGAATTTCCAAACTGACATCGTGCAAAACTTCCTTTTCATCGTATGAAAAACTTACATGATCAAGCCGAATCGAAAAATCAACGGGCGTTTTTACACTTTCTTTCGGTCTATCCAATTCATCGGCTTCCAACACCGCATCGATTTCCCCGAAGATTGTAACCGCCTTTGCCATGTCATCTATATAAGTCAAAATGGAAAAAAGCGGCGTAATTAAACCGGTTGCAAGTGCGATAATCATCACAAAATCTGAGAGCGCAAGAGAGCCGTGCAAAGTAAAAAGCGCGCCGACGGGAAGCACTGCAAGTAATGTTGCAGGCGTTACGGTCATCATCAAAGAATGCGGGACAAGGCAGGATTTCATCCAATCGATAAAACTGTACGCACTTTCCCGTGCCGCTTTTACAAACCTCCCGTAAGACGCTTCCGCCTTTCCGAAAGCCTTTATCACTTCAATGCCGCCGATATATTCAACCGCCACATTATTTAAGTTTTTGGTCGCGTCTTGCGTTTTTTGAAACCGAGGAGTATAGCCGCTCATCATCCACATCATCGCCAAAGCTCCGACCGGGAAAGTTACCAACGAAAGCAAACCCATCCGCCAATCCAAAATCAAAAGATAGATAAATATCAGCAGCGGAGCGGCAAGGTTTGCCGGCACCTCAGGAATAATATGTGCAAGCGTTGTCTCCATACTGTCGACCCGTTCCACGATAGTGTTTTTCAACGAACCTGATGACATCGCTTCAATCGTTCCGAGCGGCATTCTTTCCAGTTTATCCAAAATTGCAATTCTGATATTTTTCAAAAGTCTGAAAGTAGTTTTGTGCGAAAGCGTTGTTGATAAGGTATGAAAGACAACCCGCACAATAAAAAAAACAGCTATCAGTAACAGTCCGTGTTGATACACTTTGAAATCCTTTTCGCCTGCGACAAGATTTTTCACTATGCCGCTTGCCAAAAAAAACGGCACAAGCGAAAAAATCACACCGATAAGGGCGAATATAATTGTCTTAATGTAATTACCTTTTTCGCTTCCCGCAAACTTAAAAACATAATAAAAAACACTTTTTTGTTTAGTATTATTTTCCATAAAAAATTCTCCTATTGTTAGCCATAGCTAATATTATTAATCGATCGGCCGCAACCGTTTAAAAAAGTCGTAACACATCTTTTTAACACATTTTTTTCTTTATTAAAAAAAATATTTCTCCATCATCCGCTGTCCAAAATTAAATGTATCATTTTTATAATCAATGTTCTGTTTTTTATAAAACCTTTTCTTGCATTCAAAACCCCCGCTCCTAGTATGAGGGAGTTTATAAAATCGGTAAGCATGGTATATTTTTCGTCATCGATAAAACTGTTGGGTAGTTTTTCGAAAAAACTAAAAAGTTCTTTCCTTGTCTTTTCTTTCAAGATTTTGAACAAACTTTCCAATTTGGGATTTTTACTTTTTAAAAGCAAGAACTCTATATAAATACCCATATACGGATTATCATCGACAATTTTTTCGTAGAACCGCTCAGCCATAAATTCTATTTCATCGTTTTTGAATTCCCCGATTTTAGATTTTATAACTTGATTCCTATATTCAATTCCGTCTTTCATCAGATCGTACAATATATCGCTTGTACTGTTGTAATAATGATAAAATTCACCTTTTGACAAACCCGTTTCATTGATGATATTTTCCATCGTTGTATGCGAAAATCCTTTTTCCGTAAAAAGTTTCATTGCAGCATTTTTTATTTCTTCTTTTCTTTTTTCAGGATTTAACCGAACTCTTGCGCACATATTGTTCTCCGTTTTATACCGACGGTATAGTCGGTAGTGTAGTATACGAATTTTTTACTATTATGTCAAGTATGGATAACATTTTTTTTGAAAAAAATTCAAACCGTGGTCAGAACCGGATGACGGTATTCTCAATATTGAACAGATTACCAGAAAGCACATTATTTCATCGCGACACTTGAAGTGATGAGCCGCTTTGTCGTTAATCCGAAACGGCAATTTCCAAAAAGCCGTTATTAATACGACTGAAACCCTATGGAGGATATGTACAGTATTTTTCATATTAAACGGTGCGTCCGTGTAATGCGATGTGCATTTTAAAAATGCAAATGCCATCCTAGTGCCATATATTATCGACTTCAACCGCAAGTTCTCGGATAAATATGGCTTAGCGGAAAAAAGACTTGGCGTAAAAGACATTGCCGAAACAGTTCGTGAATTAAACAAAAAACTCAATATCCCTTTGGAGGCACTGATTAATTCGATCAAGAATTAAGGACATCTCTAAAAACTGATGTTTTTAGAGACTACTTTTCAGCGCCAACCTTTAAAATCGTTGTTTCGCAAAGTATGCCGGTAAACGGCGTCAAGCCTTTAATCAACGTTTCCCTTTGTGCTTTAAAGACTGTACGGAAGTTGATTTTAACGCGAAAAAGTTCGCAACGGTTTTGGATCGTATGAGCGAACATACCCACGCAGATCCCTGTACGCTTACGGAGACACTGATTAATTCAATCGAGAATTAATCAGTGTCCACCTTTCCCGGAAAGCCAACACCAGCCGATGTAAAAAGGATTTACGAGTCCGCGTATTACGGAAAAAAGATTAACTAACATAAAAGGCGGTCTTTAAAAACTTCCGTGTTTAGAGACCGCCATCAAAATTGCTCATTAAAAATCAGCGATGAGCAAACATCAGTTTGCGAATAGGCTGATTTCCGCCGTTTCGCAACTCAGTGAGAAACGGCAGTATAAAAAGCGATCTCTTGCGTGAGCAAGAGTCGACCGGTTAATGAGCCGCACTAATGCTGCGGCGAAGTTAACCGTCCGTTTATATCCGACTCAATTAAAAATAATTATACCAGACGTAGAATAATATTTTGGATAAATTCCTTGTTGTGTTTAAACCGGTACCATTTCCATCATCGGTGGCTACCAACTATTTTTATATCAGCGTTGTATGTATTTTTTCATAACAATGCCGTTATAAGGAGTAATATTTTTACCGCCGAAAAAATTGTGCAACTCGCCGCATACTTCAAAACCATTTTTTACATAAAGATTTTGTGCTGCTTTCCATGAACTGCCGACCAGTAGAAGCGCTTCCGTAACACCGTGATAGCGTACAGCAATTTGGTTTATCAACGTTTGAAATAATTTTTCGCCAAAGCTACAGCCGCGATAATCTTTCGAAACTGCCAACGATGAAATGTACAGAGTATTTCCGTTCATATCCAACGATTTGGTAATCGAATGTTGTAATGTAAACTTATCAGCAGTCAACTCTGAACTATCATGCCAAATCTCCGAACAAATAAAACCGATTACCTGCTTTCCACTTTGTAAAATCAAAAAACCGTCTTGAAAATATTTTATCCGCTCACGATATACCATTTCATTTTCGATTGTATCGCAGTCAAAACATTCCCGCTCTATTTTCATAAGAGCAGCAATATCATTTAATTCTGCGTTCCGTATAAATATCTGCTGCATATATTGTTTTATAATGATAGCAAAAACGATAAAAAAATTCTACAACAAATTTTTATATTCGAGTTATGTATTTTGAGTTATTTATGTTTTATTATTTTTTTATGATTCGTAACACGGTTCACATTCCAATAATCTTGCGTTATTATCCATTGATGATTATATGTTTATGAACTCCGGTTTATTTTTTGTTGTACTCGTGCAGCTACAAAAAACTCTTCAGTCTAAACAAACATCAGTGAGCCAAGTAATCCGAAAAATTAAAGCTAAAAACCGCTATTTATTAAAGGCTGAAAGCAAAGAAAAACTATGAATATTATTATAAAACTAGCTCTAAAAACTAAAAAATCTTTAGAGCTAGAAAGTTAAAAATAAAAACTTTTTATAAAAAAGCTTAGATCTTACCAACCAAGTCAATACCGGGCTTTAGCGTCTTTTTCCCGGGAGACCACCGTGCCGGACAAACTTCATCGCCGTGTTTTGCAACAAATTGCAAAGCCTCAAGCCGTCGCAAAAGTTCCGCCGCATTTCGACCGATATTTCCGGCAACAACTTCATAAGCAACAATTTTTCCTTCGGGATTTAAGATAAAAGTCGCTCGCTCCGAACGCCCATCTTCTTCAATCAAAACATCCAAATCTTTGCACAAAATATGCCTTTGATCCGAAAGCATTGGAAACTTAATTTTCTTAATTGTCTCCGAAGCATCCGCCCAAGCCTTGTGTACAAAATGAGAATCGACTGAAACACTGTAGATCTCGCACGACGCTTTTTGAAATTCAGGATACGTATCAGCCAAATCTTCGAGCTCCGTAGGACAAACAAAGGTAAAATCGGCAGGATAAAAAAAGAGCACCGACCATTTTCCAAGCAAATCACTTTTTTTAACCTTATTAAACTTTCCGGCATGAAAACTATCAAGCGTAAAATCAACAATTTCTTTTCCAATCATTGACATAGTAAACTCCTCAAAATTAAATGTAAGCTAATAGTAACAAATATATCAAAAAAAGTCAAGTTCTTTTTTTTTAAGATGATAAGGTTTTTAACAATTAATTGCATGAATATTTTTACCTATTTTCTCATATAGCTAGGCGTCGCTTTTATAAGCTCAGCCTTTTAAAACAGCGAAAACTTCATAATTTTAAGGCAAAATAAAAAGTACGATACCGCTATCGCATACGCATTGCAAACAAATAAAACAAAATTTCACGATCATTGCACGCAAAACTAAGCGACGCAATCCGGCGTAATAAAATAAATCGCAAGCTTTGTCAAGATTAATAAAAATTACTGAGTTTTTTTCTTCAGAAAAAACTTTCCGTATTATCGCAACGCCGTATTTTTTAGGCATAGTTCGAATTTTTGTCTCTTCTTCCGAAATTTTTGCAAAACGCTTTCTTTAAAAGAATGCACTGATTAAATCTAGAATTAAGGTAGTCTTTCAAAAACTCGGGTTAAATACTTTACTTTTGCAAAAACTTTGTTTTGCAAAGTTTGCTGTTAAACGGTGTCAAACCTTTCATCAGCGTATCCTTTAACCAATACCTTCTCCGGTAATATACGGAATGTATTGAACTTCGTCCGTCGTAGCATTTATGTATGTGTGTATTTCCACCGTTTCAAAATTCGGATAATATATATACGAACGACCGTTTTTAAGTTCAATGCAAAAATGATAGGGCATTCCTTCGATATCGTTATCATACTGATACGAAATATTTTTTATATCATTGAATGAGGAAGGACAGCAATACGAACCGTCCGTTTCCCCGCCGAGCAGTTCGCAAAGAAACTGTTCCCGCCTGCCTTCAAGCATTCCCATACATTGCTCTGAAATGTATGACGGCAAGATATACTGCATGCACGCATCAATATCGCGAGCTTTGAGTGCTTTTGCAAAACCTTGTACCAAATCATCCATGGTGCTATTCTTTTTCGGATACTTTTTTAGAAGCATAAACTTTTCGTTTTTCCACTGAAACGCCATATAATCGCATGCGTTAATAATGACCGAAATACTTGTTCCTTCCCGCGGCGGATAAAACTGCACCCAATTGTCCACAGCGTTCAGTGCAATACTTTTTTGAATCTGCTTTTTCATCTCTTTTATGCCGTATTTTTCCGTTTTGGAAACTTTTCCTTTATTGTATTCGTAAAAAAAAGTATCAAAGCCGGTACAAATTAAAATCAAATTTTTTCCGTCTTTCACATTCCAATAACACATTTCCCATTCGGCAACATCTTTTCGAAAATTCAAATAGCGGTTTTTCTCATCACACACATCAATATATGCTTCCCAATTTTTTGCCGGCGCTTCATCACCGAAACCGAACGGTAAAGCTTCTTCAGGGAGTGCACGAAACAGCGTCATGAGGTCTGCGTTACTTTGCGCATTCAGCATAACCGTACCGGCAAATAAAACCGCAATACTCACCGCAATTGATAAAAATTTTCGTTTCATAAAAATTCCTCCGATAATTTTATAAATAAAATGCGCAAAAATCAATCCGTTACAAAATTTAATTCAAAAATTTTCCCGCATATTATGTGCGATATTAATATAGTATGAGTGAACTAGTACATTATATCAATTTCATAATATATCATCCCATACACCGAAAGCTTTTATGCTTGCGACGTAAAAAGCGTGATACGAAACGGACGCACTCCGCATTTCGAAAAACAATGCAATACCGCCACGAGCGGAGTGCGTAGCTTTATTTCCACACCGCTTTTCGCCCATAATTCTAAGTTTTATTTAAATACCGCACTTGTAATAGCGCTGCACAATGTTTCACGTGAAACAATTTATATATACCACAAAATACCGTTTTGCTGCCATGATAAAATATTATGTAATTTTTATCCTAAACGTGCAAAACCAACGTTTCTAAATAAAATAAAGTTATGTAATATTAAAATTTAAAATTTTTAGAGATTTTATAAAACAAGGATGAGAGAAAAAACAAGTTTCACGTGAAACGGTTTCAATGCCATTGCCGTACGGAAGATGTTTCACGTGAAACAATTTTAAAATTTTAGAGATTATTCGGCATCTTCGCGGGCAACAACGTCCAAGCCAACCAAAAAGTCAGGTACATCAATGTTGAGAACGCGTACCCCTTGTGCCGACCGCCCCATTATGCCGACTGTATTTACTTTCAGGCGAAGGGTTTTTCCCTGTCCGGTAATACAAACCACTTCATCATCGTCATAAACCGTAATAACACCGATCACTTCGCCGGTTCGTTCGGTAACCGTATAAATTTTTTGCCCGCCCGTACCGCGTCCGTGTTCGGAAAATTCAGAAAAAGCGACTCGTTTACCGTATCCGTTTGCCGTAATCAGTAAAATACTTTGCTCGTCATCAACGCGGACAGCTCCGGCAAGTTCATCACTGTCCAAAATATTGATACCTCGCACGCCGCCTGCGGCACGTCCCTGCGGACGAACGCTCTCACCTGCAATGCGCAGCGCCTTGCCTTGCTTTGTTACCATCATAATATTATCGGAGCCGTTTGACAAAATCGCACTGACTAAATGGTCGGAATCTTTTAAGTTTAACGCCCGAATACCGCGCGTTTTGGCATTTGCAAAATTATCAATCGTAATCTTCTTAATGGTACCGCTTGACGTTGCCATAATCAAATACATATCCGATGAAAATTCTTTAAATGAAACAATCGCGGTTATTTCTTCTTCCGCATCAATCGCTAACAAAGCTTTAATATGCGTTCCCTTTGTTGTTCGCGTCGCTTCGGGAATTTCATGCACTTTGAGATAGTAAGCTTTTCCCAAGTTACTTATAAACATAATATAGTCATGCGTAACAGCAGTAAAAACCTGATCGATAAAATCATCTTCAACCAGCTTTGCCGTCAAAGACCCCTTTCCCCCACGATTTTGAATTTTATACGCCGATGAAGGAATACGTTTTATAAATCCGAGGTTTGAAATTAAAATAACCATTTCTTCTTTTTGAATTAAATCTTCAATATCGAGCTGTTCAACTTCATCGGGAACAATATCCGTACGGCGGTCATCACCGAATTTATCAACAAGTTCTTGAGTTTCTTCCTTTATAAGGGCATAAATTTTACCGGGATTTGCGAGTAAATCTTTGTAATATTCAATCAAAAGTTCCAGTTCTTCCAGTTCTTCCTTGATTTTGTTAATTTCGAGACTGGTGAGTCGTCCCAATTTCATATCCACAATTGCTTGGGATTGAATTTCCGAAAGATTGAATCGTTTCATTAACGTATCTTTCGCTTCGGGAATATCTTTCGATTTTTTGATTATTTCTATTACTTCATCGATATTATTCAACGCAATAATCAAACCGCGTAAAATATGAGCACGCTCTTCGGCTTTCCGCAAATCGTATTGCGTCCGGCGAGTTACCACTTCAAAACGGTGATTGACAAAATATTGTATCAGCTGTTTTAAATTTAGCGTTTCCGGGCGTCCGTTAACCAAAGCGATATTAATCACTCCGAAGTTTGCCTGTAGCTGCGTTTTCGTAAAAAGTTGGTTTAAAACAATTTTAGGAATTGCACCTTTTTTCAATTCCACGACAATGCGTAATCCTGCACGATCCGAGCTTTCATCGTTAACGTTTGCAATTCCTTCAATTTGCTTATCACGGGCAAGTTCACCGATTTTCATCACCAGGTTGGTCGTATTCACCTGATACGGAACTTCGGTAAAAACGATTGATTCCTTACCGCGCTTATCCGTTTCAATTTTGAAACGGCTGCGGATTATCACTTTACCGCGTCCGGTTTTATACGCCTGTTTAATACCTTTTGTTCCATAGATAATGCCCCCAGTCGGAAAATCGGGACCTTTTATGTGCTTTATCAGTTCATCGATCGTAATGTCGTTATTATCAATATATGCGGAAATTGCCGCAGCGATTTCTCTTAAATTGTGCGGCGGCATATTGGTTGCCATACCAACCGCAATACCGCTTGAACCGTTTGCCAACAAAAACGGAAACTTCGCCGGCAAAACAGTCGGTTCCACGGTAGAATCATCAAAGTTCGGAATAAAATCAACGGTTTCTTTTTTTATGTCCTCGACCATCGCCTCAGCAATTTTTTCCATTTTTGCTTCGGTGTAACGGTAAGCTGCCGGCGGATCGCCTGCAATCGTACCGAAGTTTCCCTGCGGACAAATAACCGGATACCGCTGTGAAAAATCCTGTCCCAACCGAACCAACGCATCATAAACGGAAGCATCGCCGTGCGGATGATAACTACCCAAAACATCACCGACAATTTTCGCACATTTTCGGGTCGGTCCAGAATATCGCAAACCTTTTTCTTCCATCGAATACAGAATACGGCGATGTACCGGTTTTAAGCCATCTCGAACATCCGGTAACGCACGGCTTACAATAACCGACATCGAGTAATCGATGTACGCCTGTTTTACTTCTTCTTCAATGGGAATTTTAATAATAGATTCATTCGTTGTGTCGCTCATAAGCGCGCCATTTTAGCATAAAGCTACGAAAAAAGCAAGCGGATATATATTTCTAAATTAATGATGCAGTTAATAAAAAGCACGAGACAGAGCCCGTGCTTGCAGCAGAAAATTATTCAACACGCATCGGCATTATGATATGAAAGTAATCGGCTTCAGGCGAAGGGCATAATGTCATTGCGTGTTCAATATCCGTAAACTTAATAATAACGGAATCGCACGACATCACTTTAATCGGTTCTTCCAAATATCCGTAATTAAACGCAAATGCGACATCCGCACCGTCATACTTGCAAGGAATTTCTTCAGCCGCATTACCGATTTCTTTTTCGTTGGAAGTAATATTTAAACGTCCCGGAAAAAGTTCAAAATAAATGCGTTTTAAGTTTTTATCAACTAAGATAGAAACACGCTTGAGCGCTTCTAAAAATTCAGCTCGATTTAATTCAAAACTACTCGCCTGACTTTCGGGAATAACGCGATCATAATTCGGAAATTTACCTTCAATGAGCGGACTCGAAAATTTATAATTGTTAAAGTTAAAAAATACAAATTTTTCATTAAATCCAATTGACACATTACCGTTTTCGGTTAAACGTTTATTGATAATATTCAGAATTTTTGTTGGAATAATTACTTCATTTGAATCTTCACCGGATAAATTAAAAGATTTTCGAATATAGGAAAGTCTGCGTCCGTCCGTTGCAACAAAAAGTAAATCGCTTTTTTCTTTTTTCATACAAACGCCGTTCATAAAATAGCGGGTTTGATCATCCGAAACGGCAAAAATAGTATTTGTAATCATTTCTTTTAATTCTGCTGCAGAAACTTCAAAAAATTCAATATTTTCAGGTTCGGTAAACGGTGGAAAATCATTATCTGCAATCGTTTTAAGTTGAAATTTTGCTTTTTTCGCCAAATGTTTAATATGCAATGATTGATCTTTTTCTGAAATTTCGATTTCACCTTCCGGTAATGAATTAATAATACCGACTAATTTATCACAAAAAACCGTCGTTTTTCCTTCTTCAATAATTTCAACCGGAATCGTTGTTTCAAAGTTTACTTTTATATCGGTTGCACGAATTGTCAGTTTACCGTCTTTTGCAGAAAGTAAAACATTTGACAAAATTGAAACTGCTGTTTTTGTTGCTATGATTTCCTGTGCAATTATCAGTTCTTTTAATAAAGCTGACTTTTCAAAATTAAATTTCATTGACACTCCTATTTTTATGTATATATTAGTAGTATTAGTAGACTTTGTCAATATGTCAATAACCGTCAAAGTACACGAAAACCGTACTCCTTATAAAATCAATAACTGCGAGTTTTGTTTACATGTTTTTGGATTTGTTGAAAAAAAACAATTTATTAAAAACATATAAGCAGTTTTTTAACAAAAAATTTCCGTTTATTAACAAATAAAAAGTATCTAATCCGCCATATTTTGTAAATTATTTCTCAATTGCTCTAAAGTCGTTTGAATTTTCGGATCGGATAAAACGCCTTCTTCAATGAGGTTGCAACTGTGTAAAACGGTTCCATGTGATCGGTTGCCGATTTCCGCGCCGATTTCCGAGCTTGACATCGGGGTCATTTCTTTTGCTAGGTACATTGCAAAATGCCGCGCCGTTGCTATTTGTTTTTGTCGTGATTTTCCGCGAATATCCGAAACGCTTATTTCAAAAAGGTTTGCCACCGCTTTGAGAATTTTATCCAAGCTGATATTTTTTTGTCGTTTATCACTGAATGAATCCTGCAAAAGCTCCGCCGTTTTTTCAAGGGTCAGTTTTTTTTGCGTCATGTCTTGATATGCGAGTAATTTAATCAAAGCTGCATTTAAATCACGCACATTACTTGAAATATTTCGCGCAACAAGTTCCAGTATATCGGATGGAAGTTCTTTATTTTGCATTTCAAGTTTTTTTTGTAAAATTGCACAGCGAGTTTCAAACGAAGGGGGTTTTAAATCAACGGTTAAACCTTGTTCAAAACGAGATTTTAAACGGTCAGCTAAGTTTTGGAGCGTATTCGGCGGACGGTCACAGGTAAAAACCATTTGTTTTTTTGTATCGTACAGGTGGTTAAAGGTATAAAAAAATTCATTTTGTAATTGTTCTTTTTTTTCAAAAAACTGGATATCATCCAACAAAAGTACATCGACATAACGGTATTTATTTTTAAAAGCTTGCATTTTGTTTTCCGATAAGCATTTTAGAAATTCATTCATAAAATCTTCCGTCGGTACGTAAAGCACTTTCAAGTTTGTTTTTTCGACAAGCTCGTTACCAATTGCTTCCATGAGGTGCGTTTTCCCCAACCCTACCCCACCGTAAATTAAAAAAGGATTGTAAGCCGTACCGGGATTTTTTGCAATCGCTTTTGCCGCATTTGCTGCAAAGTTATTATTTTCCGAAATAACGAAATTTTCAAATGTGTATTCTTCATTTAACTTTGGATTTTCTGCCCGGCGTTTTTTTATTTTTTCGGAAAGTTGTTTTTCAGTTTCAACTTTATTTTTATTCGATGTGTTCTGAAAAACGGTTTCCGTTGAGTTTTTCGGTAAATCAATTGTCGGTGTTGCGGGAATATCATCATGTAATTCAACGCTAATGTTTACTGTAGTACTCAGTACTTCCGAAAAAGCCTCAATAAATGATTTTGATAAACGTGTTTCAAAAGAACTTTTTGCAAAACTTGAATCTGCAGAAAAGTATACTGTTTCGTTTTGTACTGATTTAAAATGAATTTTGGATAAAATCATTCCCTTATCAAATTCTGAAATTGACGGATAAACTTTTTCTATAACTTTGTTCCAAACTTTTTTGTCTTCTTCATCATTGAACATATAAATTATTATAGCAAGTCTTTGACTTTTTTTCAATTATGATTATAATATAAAACGAATGAGATAGATTATTTAAACTTTTTACAGAGAAAATAATTGCCGCAGCGGTAAAATCGTTTCGCACTAAAATCAAAAAATCATGGTTTAGGAAATAAAAATGGCAGAAAAAAAAGATTATTCAGCCGGAAGTATTACGGTTTTAAAAGGTTTGGACGCAGTACGAAAGCGTCCCGGTATGTATATTGGATCGACCGGTATTGAGGGATTGCATCATTTGGTGTATGAGATTGTTGATAACTCCATTGATGAAGCAATGGCGGGTTTTTGCGATCATATTTTAGTTGTTTTGGAAAAAAATAATATTGTGCGAGTTGAAGACAACGGACGCGGTATTCCGGTTGATATTCACCCGACTGAAGGAGTCAGTGCCTTGGAAATTGTTTTGACGCGACTCCACGCCGGCGGTAAGTTCGACAAAGGTTCCTATAAAGTTTCCGGCGGTTTGCACGGTGTCGGCGTTTCCGTAGTCAACGCGCTTTCGAGTTGGCTTGAAGCGACGGTATACGTAGACGGGTTTGAATATTTCCAGCGGTATAAGCAGGGAATTCCCGAAAAACCGGTTGAAAAACGGGGACCCGCCGGAAGTCACGGAACAACGATTCGCTGGGCTGCCGATCCGGAAATTTTTAAAGATACCACTGTATACGATTTTGATATTCTCGCAAAACGGCTCCGCGAATTGGCTTTTTTGAACAGCAATGTTACGATTGTTATGCGCGATGAGCGATTAACTACGCCGAAGGAAGTTACTTTTAAGTTTGAAGGCGGTATTTCGCATTTTGTGCAGTATTTGAATGAATCAAAACAAGTATTTCCGGCGGAACCGGTATTTATCGAAAATGAAAAAAACGGTACCAAAATTGAACTTGCGTTGCAGTATAATGACGGATACAACGAAAATATTTTAACCTTTGTGAATGATATTAACACGTATGAGGGTGGAACACATCTTGAGGGGCTTAAAAGTGCGCTGACTCGCGTGATGAACGAATTTTTGAAAAATTATCCTAAATTGTTGAAAAAACTGGATAAGGATGAAAAATTGACCGGCGATGATGTGCGTGCCGGTTTAACGGCGGTGCTTTCGACCAAGGTGGAAGAACCTCAGTTTGAGGGTCAAACGAAAACGAAGCTCGGAAACAGTGAAATCCGCGGCATCGTTGAATCAACCGTAAACGAAAAACTGACGTTGTTTTTCCAAACTAATCCGAAAGTGATTGAAAAAATTTTGGAAAAATGTACTTCGGAAGCTTCCGCACGGCTCGCAGCGCGACGCGCAAAAGAGGCGACGCGGCGAAAGAGCGGCATTGAAAGTTTCGGATTGCCGGGAAAGCTTGCTGATTGTTCGTTAAAAGATCCCGTTTTGTGCGAAGTATACATTGTTGAGGGCGATTCTGCAGGCGGTTCGGCGAAAAAAGGTCGTGATAGCAAAACACAGGCGATTTTACCGCTTTGGGGAAAAATGTTGAATGTTGAAAAAACCCGTCCGGAAAAAGTGGTCAATAACGAAAAACTACAGCCGGTTATTGCATCGCTCGGTACGGGAATCGGCAAAAATTTTGATATTTCAAAATTGCGGTACAACAAAGTGATAATTATGGCTGATGCCGATGTTGACGGCTCGCATATCCGCACCTTGCTTTTAACGTTCTTTTTTCGATACATGCCCGAGTTGATTGAAAATGGACACGTCTACCTTGCGATGCCGCCACTCTACAAAATAAGTTACAACAAAGTTGATCACTATGTGTATACGGATGAAGAGCGGGCAAAAATTTTGGACGAAATCGGACGGGATAAAAATCCTTCCGTTCAACGGTATAAAGGTTTAGGCGAAATGGACGGCGTACAGTTGTGGGAAACAACGATGGATCCGGAAAACAGAAAAATGCGTTTGGTAACGCTTTCGGATGCGATTGAAGCGGATCGCATTTTCAGTACGCTAATGGGTGATGAAGTTGAACCGCGCCGCAAATTTATCGAAGAACATGCGGTGTTGGCGAATTTGGATGTATAGGACTGCTCATAAAAGCAGTGCGGCTTCCATATTCGTTTCTTGATATTTATTCTTTATCGCGGAGTTTTTCCCAGACGCGATTAAAGTATGGGTGGATTTCTTTAACCAGTTTTATAATATCGGGGTCAAAGTGCGTTGCACTGTCGGCAATAATCATATCGATTGCCGTATCGTGAGTCATATCCTCTTTATAAGTACGCTTGCTTCGTAGTGCATCGTACACATCGGCAACGGCAACAATACGCGCAGAAAGCGGAATGAGATTGTTGGAAATACGAAACGGATAACCGGTACCGTCCCAGCGTTCATGATGTGAAATCGCAATATCTTGAGCCATCGGAAGCTCAAAACCGGACAGAATCATCGCACCGTTTATCGTGTGCTCTTTCATTATATTCCATTCGGCATCGGTTAATTCAGTCGGCTTTTGGAGAATATAGTCGGGCGTGCCTATTTTTCCGATATCGTGCATGGCGGCATACAATCCGATATTTTCAACAAAGTCAACGTTAATAATATTCGGGTACAGATGCTTCCGATGCATATAATTTGCTAAAAGTTTTGAATAATAATTCACCCGTATTGTATGGTAGCCGGTATCTTTGTCTTTCATTTTTGAAGCTTTAAGTAAGCCATTTAAAATGTTCATTCTGTTTTCAACAAAATCTTTGGTAATATTTTCAAAAAACGCATAGTATCCTTGTAAGTTATTTTTTAAAAAAAGCGGAATAAAGGTGAGCTTTGTATAAATACTGCATGCGACTTGACTTTTATGACCGATTGTTCCTGTCCAGGTAAATCCTTTTTCCGGTGATTGTAAAGTAGTGAGACATTCTTGTAATTGTACCGGTTTAAAAGAATTTTTAAAAATATCAAAAAAGTTTTTTATGGTTAAGTTGTAGTAATCCGAAAAAAGTTTTATGCATGATTTTGTAATCCGCATAATGCGGAAATTTTTATCAATAATCACAACCGGTAAAATGGTCGGTCCGAGTAAATCGGTTGCATCATGGTTCAAAAATTTTTCGGTTTCATTTGCAAAATATTCAGCCATAGCAGCTCACTTTTCCGCGTCACTTTTACGGATGTATATCGGAGCAGTGTAATCATCGTACGGGCGAGTTAAAAGTTCCGATTCATGCGCCGTAAAATACTGCACCAATGCAAGAGAAAAAGTAGTTTGTACCTCCACGAAATGAAGTATATTTTTTAACTCAGATAAAGAAAGACCTGTTTTAGTTTTATAAGAAGCGTTTTCAGAATTTGCAATAAATGTTTCAAAACTTTTTTTGATTGTGTCAGCGCCGATGCACACACAGAGGGTATTTTTATTTTCAAGTGCATCTAAAAATTCTATGAAAGGTTTGTCAAAAATTTCGCTGACGGCTTTTGCTCCATCGAAAATTTGTCCGTATACGGAACCTCGTTTTGCGTCGATTGCAGTTAGTAATTGTCCGGTATAAGGGGTAAATAAAAAGGCAACGCAGGCAAGGGTTGGAATCGGAATGAGGCGCGCGCCATTTGCGAGCGAAAACGCTTTTGCTGCGGAGTACGCCAACCGCAAACCGGTGAACGAACCCGGACCTTCCGCAACTAAAACCGTATCAATTTCATACGGAGAAATTCCTGCTTCGGCAGTTATGTTTTCCATTGCGGGTAAAAGACGTTCAACGAAAACGCGCGAATCAAAATCGTACTGCCGGGTAAAAATACCGGTTTCCGTTTTGACTGAAATAGAAAAAGAATTCGGTTTTAATCCGGCGGTATCAATTGCAATTAAGCTCATAACTTTTATAACTCTTATAGGTATTATAAGTAAAATAGTTGTGAGTTTCAAGCAGATATAGAAATCACGTTTTAGGAAATGTACACTCTAAATATCGCGATATTTTGCGTTGCAGCTGAAAGTTTTCAATTGATTTTTTGCGCTTAATCCGCAATGAAAAACCTTATACGGATTTTCGGTAAAATGTTACAATCAAAAGTGGTAGAGATAAAGCAACAAGAAACAAATAGGGAGGCAGATGTTGTCTCCGATGTTGGCAGATGAAAGATGTGAAAGATACAACGAAGGTATCGCTTTAGGAAACGCTGATTAAAGGCTTGACGCCGTTTAAAATTGCATCCTAAAGAGAGCTGCTGCATAGTACTTAATCGTGCCTCGGTATAGTCAAGCGTATATCCTGTATTGCGCTCGTAATGTGTCCGGTACTATGTTCGTACGGTATCCAGTAATACGATATGAATGGAGTTAAGGAAACGCTGATTAAAGGCTTGACGCCATTTAACAGCGTTTCCTTATTGTTTCTCAATGTTCAGTATAATAAGGTAGATTCTGAACATTTGCGAAACAATAGATTTTAAAGGTGGACACTGATTAATTCTCGATTGAATTAATCAGTGTCTCCTTAACGTTTAGTGTATAATTAAAGAGAAATCTAGTCTATATTTCTATAGAAATATAGGCTAGATTCTTGGAGAAACAGAGGCTATGTTTC
>CALDWC010000150.1 GCA_937923945.1 uncultured Treponema sp.
CTCGTATATTTCATTTGCCTGTAAAATTCCCGAAATTCCGGCGCGAAGAATCGTATCTTTTATGTACCGGGAAAATTTTGCTCCCAAAAATAGATTAACCGCTCCTGCTGAAAAACTGCGTCCCATCCGAAAGTCGGTCGAAATTTCAAAACTATCTTTGGTGTATAAGCCGTTCCAATACGTGTAGCCCGCAAAATACACCGGTAAATATTTGAGGGAACCGTACAACGAAACGCCTAAACCGTCAATCGATAATCGGGGTGCAAAGACGAAAGTCGGATACTCATGCTGAAAAGCGGAACTTTCCATAGCAACCTTTGCCGTTTCTCGCAAAATTTTATCCGAGTTTAAATAATCATATTGTCCGTAAAACAACGCAAAATAAATATTCGTGTCGTTTATCGACGGAAACGTTAATGCGGAATCCAGATAAAATGCTTCAATCGCTTTTCGCTTTGTTTTATCGAGATTAAAAAAAGCGATTGGGTTATCCAAGTTTACTGAAAAAGCGGCGTCAAAATAAGCTCGATGCGACGCCTGGATATTAAGATTTAAAGTTGCATCAACGGCTGTTTCAAAATAGGGCTTTTCTTTTTTAAAATGCGTCAGTGAAAAAATATCAACGCTCGGCACAAAGGAAACTTGTGCATATAGCGATGAGAGCAAAATCGCGTAAAAAATAGCTGCAATATATTTTTTCATAAACACTCCGCACGTCCTCTTCTATTGTCGGCAAAATAAACGTGAATTTCAAGTGTTTTGTCAAGAGGATTTTTATTTGTAAGGAAATCAATTTTTAAAGAAAGGTTACATGGATTTGCACATTTTGCGAGCTCGACCATTTCGGACAGTAACTCTAAAATGCTTTCGCTTGTCGTGATACTGATTGTTCGTTACCTTTGTATTTCGATATAAAATTATTGTATTGAAATATCTTTGCACTTGAATTATAATACGAATCATGATTTACTTTGACAATGCGGCAACGACGTTGATAAAACCCGATCGCGTTATTGAGTTGGTTACGGAAGGAATCGGTTCGGGGCAGTACGGAAATCCGGGACGGGGTTCGCATCGGGCTGCCGTGAATGCCTTTGAGCAAATATACAAAACGAGGGAAGCGCTTGCGAAATTGTTTCAGCTTGCGGAGCCGGAGCATATTGCGCTCACGCAAAACGGTTCCGCAAGTTTGAACTTGGTACTGGCGTCTCTTTTTACCGGCTCGCATGATCACGTTATCACCACGGTAACCGAGCATAATTCCGTGTTGCGTCCCCTGTATGCACTGGAGCAAAAAGGCTTGCAAGTTTCGCATGTCGGTATTGACCGTGATGCCGTTTTAAAATACGATGAATTTGAAACGCTGATCCGGTCGAACACGAAAGCAATCGTGGTAACGCACGCTTCAAACGTTACCGGAAATAAAACCGATTTGGAACGCGTGTACGAAATTGCAAAAAAGCACAAGCTGATTCTCATCGTTGATGCATCCCAAACGGCGGGAACCTGTCCCCTTGATATGGCGCATTTTGATCATTCGATTTTTTGTTTTACCGGACACAAAGGGCTGTTCGGTCCGGGCGGTACCGGCGCCATTTGCGTAAACGGCAATTTTGATTTTCAGCCCGTTTTTTCGGGAGGAAGCGGCTTTGATTCGTTTAATCATCGTCACCCGAATCAGCTGCCGGATGTTTTTGAAGTCGGGACGATGAACGTGCCGGGTTTTATGGGGCTGCGTGGCGGTGTGGAATTTGTTTTGGAAACGGGACCGGAAAAAATTGAAGCGCATCTTGCTGCACTAAAAAGGGAATTTCTCAAGGGCTTGAAAGCGATTCCTGCGGTGCGTATTGCGGGGGACAGGCGTTGCGAAAAAACGTCCGCGATTGTGTCGCTGAATCTGGGCGATGTTCCTTCAAGCGAACTCAGTTTATTGCTGGATGAGGAGTACGGAATTGCAACGCGTCCGGGGGCACATTGCGCTCCGCGACTTCATGAAGCGCTGGGAACACAAAAGCAGGGCTTGGTGCGTTTCAGCTTTTCGTTTTTTAACACGCACGAGGAAATTCAAAAAACGCTTGAAGTACTTGAAACCGTCGCAAAACGTTTTTTATAAAATGGCGCGTTTATCAACGGCAAAGTTAAACGGCGTCAAGGAGGCACTGATTAATTCAATCGAGAATTGAGGGAATCTCTACACGCTGATACACGGCGTCAAGCCTTTCATCAGCGTTTCCGTAAACACGATGGACTAATCGGCTTATCTAGTCGATGTCAAGCATTTTTTTGTAGTCTTTCAGGTGTGAAGGTTTATACGTGAAATCGGCATCGTTTACAGATGCTCGTACCTTATCACGCATTTCTCTTTTAATAGAATCAGGTTTATTGTATGTTTGCATGCCCTTTTCCGTGCGTAATTCTGCAACAAGTTTTGTATATTCATCCTCAAGTTTATAAAAAAGTTCTAAATTATTGCATAGTTCTGTGCATGTTTTTGTAAAGTTTCGTTCCTTTCTGTCTTTTTTTGCAATATGTAATGAAGTAAACGAACCGATTAAAGCGACAATAATTGAAATACTACCGCTTATTAAACTGATAGTCATAGCTAGTTCCATACTAACTTTCTCCTTAACATCGGGCTTTCTGCCCGTCTTTTTCCCCCGCAGTGCCGTTCCTTTTAACACTGCGGGGCGTATAAGTTTTCCGCTTTGATTACACGCTCAAAGCGAAAAAAGCGTATGCCGTTTCTTTAATTCTTTTTCCAATACTTCGAGCAGTACGTCTCACGCAAGAGGGTTGCAGCCGTGCTTTTATCCTTCAACTGCGACTTATCGATATCATCCTCTTTGATTGTATAGTTGTCTGTATATGTTGCCCAGCCCTTCGGATCGGCAAAGGTAACAGAAGCTAAACCACTGCAATCATAGAAAGCCTTCCTCCCAATCTTAGTAACGTCTTTCGGTATGTTGATGGTAGTGAGTAATGAGCAGCCCTCGAAAGTAGAATTTCTAATTGATGTAACATTGCTCGGTATGTTGATGGTAGTGAGTGATAAGCAGCCCTTGAAAGCAGAATCTCCAATTGATCTAACATTGTCATTGTCCGGTAT
>CALDWC010000151.1 GCA_937923945.1 uncultured Treponema sp.
ATCGGCGATAACCCCGGTAAAAATGAACAGCGTGCTGAAAATCGGCGGTATTTAGTCGGACAGGCGGGAAAACTTGCCGAAAAATTTTTTCGCGAACATCCCGAATTGGAAATTGATTTTCGAGAAAATGTTTTAATCTTAAATAAAAGTCCGCTTCACACGGCAAGAACCGTATTGCTGAAAAAACTGGTTCGTTCCTTTTCGGAAAAAACCGGTTCAGATGAATTGGAACGGTTTTTTGTTGCTTCACAGTGTTTTATGGCAAATACGGCACTTCAATTACAGCAAAATTTTAATGCAAAACTGTATATTGTCGGTTATAGTGAGTTGGGACCGAAAAAAATTTTTGCATCGTATTGGAAAACGCTTAAAAGTTTATATGAAAAAAGTGATTATTCCGAAGTTTTCTGTTTTCAGCATTTTTCGATGAATCGATTTATCATCGATTTAAAACAAAATTATCAAACACAATATTCATTGCAGGAAAATTTGCAACTTTTGGGAACAAAACACCGAAAAGAAATTTTTGGCTGATCGGGAGAGTGGGCTTGAGACTTTTTCTGAAGTTCGTAAAAAGTCTCAAGGAGAAAAGAGTTAAAAAAATATTTGCGATTTTTATAAAACGAGGGAAAGCAACCGTTCGCATGCAACCGATTTTTACCGGATTTTCACCGAAAATTTACCAAATATTTTAAAATATTTGCCGAGAAATTTTAAAAATTTACCAAGTTTTGAGTGAAAAGTTACTGAAAAATCGTCACACCGGACGTGTTTATTTATTTTTTATAAAAATAAATACATAAAATATCAAGCGCTCGCATTTTATCATATTAAATGTATGTCCGTTATTCTGACAATTATTTTTAAAAGAATTTCAGTTTTGGGTAAATTCTCACTGGGATTTGGGTAAATTCTCAGTGAGTTTTAGGGTAAAACCTACTGCGTTTTTTTTAATTCTCACTGTGTTTTTACTCAAAACTCACTGCGTTTTCGGTCAACCGTACTTGCATTTTGGACCATGAAATCTTTTTAAAAAGAATCGCCGCACGGACTGGATTTTGCTTTTCTTTGCGTCTTTGAAAGTATCCAAGTGATCGCTATTGAATATAAGCTCAATAACTTTTTGGAATTTGTATTCCGATTAGTATTTATTCACGCCCTTCATACTGCACACCGCCTCACAAAAAAAGCAAGGCGGATGATGTTTTGCAGTTTAGTATTCGCGACTAAAATAAACCGTTTCCACTTCACGAGTTTTCATTGCAGGACAATCAATCCTTACAACATACTCGCCGTGATCCGTAGAAATGTCCACATTAAATTGCCAGCCTTGCTTCGGATATTCCGTTACACTGAAAGAGAGATTTTTATCTTCAAGCTGCTTTCGTATCGTTTTATAGGTATCGCCTTTGCTTATTGTCACTTCGTACAAGTTTATTTTATCAAAATAGTCCATGTAAAAAGCGAGCCGTTTCAGTTTATCGTTTTCCGTAAAAAAGAACACAATTCCTTCATCAAGATAGGATATATCCCATGCGCCGGGCGGATATGATTCCCTGCCCAACGATTTACCGAACTTTTGTTCAAATTTCTCCGGTGTATAGCTTTCACCGAATTTGAGTGTTTTTCCATGAAAACTTATCAACGCACTGCTAACTTCAAATGTTCTTACCGTTTCCGCCACTGCAGCGCATGATAAAACACAGATCAATACTGCATATAAAATTTTACTCTTGGATTTCAAAATACCATCCTCCCTCATTTGTTGAAAATAAAGCCGTATTATTTTTACTCTTTCCTGCTCGCACTTCTTCCCATGTTTCTCCGTGATTTCCTAACCAGGATTCAAAAAAAACGCCTTGAGGAAACGCTGATTAAAGGTTTGACGCCGTTTAACAGCGTTTCCTAATTGTT
>CALDWC010000152.1 GCA_937923945.1 uncultured Treponema sp.
GCAATTTAGCTGCCACGGAAATCAAGTTTGTAGAATCATTTTAATACTGTATGAAAACGCTGATTAAAGGCTTGTCGCCGGTTTTTAAGGTCATGAAAGACAACCGTAATTGGCGATTGAAGCAATCAGTGCGCACCTTAAAACCCGTATCCGCCCTCCGGAACATCGACAATCTCCAATGATGCGACATTGTACGCCGGTAAAAAAACTTTTCGCTCGCCGCTTTCAAATCGCACTTCGATAACGTGTTCACCGCTGATAATGTCGCTTGAAATTATTTTACCGAATCCGGAATCATCGCTGTACACGATAACTCCTTTTTTCCACTTCGTTTCGGTTTCAGACAGCGCTTTTTTCGCAGCGGACGGAATCATTTTTGGAAATGACGAACCGGTTTTTTTTAGCTTTGAAAAAGAAGGTGCCGCACTATCCGCATAATTGCGCACGGTAATCAACGCAGGATCAATTTCATCAATAAAGCGGCTTAAATCCATGTATGAAAAACGCCCTGCCCACATGCGGTTTTCAACTGCCGTCATAAACAATGTCTGTTTTGCGCGCGTGCATGCAACATACATCAGGCGTCGCTCTTCTTCAATATCCGCTTCTTCACCGCTTTTCGTTATCGGAAAAATATTTTCTTCCAAGCCGGTAATCACCACGTTGGGAAATTCCAAACCCTTTGTGCCGTGCACCGTAATCAATGTTACCGCATCGGTTACAGTTTCATCATCGGTTGTACTTGCATCGAGCGAAAGCGTTTCCAAAAAACTGCTCACCCCCTCAGTACTCAGTTCAAAACTTACCGCCATCGTAACCAACTCCTGCAAGTTACTCAACTTTTGGCTATCCGAAATTTCGTCTTGACTTTTATGGTAATTGGCGAGTTTCGAAATAATCAGCGCAGCTGCAACAAATTGCGAAAGACCGGAACTGAATTGCAACATTGTTTTTTCATCTCCGAGCGCTGCGTCAAATTTTTTTTCCATGAGCATCTTCCGTAAAGAAAAAACCGTGGTAAAAAAACGTTCCGCTTCCCGTTTTATTTTCTTTGAAAGTGATGTTGCCGCAATATTGGTGTGTATTCGATGCTGCAAAACGGTATCGTCGAAAACATCATCAACTGCGCCGACATTGTTTCCCGCAAGATGCTCCGAATCCGTTTTCTCAAAATTCAGTGCGAGGGCTTCATGCGGCTCCGGTTCATGCGAAGACGGCGCAAAGCTGCGGTTCATCGCCGCAAGAATTTTATCCTGCGAAACCGGACCGATACCGCGGAGCGGCTTATTGATAATTCGCCTGAAAGAAACTTCATCTTTGATATTCACCGTAAAACGTAAAAGTGCGATACTGTCTTTAATTTCTTCACGCTCATAAAACTTCAGTGAACCGACAACTTTATACGGAATATGATCTTTTAAAAAAGCGGTTTCAAAATTACGCGATTGATAATTCGTCCGGTAAAGAATCGCCCAATCGGAATACTTTTTTTTGTTTCGCTGTACATCGTTATAAATCAATTCAATCACCCGCTCGGCTTCCATCGTTTGATTTGCTTCAACAAACAAAATCGGTTTAATGCCCGCACTGCGCGTTGCTTGCAGCGTTTTTCCCAGCCGTCCGTCATTATGTTTGATAATCGAATTTGCAACGTTGAGTATCTGCGGTGTTGAACGGTAGTTTTTTTCCAGCTTGATAATCTGCGTGTGCGCAAATGTATGTTGAAAACTTAAAATGTTTGAAACACTTGCACCGCGAAATTTATAGATTGACTGATCGTCATCGCCGACTACACACAAATACGTTTTTTCTGAAGTCAACTCTTTCAGTAATTCCATCTGCGCAATATTGGTATCCTGAAATTCGTCAACGAGAATAACACTAAAAAAATTGTGCACGTGTTTTTTAATGTCCGCATTCGTTTTTAAGCACTGCGCCGGAAGCATGATCAAATCTCCGAAATCGGCATTGCCGGTGTCCCGCAATTTTTTTTGGTAGGCAGTATATTGCACTTTGATGTCGGCATACGGAGAATTTACGGTAATATCTTCCGGAAAAATAAAATCATCTTTTGCCCGCGATATTTTCCGCTGCCATTTTTTTATTGTTTGTTTATCTGTTCCGGGAAAACAGGTTCCCAATAACGTTGCGCTGTCGCTGTCATCGTAAATGGAAAAATTTTGTGCAAGATCATTTGCTGCATAAAACTTCCGTAAAAACCAAGCTCCGAATGCGTGAAACGTTTTTATACTCGACTGCGAACTTTCCGACACCAGCGCGGTTGCCCGTTCGTACATTTCCCGTGCCGCTTTGTTTGTAAACGTTACCGCAAGAATTTTGAACGGCGGGACTCCGTTTGCAATGAGGTACGCAATTTTTGTGGTAATCACCTTTGTTTTGCCTGCACCCGCACCCGCTAGAATTAAAAGCGGTGTCCCTTGATGTTTAACCGCTTGTCGTTGTTCGTCGTTTAAATGTTCCAGTACGTTTTCTAAATTCATAGCCGTAAATCCGAATATTTTACGATATACTTTAAATCCGAAAAATACAAGAGGTTTTTGAAAATACGCTTTGAGCTAAAACCGCATAGGAAACGCTGATCAATTCTCGATTGAATTAATCAGTGCTTCCCATAGGGACGCACCCCGCATTCCGGGAATTACTGCTGTCATCGTCCGGGAGCGGGGTGCGCTGCGGATGTGCGCTTTTAAATTTTCCCCGCACACCTAAGCTGCACCCATTTTCTTTTTGTGGTTTTTTGTTTAAACCGCACAAGCGGAGTTTTATACCGTATTCAGTTTTTCTAAAAACCGCTCCAACGAAGTGAGTATTACTTTGTTGTGATCGGTTCTTTGCGCAAAAAGTTTTTCTTCCGTTGCAGCATCGGTTTTCGCTTTTTGTAAAAGAGCGGCGGCACGGCGTAAAATATCGGCTCGCTCAAAACGCAGCGGTGTTTCATCCGATAAAATAAGCGGCGTTTTTTTGAAAAGTTTTTGTGTAGCCGGATTTGTAAAATGCGTTTTCGCAGTTTCAATCGGCACAGAGCAAACTCCTGCAATCTGCAATCCGTTTTGCGAAAAGGTATACACGCCAATGTTCGGTGCATCCGACGCAACGGCGCTTTCAAACCACCACGCGTACATTTGCATTCTGTGATCGGTGAGAACGGTTCCCGTATGTGCCGGATTATTTGACGGCGCCGAAAAAAGGTCTGCGCTAAAAATTGTTTTGGCGAGCTGCGTTTGTGCCGGATGAATGCGGAGCGACGTTTTGTGAGCCGCTTCTTCGAAAGTGCTACCGCGGAAGTGCGTTTGTTTTCCGTAAAAACTTAAATCAAGTCCTGAAAAATAAATTTCGTTCGCCCCTAAAAATTTCGCAAGGGAATACGCCGTTGTTGCAACCGAACCACCCGACGGTAAAACCGGAAGCGATCCGAGCGGAAGCGGCGGTTGCAGTTCCTTAAAAAAAACTTCTTCAAGCGGCAAGCCTTGTGAAAATAAAAAAGTTGCTTCCGTTTCAAGCCGCACGCTGTGCGGAAATGTTGCCGCTTCCGCAACCAGTTTTATGTTTGAAAGCGGTACATGGCTCAAATGCAAAAAGTTAAAATATTGCGGATCGCCGGTTACGACAAAGTCGGGTACAATACCGCTTTTAAGGACAGCGCGTGTTGCCGTATCCACTGCAATGACGAGTATGTTTTTAAGCGGCATTTTTTTCAACGTGTGAAGATCCGCTTCCAAACTCGGTCCTCCTGCAAAAATTACCGCATGGCTTTTTTCAAATCGGTTTTCCAAACACGCAAGCGAATAAATGTTTGCAGGTTCTGCGGTATGCACCGACTCGCCGCATAAAAACAAAATATTTTTTATCAAGTTTTGAAACCACCGGCTAAAAAATTTTTGTGCCGTGTTCGCATTGATTGCACGGCGGGCTTTGTTCCGTTGCGCAAGCGTTTTAAATTCGGTATACCAGGCGGGTTGCACTGCTTCCGCCGTGCGCAAAAAAAACTCCGGCAGTTTTCGATTTGATTCTGTTCGCTGCGCTTGTAAAAAGTTGAGCACATCAATCGGCGATAACCCGACAAGGAGCGTCAAGCGTTCATGAGAAAAAAAACGATCCAAGTTTCGGCTCGCCAAAAAAAGTAAAAATACAAACACGTCCGGTTCGATAATTACCGCTGCTGTTTTCCGATGCGTGTCAAAAAAGTTTTCAACGTGATAGCCTAAGCCTAAACCGAAAAAAACAAGACCGTGTTTTACTTCCGGCTGAGAAAAAAAAGAATCGTTTAGTATGGTTGTCGCTTCGGAAACGGAGTCATATTTTGAATGAAGATATTTTCCCCGAATCATCAGCGTCGATGCGTTTTGATTTTTTTTGCACGAAAGCATCGCATAGTCTTGCGGAATTTTTTCAAGTTGCGCTTTCGCATCTGATTTATTTTCAAGCTGCATTATGCGTGCAAGCTCAGGAAATCTTTTTTTAAAAAGTGCGATGTTATGATACAACGTTTCAAAATCTAGGTGCATACAATATTATTCAACCTCAGTTGCTTCTAAAATAATTTTTCGGTAAATGTCCGGTATAAATTGCTCGGGAAGTTCATACGCCAGCTGATGCCAAAAAGAAATTCCCTTGCGCCGATTCAACTCGGATAGATACCAGAGTTTCATAATTTCTCTGTCGTGTGCATAATCGTCAAAAGACGGATTTGTGTTTGCAATCCGTGTCATCAACTTCTCATCGATAGGCAGGGTGTATTTTTCGATTTTCTTTTTGCAGTATAGTTCATCACGCATAGTGCGGGAAAAAAGTGCATTCCTTTCATGTTCAGTCGAAAACAAAAAAGAATCCAAAAGCGAAAAATGTTCAAGTGTTAATTTTTCTAAAAGCTCTTCTTCAAAATCGCGGAAGTGCGTCGTATATAAATGCGGCTTTTTATGTAACCGCGATTGAATTACGGCAAGGTCATCATCATCGCGGTCAACCATTCCGAGATTGTTTATTTTAAAAGCTTGCAAAATTTTCATCACTAAACTGACCGATGTTTTTCCGTCCGCTTTAATCACCAAAATACCGTACGTATCAAAATCGTTTCCGCCTAAAATTTTTTCGGCAAATTCCGGAATAGCGGCAAACTCGGAATCGCCTTCAACAACGATAACAAACTTTGCAAAAAACGCTTCTTTGAAATAAATAAAATTTTTGAATAAATGTTTATCATTTTGCACATGGATATTTTCACCGCACACAACGGCACTTTTCCCGTTTGTTAAATAAAACCGTATGAACTGTTTGTAATCATTTAATAAAATATTGGGAGAATGTGTCACAATAAAAACTTGTCCGTAAAAATGACGAATGTTCAATTCTTTTTTTAACACTTCCCGAAAAAAACTTTTTTCGTTGGTAATTATTTTATTGAGCGTGCGTACAATGGATCGCTGCATATACGGATGCAAATGAATTTCCAATTCATCAAATGCGAGCATAATCGGAATGTCGTACGTTTTTGTCCGCTTTTGTACTCCTGAGTAAAACGCCTCTTGTATTTTTTCTTTGCGCGTTTTACTCATTGAAAATATTTTTTCCAAAATGATAAATTCAATCGACCGTAAAATTTTTTTCGACATATCCAGCGTTTCAAAACTTCCGTAATTTGCTTTGTAGTGTCGGTAAATTTTTCCGAAGTTTTCGAACCGCGAAAATTGAAACTGCACGCCCTGTTCAATGAGCGACGCATCGCGAAAAAAATTTACACATCGGATTGTTTCAACGGGGATTTTTCTTTTTGTTTTCGCATCTTCATATACAATATTGGCATCGGGATTTTTTTGCACGGCAGTTATTTTTAAACGGTGTGCTTTTACGGAAAAAAGCGGCTTTTCAGAAGGTGATAGCTGTAGCGTAAAATCAATGCGGATCGATTTTTCAATATCGTAAAAATCATGTTCGGAAAAGCGGGTCGTAGAAAAAAGTGCTTCAAGCAAATCAATAAAATTGCTCTTTCCTAAATTGTTTTCCCCGATGATAAAATTGAGTTCATCATTAAACACAAACTCCAGATTACCGAGGTTACGATAATTGTCAATTTTAATCGAAACGAGTTTCATGATAGTACACCGTATGTTTTTCGAAAAATTTTCGCAAACTTGATTTTCATTATTTCTCCGCCGCTAAACTCTGAAGAATTTATTTTCTCGAATCTAATCGTCAGCGTTGCCGACCGGCATATCGGCGAATAAAAAAATAGAAAAGACCTGTCACAAAATATAATCCGGCAAGTATCGCCAGCGCTGGTATTTCGGGTATAAAAGCAAATAGGATTCCTCCCAGCAAAAATGCAAAGATGCTGATAAGATAAAAGAATGAAAACCGTAGTTTTGTTTTATTCCCGCGTATTGCCATTCCGATTCCGAACGCAGCGTCCGTTAAATATCCGGTGACATGCGTGGTGCGAACAATTGCATTGTCATAGGACATGAACATACCGTTTTGTAAACCGGCGGTTATCGCTAGCAGCAGCACTTTGAAAAAAACATCGACTGCGGGACTCATCGTTACCGTAATCAAAAGCGTACAGCACATCAAAATGAGACCGTATCGTTTTTTCAGCGTAAAGCTTCTTTGATAAAATAAAAGACCTGCAATAAAAGCTCCGAAAAAAAAGCCGCCGATTGCGACAGCGGTTTTCAACAAACTGTCGATATTTGCATTTGAAAAAGTTACGGCGAGCTGTGACGTATTTCCCGTATGATGAGTAACCGGCACCGCAAAAAAACGTATTGCACATACATTCAAAGCGCCTGCGATAAAGCTCAGCGCAATAACCCATACTTTCAAAAACGGCTTCGAAACTTTCATCATGTTACCACCGTAAAGATTATACCATAAAATAAAGCGCAAAGTCCAGAGATTAAAATTTTAAAAATAAAATCCTTTTTCCTTTCGGAGGCACTGATTAATTCAATCGCCAATTACGGTTGTCTTTCATGACCTTAAAAACCGGCGTCAAGCCTTTAATCAGCATTTCCTTTCGCGGTTACTTGAAGCTCGGATGCGGTTTGAAATATTTTCAACTACGTATTTATATGCTTTATAAGCCTGCTGTCGTGCAAAAAGAACAATAATTTTTTCGACGGTTTAGCGTTTTTTTATGCCTTTCGGACAATGCGTGTCTATCCAATCGACCCAGGCTCTATCCGACCCCGTAACATGCTCGATAAGCCAATCAACCAAAAATTTATATATTTTTTCCCGATCGATAATATCGCCGTGCAAAAGGCTGGGAAAAGCGTCTTCGATTGTCTGCACAAACTTATCATGCTGCTTTTTATGATCCGTATAGAGCGGGCAGGCATATTTTTGCATAATTTCTTCTTCAGCGGAAAAATGATACACCGTGTAATCTTTCAATGCTTCTGCAATTTTTTTGATTTTATGCTCTCTACGCCATGATCGTGAATACATCGTATCATATAATTTTTTTGTGAGAGCAAAAAGCTTTTTATGATGTTTATCAATAAGCGGATAGGATACTTCCAAGTTTTCACTCCACAAAATTGCCTCAAGCTTATCCATTTTTTGAAGTTCAGCACCTTTCATATTTTAACACTCCTTATTTTGCTTATATTGTATCAGGCAATAAAAAAATGTTCAATATTATAAATTGATATTTTATTTAAATTATAATTTTTTGTTTATTTTAATTGACAGATTATCGTGATAACGGCACCGGTGCATTATTTTTCAATGTCCAGTATACTTATGGATGCACTTGATTAATTCAATCGAGCATTGAGGGCATCTTTCAAAAATATTTAGGCTC
>CALDWC010000153.1 GCA_937923945.1 uncultured Treponema sp.
TCCGGCGCGGTACACCGATGCGAGTATTGTAAAAGCTTTGGAAGAAAACGGTATCGGGCGTCCTTCAACGTATGCGCCGACGATTTCAGTTTTGCTTGACCGGTACTATGTAACGCGGGAAAACAAACAATTGGTGCCGACGCAATTGGGGAAAATAATTAACGGATTGCTCGTTGATAATTTTGATGATGTCGTGAATGTTGAATTTACGGCAAAGATGGAAACAATGCTGGATAACGTTGAAACAAATCAAGAAAACTGGCAGGACGTACTCAAAGGATTTTACCCGCATTTTCAAGATGAAGTCGATGCCGTTATGCAGAGTGTTGAAAGTATCAAAGGTTCCTTTGATGAAAAAACCGATATGGTGTGTGAAAAGTGCGGGCGTCCTATGGTGAAAAAACTCGGACGGTACGGATTCTTTTTAGCGTGCGAAGGCTTTCCCGAATGCCGCAATGCAAAATCAATTCCGCTTGCAAAATGTCCGAAGCCGGGTTGTAACGGTGACATTGTTGCAAAACGGGGCAAGGGCGGAAGAGGCAGACAGTTTTACGGCTGCACGAACTATCCCGACTGTGATTTTATCACGTACTTTAAACCGATTGAAGCGACGTGTCCGAAATGTGGTTGGTTTATGGTTGAAAAATACGATAAAAAAAACGGAAGCTATAAAGCATGCATCAATCCCGAATGCGATTATCTCCATTCGGACGATGAGAAAAAATAACGTGAAAAAGCGAGCGAGAGGATATTGAAGGATGCAGGAAGTTTTTATCGATTATCTCCATTATATTGCCGGATTAAAGAATTATTCGCAACATACGATTGCTGCGTATGAAAAAAATTTATCGGTGTTTGAAAATTGGATACAAAAAAATGATTTGCAAGTTTTTGAACTTACCGCAAATGATATGCACATGTTCGTTGCGGAGCTTGCACATGAAAAACTTTCGCCGGCAACTATCAATCAGGTGCTTTCAACGATTCGCGGCTTTTATGAGTTTGCGGTTCGGTTTAAATTAACGAAAGTAAATCCTGCAGCTCAAATTAAAAATATAAAACAAAATCAGCGGCTGCCGAATTTTTTGTTTGCCGATGAGATGGCGGCGTTTTGTAAAAGTCCCGAAGGGGAAAAGCATGTATGGCAAGCGCGTGATAAAGCGCTTTTTATGTGCTTGTATTCAAGCGGCTGTCGTATTTCGGAACTCGTGCATCTTAATGTAAAAGATATATCGAGCGATTATAAAAGTGCCATTGTTTTCGGTAAAGGAAGTAAAGAACGAAAAGTTTTTTTTGCCGACTTTGCCGTTGCTGCGTTACGGGAATATTTGCTTGAACGGAAAGCATTGCTTGACACAATGCAAAACAAAAAAGAGCCTGCGCTTTTTTTGAATCAAAAGGGCG
>CALDWC010000154.1 GCA_937923945.1 uncultured Treponema sp.
ACAGAACGGTACCGGTCATGTTGAAGCACTGATTAATTCCCGATTGAATTAATCAGTGCCTTCAAAAACAAATACGGAAAATTTTTCCTGTGAAAAACGAAAAAGTACTTGCATAAAATTTGTAAATATGATATACTACCTTTCACTTAGGGGAGTTAGCTTATGATACACCGCCTTATGTGTATCATGTAGAATCCCGTTAAAAATATGGGGAATTAGCTCAGTTGGTAGAGCGACTGGTTCGCAATCAGTAGGTCACCGGTTCAAATCCGGTATTCTCCATTTTTATTTTCAAGTTATAAAATTTTTTATCCCCTTGAAATACTTTTATCTTCATGCTAAAATTACCCTATGAAAATTTCAAAAGACTTACAATCAATTTCAAATGCGATGCCGAAAGATTTTTCCGACGATGAAAAAGCTTTGGCAAACACGTTGTTCTTAAAACGGCTTTCCGTTTTAGCTCATGAGTTTTACGGCGGCAAGCTGCAAACCTTGCCGAAGTGCGGACTGTACGGTTTTAACTGGTTCGGGGTATGGTACACGCCCGGTATTTCCGCGATTTCAACGACAATTCGAGACAATAACGATTCATCGTTTTCGCTTGTTTCCCGCGGAAACTTGGTCGCTGTGGTCAGCGATTCAACGCGCGTATTAGGCGACGGCGACTGCACGCCTCCGGGCGGTTTAGGCGTTATGGAAGGAAAATGCATGTTGATGAAATATCTCGGCGGCGTTGACGCTTATCCGCTGTGTATCGATTCCCGTGTCCGTCCCGAAGAAGAATCCCGCTACGGCGTAAAAGCGGGAACGCACAGCGCCGACAAAATCATTGAGTTTGTACGCATGCTTGAGCCTTCCGTTGGAGCGGTCAACTTGGAAGATATTCAGCAGCCGGAGTGTTTTAAAGTTTTGGACACGCTCCGCGAAGAATGCAACGTTCCCGTGTGGCATGATGACGCCCAGGGGACTGCATGTATTACGCTTGCCGGGTTATTGAATGCTTTAAAACTTGCCGGTAAAAAAATGAGCGATTGCAAAATCGTTCTTTTGGGAGCGGGAGCTTCAAACACCACGATCGCCCGTTTAATTTTGCAGGACGGCGGCGACGGTGCAAAAATGATTGTCTGCGACTCAAAAAGCGGCTTACACAAAAACCGAAAAGATATCGAAGCTGATAACCGCTATTACCGCAAATGGGAATTGTGTCAGCAAACGAACCCTGATTGTGTCGAAAGTTTTGACGAAGCAATCAACGGCGCCGATGTTTTAATTGCGCTTTCCAAACCGGGTCCGGGAACGGTTAAAAAAGATCAAATTGCCCGCATGAACAAAAAAGCGATTGTGTTCACGTGCGCAAACCCGATTCCTGAAATTTGGCCGCATGAGGCAAAAGAAGCGGGAGCATTTATTGTCGGAACCGGACGCGGAGATTTCCCGAATCAAATTAATAACTCGGTGTGTTTCCCCGGAATCTTAAAAGGCGCATTGCTCGTCCGCAGCAAAAAAATTTCGGACGGTATGGCAATCCGCTGTTCACACTCCATTGCGGATTACTCCGAAAAAGTCGGCATTGATCCCGATCATGTAGTTGTAACAATGGAAGACAACGAAGTCTTTGCCGTTGAAGCAGCCGATGTGGCGATGCAGGCAATAAAGGAAGGTTTAGCCCGCGTTGAAATGACTTGGGACGAAGCCTATCAAAAAGCAAAAGCATCGCTCCTTGAAGCCCGTGCGGAAACGGAACTTTTGATGAAAGAAGGTTTTATTAAAGAGCCGCCTGCACATTTGTACGAAGATGCGTTGAACTATGCGATTGAAGCGGTAAAAGCAAAACGCTAGGTTTATCGTCTTTTTGATTTTAATCGGAAACCGTGCAATACGTTCGGAGTTTGTACGGTTTCAAAGGCTTGTTTTTTTTGTATTTTCTTCTATAATAGTTGCTATGCTCGAAATGCGAGATTTATCAAAGATAACCGTTTATATGCTTGGTATCAAGGGAACGGGAATGGCTGCCCTTGCGGAAATTTTGGTCAGCTTCGGAGCAACGGTTTTAGGAAGCGATGTCGCCGATGAGTTTTACACGGACGCGGTTTTGAAAAAAATCGGAGTTGACGTTCGCACTCCGTTTTCAGTTGCAAACGCGGAAGGAGTGCAGCCCGATTTGGTGATTTTTTCTACCGCATACGACGAAAACAACAATGAAGAATTTGCCGAATGGAAACGCCGTGCCGTTCCACTCCTTTCGTATAATGAAGCTTTGGGCGAACTTTCGCAAAATCGTTTTTCTTGCGGCGTTTCCGGCGTACACGGTAAAACGACCACGACTGCAATGGTTGGCACTATACTCAAAGAACTCAACTTTGATGCAACCGTTCTTACCGGCAGTGCCGTTTCAAATTTTAACGGAAGCTGCACGATGATAAACGGCAACAATTATTTTGTTGCGGAAACCTGCGAATATAAACGACACTTTTTGGAATTTTTTCCTCAAAAAATTATTCTTACCAGTATTGAATCCGACCATGAAGATTACTATCCGACCTATGAAGATATTCTAACCGCGTTTATGCAATACATCGAGCGTTTGCCGCAATTCGGTGAACTTGTGTATTGTGCGGACGATGCAGGGGCATCTGAAGCTGCACGCTATATTTTTTCGAGTCGCCCCGATTTGATTTTCACTCCTTACGGAAAAGCGGCGAACGGTGAATTTGCCGTTAAAAACATTGCGGTACACGATGGAAAGCAAACGTTTTCGCTATCGGGTTTTGCCGGCGAGTTTACGCTGTCCATTCCCGGAAAACATAACGTACTCAATGCAACAGCGGCGATTGCCTTGACGGTTGAGCTTTTACGCCATAAAAACGGAGCGCTTTCCGTTGAAGATATCGGAAAAATACGAGCAGGACTTGCGCACTACAAAGGTGTAAAAAGGCGAAGTGAAATAGTCGGTGAAGCAGGCGGTGTTTTGTTTTTGGACGACTACGCGCATCACCCGACGGCGATTAAAGCGACGCTTGCCGGTTTTAAGGAGTTTTATCCGAATCGGAAACTCGTCGTTGATTTTATGCCGCACACCTATTCGCGTACAAAAGCGCTGCTTGATGATTTTGCCCAAGCATTTTCGGATGCGGATGTACTGATCCTCAATAAAATTTACGCTTCTGCCCGTGAAAAAAATGACGGCAGTGTTAACGGCGAAACGCTTTTTGGAAAAGTAAAAAAGTACCACAAAAAAGTATCGTACTTTGCCGAACCGCTTGATGCGACGGACTTTGTCCTTTCACAGCTCAAAGCGGGTGATGTTTTTATCACGATGGGCGCCGGTGACAACTGGAAGTTGGGACGCGCGGTATTACAAAAGCTGCAAACGAAGGAGATACCGTAAAGCTAACCGCAGAGTTTTTCCAATACTGTTTCAATTTTATCTTTATTCCAAATTTCAGGGACGGGATAGAGAGGATTCGCCTCGGTGACGGGTACGTTCAATAATGAGCGGAAAATCCTTTCGCTGCAGTTCAGTGATTGTGTCCGTAATTCTCATGTTTTTATTCATCAGCATAATGTGCCGGATAAAGTTTTCCGCTTTTTCTCTGTTGCCTTTTCCGGCAATTCCGACAACATCACAAAGTTTCGCTAACGTTTTATAAACGCTTTTCCCATACTTTTCCAATACGATCGGAAGCAGTTTGGCATTTAATTCACCGTGGGCTAATCCGTACAGTGCTCCGGTTGCGTGAAAATAGCGTGAACATATCCCACAAAATTGTGCGAAAATGCAATGCCGGCATAATAAGAAGCTTTTAGGAAACGCCGATTAAAGGCTTGTCGGTCGTTTAATCAGTACCTTTGTTAGCACTTGTATTTTCAGATACATAGTCTCCATTTTTATTTACAGGCTTTGTATTTTTTGATGCTGACACACGGGGATTCTTCGTTTGCTCTCAGCAGGGTATTGGCTGTCATATTGAGGCACTGGAAGATCGTCTCTAAAAATCTAACCCGAGTTTTTGAAAGATGCCCTCAATATCTCGATTGAATTAATCAGTGCCTCCAAAAGTTTGGTAAATTTTTAAAATTTCTCGGCAAATATTTTAAAATATTTGGTAAATATTTGAAGAAAATGCGGTAAAAATCGTTGGAGGTGCGCATATCTTTTTTAGCGAATGAGACAATTTAGATGCCACGGAAATCAAGTTTGTAGAATCATTTTAATACTGTACGAAAACGCTGATTAAAGGCTTAACTCCGTTTAACAGCATACTTTGCAAAGCAAAGTATCTCCTTCATTGTTTCTCAATGTTCAGTATAATAAGGTAGAATTCTGGACGTTTAACTTCGCCGCTGAAATAGCGCGGCTCGTTAAACTGACAGAGTTTGCACTTTGAAACGTTAAAAATCGGATACGTTTCAAAGTGGTCAAGTTTCTAATCTTCGATTATATTTTAAAGAAGATTGGAAACGTGCAGCTACAATGCAAAACATCGCTTATTATAGTGCCGTTTCTCGGTTTATCGAAACGGCGAAAATTCAGCTTTAGCCTTCGAACTCAGTTTTTATACAAAGTCAAAACGCCGTCGGCTATTTCATTATAATCCGTGCGGTGCGTTATCATCAAAATAAGCTTTTCGCTTTTTAATTCGTTTAAAAGACGGAGCAATGCAGTATTTGTTTCTATGTCAATGGCGGATTCAACTTCATCGAAAAAAATAAGATCCGATTGCTGCAATAAGCTTCGAGCTAAAGCAAGTCGCTGCATTTGTCCTTGCGAAAGGGTGTGACCTCCGGTGCCTAATTTAGTGTTAATCCCCGACGGCAGCTCACGTATAACTTTATCCAATTTTGTTTTTTTCAAAACTTCTTCGACGATATCTTTATTATACAATTTCCCTAAACAAATATTTTCTTCGATCGTGCCTGAAAAAATAAACGGCGTTTGACTGACATAGGAAAATTTGTGTTCAAGATTTGAAAAAATAATTTTGCCGTTTAATACAGCACCGTCACCAAGTTGTATATTACCTGAAATAATATTTAAAAGCGTCGTCTTACCGGAACCGTTTTCACCGGTGATTAAATAAAGACCGGGGAAAATAAATTCGCCGTTGAGATCGCTGAAAACGCTTTTTTCTTCGTTGTATGAAAAAGATAAATTTCGTATTTGGATTTTTTTTATGTTTGAAGTATTTTGTTCCCGTGTAATAATTGCGCTATTTTTCTGCCGTGCATCGAAAATATTTTTTAAACGCTCGACCGAAACAAAAGAAATGAGAATGCCTTTGTAGGTTTCCGCACAGGATGAAACAAGACCGCGCAGTTTTTGCGAATACATCAATGCTGCGGTAATGGTGCCGACCGTATTTTTTCCGTTGAGCACCGTTAAACCGACAATCGTAAAAAGCGAAATGTTAATCATAAAGTTCGTAAAAAAATTTGCCGTTGCGGACTGCATGTTGATAATCGTCGATTTTTTTACATGCACAAAAATAGTCCGTAAAATATTTTTAAATCGCAGCATAAAAAACTTTTGCGCCGAATAATTTTTTATATCCTGCAAGCCGATAAAACTTTCCGTAATAAACGATGTGTACAGATCCTGCTGTTCTTTTTGCTCTTTGTTAACAGCCGCCTGTTTTGTTCCGAAATACTTTGCCAAAAAAATCGGAATGACGGAAACCGCAAGTGTGAGGCAAAAAAGCAGCACATCAATTTTAAAAAGCCTCACAGCCAATACGCCCATCATCACAAGCGCCGTTATAATAGAAGGAATTTGTGCCGTGTAAATGCCGGTCATCGTGCTGAGATCCGAAGTAAAAAGATTAAGCAAGTTACCGATATTTTTTTCCGTATTTCCTTTTGGCGGCACATGCAGTACATTAAGATACAAGCGGCTTTCCGTGTAGATAGTCATTTTCCGTTGCAGCAAAAATTGAAACCACGAAGCCAAAAGTGAAAAGCCCAAGCCTGCAATTTGAAATACAATAATTATTTTTAAAAAGAAGAAAAAGTTCGTTTTATCTTTGACCGTTAAGCTGTCGATTATTTTACCGGTAAAAAGCGGCTCAAAGGTGGAAGCGTAATTTCCCGCAAGTGCAAACAGCAGCAGTAAAAACAAAACCGGAAAAAACGGCTTGATAAATGCCGCGCTCCAACGGGTAAGGCGTTTGTTGTTCATTAAACAACTATAAGCGTTTTACAGCTTTTCTTCAATGCGGTTAAAAATATCATATAATTCTTTGTCGTATTTTTGAATCAGTTTGCAGTCGGCGGAATTAATTTGTGCTTTAATTTCGGAAAGCCAAGCGAATGCTTCGCGGTCGCTTTCTTTTTGTTTTTCGCTCCGCGTGTCATTGCCGATTTCCGCAAAAGCTTCTTCAATTGTATAGACGACAATTCCGTATTGCAGCACGACAATTTGGTACAGACCTTTATCCCGATCAAAGTCGTAGTCATCAAAAATTCGCTTAATTTTTCTGTTCGGTTTTGCTTTCCATGCTTTATCGAAAATTACCCGCACACTTTCGTTGTCATCACTCGAAAGTAAAAGTAAATTACCTGCATTTTCTTTTTTCAATGCGTTAAAAAGATCTTTATAATCGTCGATAAAACCTTTTACAAGTCTTTCCGTTAAAACGCTTTCTCGCTCAAACGAATTTTGTGCAGACAGTAACATACCGCATGACAGCAAACACAAAATAAACATTCCGATTTTCTTTTTCATAACAAATCTCCTTCTAAAGCCCTTTGTAAACAAAGTTTAAACTTTTTATGTAATTCTCCGTTTTTCAAAATGATAGCGCGGACATTTTATGTCGGCGGTAACCGTGTCGCCGGTGTGTTCGTAAATAAAACGCAAGCAACGGCTGTATACCGTGTGGCATTCGCGGTAATATTCTTCGGGGCAGGTTTTGCAGGGGGAGCCTTCCGAAAAAATACTTCGATCCGGCGGAGCGTGCCATTTTTTCATGAGCTCGCCGTTCCAGCATTCCGCAACGCTCTGCGTTTTTAAGTCTCCCAAAACAGAGCGTTTGTTGTATGGTAACTGCTCGCAAATAAACACTTCACCGTTCGGCATCAGCGTCATCGAAAAACGCCCCGCATTGCAAATTGCGCGTTTTGTAAAAATATTTTCTGCCGTTATCTTTTCAACAACGACCGGCTCATCGTAAGACGCTGCAAAACCGCCCGCGGTCAATTCCACCTCGGGATGCGTTTCCTTAAACCGCTGCACCGTTTCGCTCGCCTCTTTCATTTGCATTTCACTCGGATATAAATCGTCCGTGTGCCGCGTACCGCTCCTTCCGTATTGCACCACTTGCATGCGGGTAATTCCTAAATTGGAAAGGAGCTTTAAGTAATCCGCTAAACCGTCCGCGTTATATGAAGTTAAAACCGCTTTTACCCGCACCTCAATATCTTGCGCTTGGAGATCTTTTATCATTTGGATAACATGCGAAAAATATTCGTCGTCGTTCACGCCGAGTAAATGTTGTACCACCGTAGGGTCTGCGGAATCAAGGCTGATTTGCATTCCCGTTAAACCGGCATGTTCACGGAGCGCTTTGATCCGGTCTTTGCTTATAAGCGACTTCGTTGAAATCGAATAAAAAAGCCCCGCCTCATGCAAGGCTTTCATCACTTCGTCAATGTCGGGACGGAGCATCGGATCTCCTCCGGTGAGCATAAAACTTTCACAGCCCGTTTCTTTTAATTCTTTAAAAATAACTTTTAAACGATCAAGCGGAATTAAATCGGGTACCGGCACCAGCGGATGATAGCAATATTTACAGTGAAAACCGCAGCTTGTCATCACATTGTAGTTAACCGAAAGCGGCGCTGAAAGCCGTAAATCCCGTGGATTAAAAATAATGCGGTCTTTCGGAATAACAAAAACAGACGGATCGGGATAGCGTTCTTTTGTTTGCTTTAAGAGAGCGGGTTTTACTTCGGAAATATCCTGCACCAAAGGCTGAATGTTCGTGCGTTTTTCTAACGCTTCAAGCGAATTAAAAAGGAGCTTTTCATAATCGGTATCCGTAAGCGCCGCTCCGGCTTCGTTCATCCCGAACACATACGCCATATTTTTTGCCGTTTCGGCAAAGCTATGTTCACCGTCAAAAAGCAACAGCATAATCACTTCTTGCGGTAGCAGCACGCTCACTTTATCAGGCGAATAAAAAAAGTCGTCAATCGTATAGGCTATGCAACGGTGTTCTTCTTTTTTAAAACGTAATTCGGGATTGTAAATCAGTTTTTGATTGGGAGTAAATTTTTGCATAAAAAAGCTCCTTCAAAAAATATTTTTTATAAAAGAGATACTATCATACAAGTAGCACAAGATCCTAACGAGTAATTTCCATTCGAGCAGGAACTGTTAGAGCATTCGCCTTTTGAACAACCGCTGGAGCATTGCGTACAAGACTCACCTGAACAAAAAAAACAAGAGATAGTATTTCCACCGCTTAAAGTCAATGAAAGCATTTTATAAAATTCTCGACTTGTCATATTCATATTTAATTGACCTTTCGCAATGTTTTTTTCAAATTGTCTAAGTTCATATATTTTCTCTTTATAATACAAGTAAAACAATACGGATAAATCGTAATGCTTACATATAGCTACTATGAGTGTGGTAAAACCTGCATCTACATGATAACTTTTGCATGTTTTCGTACAAACCGTATACAATAGGTACACGAATATTACCGGCAATGTAATTCCTCTTAACAACAATACCAGCTTGCGACAAAGGTAGCATTTCCATTGTATTTCATTATTGAGGAGTTGACATTACGGAACATCCAAGCGTACACGACGGTTGACAAGCTCCATTAACATTAGTATTTTCTGACCGTGTTTTAAACAAATCATTGAGTCGAGCGGTATTATTTTCAAATCGCAATTGCTCTTCCAGTAGCTGTGCTTCCATCAGATTCATCCTATTCATAATAGCTTCATATCGACATTTTAGCATAAACTCCGACACACTATCATAATTATCCAACGAGCCGGATATTATTGCTTGTTTCAGTTTGTCTAAATCCATTAATACGCTCCTATTAGTTTTTATGTTCTAGACGAGGATGCAGAGCAACCTTCGCTACATGATATCGGGCATTTTAACGATTCTTTTATCCCTGTTTTTCTCGCTTGTTGAAATATCATCCCTTCCACAGAGCAGCCCTTAGAACAACAGCTATGACAATCAAGTACGTTTACATTTTTCAAAAAAACAAAAACATCATAAAAATAATCAACAGAAACATTCAAAGCTCCGTCTTTTATACTTTGCTTAAGTGTATCAAGTTGCATTGTATCCTCTCAAAATAAATCTGTTACGGTAAGAATGAAAATGTTTTTTCCCACTACAGCCATGTAAACACTTACTGAGACAAGCCTCACTGCAACCATCTGCACACTTTGCATCACAGCCATTATCCGTGCAACCGTTAGTGCTACACCCAAACACGCACCACCTCATCGGAATCATTCCGTCATTCATGTTTTTGAATTTCCAATCCGGCTTCCTCAATACTGTTTTTCAATTCATCTAACTTCATAAAAAACCTCCATATGTTTTATGATATTTAAATGCTATCAGGTGTTTTTTTTTCTTGTCAAGTGAAAAAGGCAAAAATTATTAAAAAAAGTTGAATTTTTTTAGCGTTTTAGTTGGGAGTAAATTTCTGCATAAGAAGCTTAATTCTTTGTTGCTCATCTAAATATTTTTAAACATAACGGTTTCAAAAGATTCCGGCGGAAAATACGAATCCAAAATAGCGTCGTCCCTTTTTGAGTTTAAAACTTCATATCCGTTTTTTTTATAGAACGTCTCTACCCACAGACAGGATTTTAAAGTTTTTAAAACTATTTTTTGAAATGCATCGGCTTTTTCAATTTCTTGTTCGACATACGCTAATAATTTTGAACCGGCACCGCTTCGTTGTTTTTCCTTTAAAACATATAACCCTTCTATAAATATATGTGCAGGTCCTTCCAAAATCGGTTTAAACGAAATAAATGCAATCGGTTGATTATTTTCTTCCATAATGAAAACAATGTCGTTTTCTATTTGTTCCTCAAATGTTGATTTGATATCTTGCGGCGGCCAGCCAAAAACACCATTTCCATCATTGTAGACATCCAGTATCACAGTCGCATCGGCTGCTACTGCCTTTCTCACCTTATTCATAATAAGCTCCTATCGACATTTTAGGAAACGCTGATTAAAGGCTTGACGCCGTTTAACAGCATACTTTGCTTCGCAAAGTTTTTTTGCAGAAGCAAAGTATCTCCTTCATTGTTTCTCAATGTTCAGTATAATAAGGTAGATTCTGAACATTTGCGAAACAATAAATTTTAAAGGTGGGCACTGAAAAGTAGTCTCTAAAAACATCAGTTTTTAGAGACT
>CALDWC010000155.1 GCA_937923945.1 uncultured Treponema sp.
TTTAACGAGCCGCGCTATTTCAGCGGCGAAGTTAAACGTCCAGAATTCTACCTTAATTTTACTGAACATTGAGAAACAATTAGGAAACGCTGGTAAACGGCGTCAAGCCTTTAATCAGCGTTTCCATAAGCACCATTGAACAAGCTTTAATAAAAGCTCAGATTAAGTATTATTTATAAAATTATTTGTCAAACACACTCTTGACAAGCCTAAAAAATTATTTATAATGAATGATGGACTTTTCAAAGAAAAACACCGAGTTGTTTTTGCAAAGTACCCGAAACAATAAGGGATTTTTATGGGCTTTTTTAATAGATTCACCTCCGATATCGGAATTGATTTAGGAACATGTAACACATTGATTTATGTGCCGGATAAAGGCGTTATTATTAATGAGCCGTCAGTTGTAGCGGTTGAAAAAGGCACAAACCGTGTTATTGCTGTCGGCGAAGACGCAAAACGGATGTTGTGGAAAACACCCGGAAACATTATGGCAATTCGTCCGCTCAAAGACGGTGTTATTGCCGACATGGACACCACCGAGAAAATGATTAAATATTTTATCTCAAAGGTGCTTCCTCACAGACGGCTGATTAAACCGCGTATGGTTATCGGTATTCCGAGTTGCATCACTGACGTTGAAAGCCGTGCGGTAAACGACAGTGCGTTAAAAGCCGGAGCCGGCGAAGTTAAGGTTTTGGAAGAGTCGCTTGCCGCTGCCATCGGAGCGAACATCCCGATTCACGAACCTGCCGGCAATATGATTTGCGATATTGGGGGCGGTACAACGGAAGTGTCGGTTATTTCACTCGGGGATATGGTCGTCACCAATGCGATTCGTGTCGGTGGAGATGAATTTGACAAAGCGATTGTGAAGCACGTCAGACAAGTCGATAATCTCGTGATCGGTGAACAAGCCGCTGAGCGAGTAAAAATCAGTATCGGAAATGCAACACCGGAAAAAAACATTGAAAAAGTTGAAATAAAAGGAACGGATGCGATTACCGGGCTTCCCCGCCGTTTGGAAATTGATTCGGCTGAAGTCCGCGAGGCTTTAAAAGAACCGATTAATCAAATCGTTGAAGAAATCAAACGGACGCTCGCGCAAACTCCGCCTGAATTGGCTGCCGATATTGTTGAACGCGGTATCGTGATGACCGGCGGCGGCTCGCTACTCAAGGGTTTACAAACACTCATTTCGCAGGAAACCCGCGTTCCGGTAATTCTCGCGGAAAAACCGTTGGAATGCGTCGCAATCGGTGCCGGTCGTTACTATGAAATTAACCGCATGATAAATCAAGGCCGCAGTTTGTACGACAGCTTAAATAACTAAAACGTAGGAAACGCACAATAAAGTACTGTATCGGCTTTGTTCGGCGTAAAAACCGATGCCGGTAATTTTGGGTCAGCGAACTACTTGAAAACTGCGGTAATTCGCGGGAGCGGTTTGTGCGGTTTCGCAGGCGTCAACTTTTGCATACGGATGTTCGGTTTTTAACGCGTGGACAAACGCCTGCAAGTTTTCGAGGTTGTTGCTTTCAGCGACCAGCTCAACGCAGTTGTCGTTTTCCGTGTTGCGTACCCAGCCTGCGATATGAAACGCCCGTGCAAGCGACACCGTCCAATAGCGGAATCCGACGCCTTGCACTCGCCCGTACACAAAAATATGATACGCTATAATCGGTTCCATAAAACGCACCTCGCGAAAAACTGGAACGGTAATTTACCGCTGCAATAATTTCGGCTCATAGTCAGCATCGTACTGAATTCCTAAATCGCGGGCAAAAGTTTCTGCAAGGCGAAGATTAGCGGCAACATTCGCCGGATCATGTGCATCCGATGCCAAAATAATATGTGCATTCATTTCTGCGGCAAGTGTCCAAAACTGCGCTACCGGATAGCGATAGGATTCAACCCCATCGCGGATAATCTTCGGTTTGATGCAGCCGTTTCCGTTAATTTCCAATGGCAAGTTAAACGCAAGAGCTGCTTCAATTATCTTTTTGGATAAATCCGCATAAAAAGGGGTAAACTCGGTAACTCTATCCAAAAACAAATCGGGATGAGCCAGATAATCATACAATCCCGATTCCATTCCTTCGATAGTCAGGTCAACATAGCGGATAATATCTTTGAGATTTGTTACTTCCGGTATGTAGATAAATTCACCGTCAATATCAACCCAATGAGAACCGAAAATTAAATACTGAGCCCCGTATTCACCGATGAGGGTATCACGGTACCAATTTTTATATCTCGAGTGCCATTCGCATTCAAAGCCGAAATACACCGGTATATCGGTTATTGACCGTGCGTCTTCGACCATCTGCCGGTACAGCGGTACTTGACTGCGTTCCATATGCATGCCGAGCCACATATCATCGAAATAGGGACAGTGATCGGAAAAGCCCAGCGCTGAAAAATGCTCCTTGGAAGCACTGGCGGCATAGTCTTTCGGTACACCGACCGCATGCTTACAAAGATATGTATGTGTATGAAAATTTTTCATGAATTACTCCTAACTTTTTTTTGTCATAAGCATTTGCTCTAAAACAACAAAGTCGTGTATTTTTGTGTATGCCGCGATAAGCCATTGTTTCGGCGGTTGCGATGTATTCAGCTCTATTTCATGCCAGTTTTGCAAAAGCGTACGGCGCGGACGGTCATAGTCTTCAATAATGAGCTTGTATAGTTTCGCAATGGTAACGAGATTTTGACAGGAAGTGATGATCATTTTATATGCGGTTGCGTTTAAATCGTTCAGCAACCGGGTTACCGTCCCTCGAGCGCTCGGATCACGGGCAGAGCGTGCAATCGCTGCTTTGATTTTCATTGCGAGTGGCTCTCCTTCCGCCAATTGTTCATCAAAAGCGACGATGTTATCGACGATAGCTAAAAGGTCGTGGTAACTTTCCGAGTACGCTTTTACCTGATCGGGATTATCCCACGTTGCACGCACTAAAAATAAATCCGAAAGTTCTCGAACTTCCGTTTTAAAATATTCTATCAAAAAAGATTTTAAATAACTCAAAGGTTGGGCATACACGAACCCCGCAAAGTCGGTGTTCAAAAATAGTTTGTTACCGGTTATATAATTTTTTGTACTTGAAAGCGGTGCCGCCGTTGCGAAAATTCTTTTCAGCAATCCTTCGATTTTACTCGTATTGCGTGTTCTTTTAATTTTTTGTAACGTGTTTTCCGCAACGCCGGTTACATTCCTTTTGTACTCGCTTGCAATATCGGCAACGGGATCGCTTGCGGGAAACCGCATATCGGGATCTTCGTTCACGTGTTTGATGATATTTTCAAGCACAAACGAAGCGTAAAGATTTTTTAAATTTTCGCATGTTTTTTTCCAAACGGGCAGATTAACCGGTTTTACATTTTTATATTGCTCAATAACGGAAAATACGGCATTCCAATCGGCATCAAAAGGGAAAAAACGGAGAATATCCCAAAAGTCATGCAGTGGTTGTATGACGGCAAGTGCCGGTATAGATTTAAAATCGGGTTTAACATCAAAATTTAACTCGCGTATAGTGCGGTCAAACTGCTTCAAAACATAGTAATAATCGAACAAACTCAAATCGACAAATGCTTTTATCTGATGATACAGTAAATTTGCTCGTTCCATTTGCTCGGCGGTAAAATTTTTTTCAAAGCGAGCAATTTTTCCGCCGACTTCAAGTTCAAGCTGTCCAAAGTCGATTTTATCCTGCACGCTACTGATAGCATTTTCAGATAAATCGCCTAAAAGTTTTTTTTGCTCTTTTGATAAAACCGCTTCAACCGAAAAAAACTTTAGAGCATTGGATGATTTTGCGTTTTCCAGCAACGCTTTTGCCGGTCCGACCGTGCGATATACGTTAAAGAAAAATTCAGCACAAGCCAGTGACAAAGCACGGTCGCCTTTATACCATTTGGAAAAACGTGTTTTTGAAATATTTCGTGCAATTTTAGCAAGTTTTTTCTTTTTAATAACTTCAGGATCATCGCTCGAAAAAAGTGCGCGAAAAAACTGAATTAAAAAATTTCGATGCGGTTTCATCGGGATAAATGTATACAAAAACGTCGGTTGTGTCAAGGGTTTGTACATGATAAATGCGCTGCGCATCATCGGGGCGTTTTTCAAAAAAAAGCGGAAAATTCCCCAAGAACTTTCCGCTTTCGGTTTTATCCCATCATTGTATAACTACAATTAGAACGGGCGATCAGCCAAGTATTTGTATTCTTGCCAGCGGCGTTTTGCCGTCTTTTCGGCTTGAGCCAACAACGAGGCAGCCCGATCCGGATGAGCGGCTTTTAAACTCTTGAAACGAACTTGGTTGTACATAAAGTCAGCCAAATTATAGTTCGGTTCTTTGCTGTCAAGTTGGAACGGATTTTTGCCTTGCTCGACGAGCCTCGGATCAAACCGGTACAGCGGCCACAGTCCGCATTCAACGGCATCCTTTTGGATTTTCATACCCTTGGACATGTTGATACCGTGGTTGATACAATGGCTGTACGCGATAATGAGCGACGGACCGTCATAGCTTTCAGCTTCGCGCATTGCTTTGATTGCCTGATTCATGTTCGCACCCATAGCAATTTGCGCAACATAGATGTAGCCGTACGAAATAGCCATCATACCAATGTCTTTTTTCGGCATTTCACGACCGCTTGCAGCAAATTTTGCAACAGCTCCGAGCGGGGTAGCTTTTGACATTTGTCCGCCCGTGTTTGAATACACTTCCGTATCCATCACCAAAACGTTGATATTTTTACCGGATGCAAGAACGTGGTCAAGGCCGCCGTAACCGATATCATACGCCCAACCGTCACCGCCAAACGCCCAGACGGAGCGTCTGATAAAGTGATCTTTTAGCGAAATCAACTCTTTTGCAATCGGATCGTTCGACGCGCCGAGTTCTTTGACGAGTTCTTCCACCGTATGGCGGGCATCATCGATTTGTGCATCATCATTTTGCGGATTGTTCAAAAGTTTTTCAATCGTACTTGCGGCGATTCCTTTTGCTTTTGCATTTGCGGCAACTTCAAGTGCGTATTCGTGCAACTTATCGCTCGTTAAACGCATACCGTACGCAAATTCCGCAGCATCTTCAAACAGTGAGTTTGACCATACCGGTCCGCGTCCGTCCGGACGGCGTGTGTACGGAGTTGTCGGCAAGTTTCCGCCGTAAATAGAAGAACAGCCGGTTGCGTTTGCAATGACCATACGGTCGCCGAAAAGCTGCGTCAGCGTGCGGATATATGGAGTTTCACCGCATCCCGGACAAGCGCCGGAGAACTCAAACAACGGCTGCTTCATTGCAATACCTTTCGGAATGTTCAAATTGAGTTTTGCAGAATTGGGATTGGTAATCTTGAAGAAATGTTTCCAGTTTGCCGATTCCGCTTCACGGTGTGAAACAAAATCCATCATGTTGATTGCTTTGACATTCGGATCTTCTTTTGATTTTGCCGGACATTGCGCAACACAAAGTCCGCAGCCGGTACAGTCTTCAACGGAAACTTGAACGGTGAATTTTGCCCCTTCAAATTCCTTGCCTTTGTAATCGCATGACTTAAATGATGCAGGTGCGCCGTTTAATTCTTTTGCGTCATAGGCTTTCATACGAATTGCTGCATGAGGACACACAAATGCGCATTGCCCGCACTGGATACAAATTTCCGGTTTCCAAATCGGGACGTGTTCAGCGATAGCTCGCTTTTCGTATTGTGTAGTTCCGGTAGGGAATGTTCCGTCAATCGGCATGTCGCTCACTTTCAGCGCATCGCCTTCATTACTTGCCATTTTACCCAAAACATCTTTCACAAATTTCGGAGCATCATCGGTTACTGCCGCATGGCGGTGAATTTTTGAAGTAAGTGTTTTCGGATACTTCACTTCATATACGCCATCAAGAGCCATATCAACCGTTACGATATTTTTCTTAACAATCTCGGCACCTTTTTTGCCGTATGTTTTTTCGATAAATTTTTTAATTAAATCGATTGCTTCCGCTTCCGGCAAAATTTCGGAAATTTTAAAGAAAGCCGTCTGCATAACAATGTTGATTCGAGTACCCATTCCCGCTTTTTCGGCAATATCCATCGCGTCAATCACAAAAAAGCGTGCATTTTTGTCGATGATCTGTTGCTGCAATTCAGCCGGTAAATGATCCCATACTTTGTCTTTGTTGTACGGCGCATTCAAAAGGAAAATACCGCCTTTTTTGAGCGGACGAATCATATCATATTTTTCAACGTAAGTGAATTTATGACATGCAATAAAGTCGGCTTGCGTAATCAAATACGGCTTTTGAATCGGAGATTTGCCGAAACGCAAGTGCGAAATCGTCAAGCCGCCTGATTTTTTACTGTCGTAAGCAAAGTAGCCTTGTACGTTGTTATCGGTTGCTTCACCGATGATTTTGATAGAGCTTTTGTTTGCGCCGACCGTACCGTCAGAGCCTAAACCGTAGAACATTGCTTGGTGCATGTTCGCGTCTTCAAGTTTGAATGTTTCGTCAATCGGTAAGCTCAAGTGGGTTACATCATCGTCAATGCCGACCGTAAATGAATCAATCGCCTTGCCGTCGAGGTTGTCAAAAACGGCTTTTACCATCGCCGGAGTAAATTCTTTTGAACCTAAGCCGTAGCGACCGCCGACAACAAGCGGATAGTTTTTAAACGGTGCTTTTCCGGCAGCTTGCATTTCACCGATTGCGGTGCGAACATCCAAGTACAGCGGTTCGCCCAAAGCACCGGCTTCTTTTGTGCGGTCAAGCACGGCGATTTTTTTGACGGTTTCAGGCAATGCGGAAACAAATGCGCTTGCATCGAACGGTCGGAACAAGTGAACTTTCACTGCGCCGTATTTTCCGCCCTTGCTATTTAAGTAGTTGACTGTTTCTTCGATTGTATCACAACCGGAGCCCATCGCAATGATAACGGATTCCGCGTCCTTTGCACCGACATAATCATACAAGTGATATTGCCGACCGGTTAATTTTGCAAACTTATCCATATATTTTTGCACGAGAGCCGGTGTCGCATTATAAAGCTTGTTGCGAGTTTCAAGGCTCTGGAAATAAGTGTCGGGGTTTTGCGCCGTTCCGCGGATTTCCGAATCTTCGGGAGTTAAGCCTAAATTGCGGTGTTGGCGGACGAAATTATCGTCAATGATTTGGCGCATCACATCCTGCGATACTTCGTCGATTTTCTGAATTTCATGTGAAGTTCTAAATCCGTCAAAAAAGTGCAAAAACGGAACGCGAGCTTCAAGCGTTGAAGCATGTGCGATAACCGCCAAGTCCATCGCTTCCTGAACGCTGTTTGAAGCTAATAACGCCCAGCCGATTTGTCGGCACGCCATAACGTCCTGATGATCGCCGAAAATTGAAAGCGCACTACTTGCAAGTGCTCGTGCGGCAACATGGAAAACCGTGCTGGTCGCTTCACCCGCAATTTTGTACATATTCGGAATCATCAACAGCAAACCTTGCGAAGCGGTAAACGTTGTTGAAAGCGCCCCCGTTGTTAAAGCCCCGTGAACTGCTCCGGCAGCACCCGCTTCGGATTGCATTTCAACCACTTTTGGGACTGTTCCCCAAATATTCTTTTTACCTTTCGCCGAATATTCATCGGCAACTTCACCCATAGGACTGGACGGCGTAATCGGGTAAATCGCAATAACCTCGCTCAAGGCGTGTGCGACATAACCTGCAGCCGTGTTAGCATCTACAATAACCAGATTTTTCTCTGACATAAATACCTTCCTCGATAATTTAAGCTACTGCTATTATAAACCGATTCGGATATTTTTTCAAGCACTCTTTTTATTTTTTCACGAAACATCGATTAATTCAATTGCGAATTTAATCGTTCACTTTCATCGACGTTTTCCAGTTTACGGACAAGCGATAAATTCCATCGTTTCGGTTTATAAAAACCTTTTATGTAGAATGCGCCTTTGCCGTTTTCATAGAGATTGATTTTTGATGCGGTTCCGCGTATTCCGAAAATATTTGCTTTTACCCGCAAACCGAACGCTTGAGAAAAAAGCCGCGGACTGATTTTTTTAAAACCGAAATGCGTTTCATAGTATCCGAGACCTATTTCCAAATCAGCAACGTGCTCTTCCGATAAAAATACGTCCAACGCATTTTGTCCATCGGTAAAAGGCACTCCGATTTCAAGATAATCCAACTTTGTAATCGGTAAAAGCTGCGCCAGTGTTCCTTCGGCAATACAGTACGTACTCGTCAAACTCTGCAGTGCCGTACCGGAAATTTTACCGCGAAAATTATGCTGACTCACATAGCGGTAGGTGCAATCAAGCAATTCAAAAAGGTTGATTTCGATTTCCGCACAGGTCCCGACAAGCTGCTCGACTTCATTCTCCGTCAATTCATACATTTCACCGGAAGTGAAAGGGATTGTTTTTAAAATCGGTTCAATTTGAGGATAAGCCGCATCCGACCCGATACCATCGGCAAATATGCTCCCTGCACAGCATAAAAATACAACGCATAAGAAATTTTTTTTCATGAGTTCACCATCCGTTGCTTCATAAACAATCCCAGCCGCGCTCCGATACAAGTAATAAAATTTTTGCATTATCGTGAAATAATCCGTCATTTTTCCCTCTTGCGTGAAATCTGTTTTTTAGATACAATGTCCCATTATGGAAGTAAAAATTGACAAAGAAATTTTTGAGGATTTACTGTATATTTCTCGGCTTAGCGTTGAGGAAAAAGATAAACCCCTCATCATGAAACAAATAAAAGGGGTTATCAACGATTTGGAAGTTTTACGAAGCTACGTTGATGAAAAAGAACCCCAAGGAAATGAAATTTCCGAAACGGCATTACGCGGCAGTGAAATCGTAAAGGCGCTTGATGCAAAAGATTTGAAAAAAAACTCAAGTGAATTTTTGGACGGCTATTTTCGCGTACCGAAAGTTTTGGAATAACGTTTTTGATTTAAGGATTAATGATGAATACAATTACAAAAATGAGTTTACATGAACTGTTGGCGGAGTTGGAAAACAAGCGGCTAACCTCCGTTGAAATCGTGCAAGCGTACAAAGCAAACTTTGAAGCCGATGCCCGTGAAAAACTTCCGCTCAACGGTTTTATTGAGTTTTTTGATGATGCGTTGGAAAAAGCAGCTGAAGCCGATAAAGCTCGGAGCGAAGGAGCAAAAAAGCCGCTCCTCGGTTTACCGATCGCAATCAAGGACAATATTTCCGTCAAGGGCAAACTCTGCACGTGCTGCAGTAAAATTCTTGAAGGGTATATCGCTCCGTATCATGCAACGGTCACGGAACGTTTACTTGACGCCGGTGCCGTTTTGCTGGGACGCACCAACATGGACGAATTTGCGATGGGAGCGTCAACTGAGTTTTCCTGCTACGGACCTTCGCGGAATCCCTACGATCGAAGCAAAACACCGGGTGGAAGCTCCGGCGGTTCTGCAGCCGTTGTTGCAGGCGACCAAGCTCCTGCTGCTTTGGGAACGGAAACCGGCGGCTCGGTTCGGCTTCCGGCGGCGTACTGCGGACTTTTCGGTTTAAAGCCGACTTACGGACTTTTCAGCCGCTATGGGGTTACCGCGTATTCGTCGACCGTTGATCAAGTCGGTATTTTTACGCGGACGGTAGCGGATATGGCTCTTTTAACGGCAGTGCTGGCGGGAAAAGATCCACACGATTTAACGAGTGCTGCCGTCGACTTTTCGCACTTTGCCGAATTACAGCCGTACTCAAAAGAAGACGTTTCCAAAATGAAGTTTCTCCTTTTTAAAGAATTTGTTGAAGCGGACGGCGTTTCACCTGCAATGAAAGAGGTTTTTGAACAAATGATTGCCCGTATTCGTGCAACCGGCGCAGTTATCGAAACGGTTTCTTTCCCTATGCTCAAAGTAACCGGAGCCGAGTATTCGGCACTGACCTTTCCCGATGCGGCAAGTAACCTCTCCCGTTTTGACGGCATCCGATACGGCGCACGAATCGACGAAGGCAAAGGATACGACGACCTTTATATAAAAACGCGAAGTGAAAAAATCGGTGTGGAAGCAAAACGCCGTATTTTAATCGGCAACTACATTTTAACGCAGGAATTCGCCGGCGATATTTATCAAGTCGGACAAAAATTTCAGTTCCTCTTTGAGCAAAAAATTGCGGAGTTGATGAATAGGTACGACATCATACTTTGTCCCACCAGTCCAACAACGGCATTTAAACTCGGTGAAAAAGTACAGGATCCGAAAGCAATGTACCTTTCGGATTTATTCACTAATTTTGCAAATATTGCAAAAATTCCCTCGCTTTCCGTTCCGGTCGGAATTTCATCGCAGGACGGGATGCCGATCGGGATGCAGTTTGCAAGCGGACAATTTTGCGAAGAAAAAATTCTCAGACTCGCATTGGCGTGGGAACGGGGAAATATATAATCGTGTTTGCCGCTATATTTTAAGGAGTAAATATTATGGAAGGAACTAACAGCCAAGTTGCAGTGATTCAAAAAGAGTTCGGCGCAAAGATTGCCGAAAAAGCATTTCAGTGCGGTGCGATTAAACTTTCGCCGGAAAAACCTTTCACCTGGGCATCTGGCTATAAGATGCCGATTTACAACGACAATCGCCGGCTTTTAGCATTTCCTGAAATGCGTAAAACCATTTGCGATGCCTTTTCCGCCTTGGCTCAAGCGGTTGATTTTACCCCCGACTGGATTGCGGGAGTCGCAACGGGCGGCATCCCGCACGGAACAACGCTTGCCGACGCACTCGAATTGCCGTTTGCCTATATCCGCTCGGAAAGCAAAGATCACGGTTTGAAAAATCAAATCGAAGGCTTAGGAGCCGATGCGAACTTTGGAGAAAAAAACGTCCTTGTTATCGAAGATTTAATTTCAACCGGAGGCAGTTCGATCAAAGCGATTCAAGCGGTCAGGGCAGCTCATGCCGCGGCACCTTATTGCTTTGCAATTTTTTCCTACGGTCTCGATAAAGCCGTAGTTGCTTTTGCAGGGCTTTCGCCGATGTGTACGCCCATTTCGATTTTGAATTATGATATCATGCTTGAAACCGCTCTTGCAAAAGGTTTTATCACCGAAAAGCATTTGGAAACACTCCGCGAATGGCGAAAAGACCCATTCAACTGGTGGAAAGAATAATTATCTGCGTTTTTACGATATTTTTACCGATATATTGAAAAAAAATGCCGGTTGCGGTATAATGCCCTGTTATGATAAAAGAAAAACTGGAACATTTAAAAACAAAATTTGTCGAAGTTGAAAAAACCGTTGCCGATCCTGCGTTGATAAAAGATGTCAAACGTTATAAAGACGTGATGCGGGAACATGCGTATCTTTCCGACTTGATGAATGAATATGATAATTATCTGTCGCTCGAAAAACAAATCGCAGATGCAAAAGCGTTGATTCACGATGAAACGGATGCGGAAATGCGTGAAATGGCAAAAGCGGAATTGCATGAGCTTGAAGCAAAACTGGAAGAAAGCGAAAATAAACTGAAATTGCTGTTGATTCCGCCCGATCCGCTTGAAGAAAAAAATATCATTATGGAAATCCGCGGCGGCACGGGCGGTGAGGAAGCGGCGTTATTTGCTGCCGACTTGTACCGAATGTATACCCATTATGCGGAAACGAAGGGCTGGAAATGCGAAGTAATGTCCGCCAATGAAACGGAATTGGGCGGCTTTAAGGAAATTATTTTTTCGATTTCGGGAAAATATGTGTATGGAAGTCTCCGTTATGAGTCCGGTGCTCATCGAGTACAACGCGTACCTGAAACGGAAACTTCGGGGCGTATCCACACGAGTGCGGTTACGGTTGCCGTGTTGCCAGAAGCCGAAGAAACGGAAGTTGAAATTCGTCCGGAAGATTTGCGTATCGATGTGATGCGTGCCGGCGGTCCGGGCGGTCAGTGCGTCAACACGACGGACTCCGCCGTGCGGATTACGCATATACCGACCGGTATTGTGGTTATTCAGCAGGATGAAAAAAGTCAAATCAAAAATAAAGCAAAAGCGATGCGGGTATTGCGGAGCCGACTCTACGATTTGGAAGAAAGTAAAAAACAAGCGGAACGTTCGGCAAACCGAAAAAATCAGGTGGGAACGGGAGACCGCTCGGAGCGCATCCGCACCTACAACTACCCGCAAAACCGCGTTACCGATCACCGCATTAATTTAACTTTGTATCATCTGGACACAATTATGCAAGGCGATCTGACGGAACTCATCGATAACTTGTGCGTCGCCGCTCGTGAAAAAATGCTGATGGAACAAGAAGTGTAAAAACGCTTGCAATGCCGATAACACAAATTGCTGATATCACTAGTCTTTCGTAAGAAAAAATAAAACTGCAGCAAAGGTACTGAATAGAGCCCTCTCACAATGTCATAAACTCATGAGTTGATTATTTATTTCAAAGAGAGGGTAACAATGAACGATAGAATAAAGACATTTCCATACCGCTACGAAAAATTTACCGTCACGAATGATTACGCTTTTAAAAAGATTTTTGGCACGGAGAAAAACCGCTTATTTTCATCGTCGAATTACCGCCGCTGAAAAACGCCGTTGAATTTTGCTTTGATAAATTGAATGATCTGCATGTTCCCACTTCGTTGCGACATGTGAAATTATGCTTATTCACAAACTGATATTTGTTCAACATAACGGAAACAACACCGCTTTCAACTGTTCCAACAAATCCGCCGTACGCATTTATTGTAATCATACCACATCAAAACCAAGAGGGATTTTATGATCCAACGGGAGCGATTTCTATGTTGCATTAAATGAACGTATCGGCTATACTTTAAATAAAGAAAATTGACAATTACACGGGAAAAAATTATTGAATTCGGTTTTTGGCAAACTACAAACAAGACAAGGGAAGCAATGCGTTAAACGAATTATATAAACGGGAACCGGAAATTGATACGGCAAAAGCTTTTAAAGTCTGTAAAATTATCCATAAGAAGGAATCACGATGAATAAGGGTAAAGAAATAGAAGAAAAAAGTATGCATATTATTGATGCGTTTTTGCAGGATACGGTATTTGCGTCCGAGGAACTTCCGATTGTGCGGAGAATTTTGCACACGACGGGCGACCCCGAATATCGCACCATTATTTCCATTCAGCACAACTTTGTTGAAACCGCTCAAAAACTGTTTCGGAACAAACCGAACATCTACTGCGACACTCGCATGATAGAAGCCGGCGTCAACAAGCGAACTTTGGCAAAAATCGGCGGGACGATTCGCTGTTTTGTTGACGATGAATCCGTGTTTGCCAAAGCAAAAGAAACGGGCGACACGCGATCGGCTCTCGCAATGGATGCGGCTATCGCGGAAGGGTTTCGTATTTTTGTTATCGGCAATGCTCCGACCGCTCTTTTCCGTTTACTGCAGCGGGTTGATGAAAAAAAAGCGGAACCCGCTTTGGTTATCGGGGTACCGGTCGGGTACGTAGGCGCGGCTGACTCCAAAGAAGCACTGCGGCAGTATACAATTCCGCAGCTTTCAACCATCGGTACGAAAGGCGGCAGCAATGTCGCGGCAAGCGTTGTCAATGCGATTTTGTACGGAATCACGGAGCGATGTTAGATTTATTCGTTACGGTTGACGGGAAAAAAATGCGGCTCGGATATACGACCGGTTCCTGCGCGGTTGCCGCCGCAAAAGCTGCGGCGCTGATGCTCACAACGGGAAAGAAAATCGATACGGTTTCGATTGACACTCCTGCAGGCATTATGCTGGATTTGGACGTGTTTCATGCGGATATTCAAGCCGATGCTGCCCGTTGTGCGATCCGAAAAGACGCGGGCGATGACACCGATTTAACGGACGGAATGGAAATTTACGCGTGCGTGAAAAAACGGAATGACGGAACCGTTATAATCGAAGGCGGTGAAGGCATCGGCAGAATAACCCGCAAAGGACTTTTCGGCGAAATCGGTGAAGCTGCCATTAATCCTGTACCGCGGCGCCTTATCACCGATGAGTTGATGCGTATTTCGCCTGCGGGCTTTGATGTGCTAATTTACGCACCCGAAGGGGAGCTCATCGCGCAAAAAACGTTTAACAAAAATATCGGTATCACGGGCGGCATTTCAATTATCGGAACGCGCGGGATTGTGTATCCCAAAAGCGAAGAAGCGTACAAAAAAACGATTGAACTGGAACTGCACGCCGTCAAAGAAAATGACGGCACGGAATCATTGCTGTTAGTTCCCGGCGCTCACGGCATCAAAACGGCAGCGGAGCTCGGGATAACCGTACCGGCAGTGGAAATGTCAAACTTTATCGGGTTTGCACTGACGGCGGCGTACATGGAAGGCTTTCGGAATTTTTACCTCGTGGGGCATATAGGCAAACTGGCGAAACTTGCGCTGGGGATTTTTCAAACGCATAACCGCATCGCCGACACCCGCATGGAAGCTTTTGTGTATTATTTGGCGCTGCGGGAAGCGCCGATCGCTTTGTTGAAAAAGATTATGACGGCTTTAACGGCGGAAGAGGCGGTGGAGGTAGTGATTGCCGCAGGTTACGAAAAAATTTTTGCCGATATGGAAACGGGTATTTGCAACCGAGTCAAAACCTACTTAAAAGCGGACGATATGCAGGTTCATTGTCATATCTATTCAATGAAGCGGCTGCATTTGTATCGAAAATAATTAACGGAGAATCGTATGTGTATTGTAGCGGGTGCAGGTCCCGGTAATCCTGAATATTTAACAACGGAAGTGCTGCAGGCAATTAAGGCGGCGGAAAAAGTACTGGCGTTCGGACGCATTAAAGAATCGCTTGCAGAAATACGGCAGAATATTATCGCGGTAAACCGTGTTGATGAAGTTTTGACTGTGTTAAAACAAAACAGCGATGTGTTGATTTTAGTTTCGGGCGATCCCTGTTTTTTCGGCATTGTTGATTATTTGAAACGGCAAGGCGTAATAATCGATAAGGTATTGCCCGGCATTTCCGCCGTGCAATACTTTGCAGCGCGGCTCCGGCTTTCCTGGAGCGGGGCCTGCGTTCTGTCCTTTCACGGAAGACCGCTGGAGCTGGAAAACATTCGCGGTGAAACCTGTTTCTTTTTTACCGATCGGGAAAACACTCCGCGGAAAATAGCGGAAGCCCTCGCGGAAGCGGGGTATACGGGAGATTTTTACGCGGGGTACCGACTTTCCTATTCCGATGAAAAAATTATCCGGGTACGAATCGGAGAAATGTTGGAAGAAAATGATGCAGTGTCGATGGCAGCTGCGGTTTTTAATACAGCAAAAGAACCGGAAAAAACGATCCGATAGATATCGCGCCCTGCAACTAAATTGCTTGTTGGTCTTTATTTTTGAAGCAGTGTGAAATGTGAACTTTCGGTGAAGTTTTAAAATATGTCAACGCAAAATGTAAAGAAAAAAAACGATAACGATGATCGGAAGTTCACAGAGTGCTGAAATTCCGGCACTGTTAGTTTCGTATTGTCATAAAACCCATAAAACTTTTCTGTCAAGGTAATAAAACCGCCTGTGCCGTTTAATTTTTATTCAAGCCGTAATACTGACTTGACCATTTTTTTGTTACTATCTACAATGAATTCGACGAAGTTTATCGTGGCGGTTATCGACTCATACCGGTATATTCACATAAAATGAAGCAAAACTAAAAAGGCTAGCTAAATCATGGAAATACAAACTAAAATAAAAAAAACAATTATTCTTAAAGATGAAGACTATGAGCGCTCTGAAATCCCGATGACAAAGTTTCCGATTCGTGCGGAAACTTTTTTCCGGTTGGCGGTTTCGGAAGGAGATGCTTTTTTGGACATCGGGTGTGGCACCGGTTCCATTGCCGTGCAGGCTGCCCTTTTCGGGGCGGAAGTTACCGGCATTGACCAAAAGCCGGAAGCGGTTGCATTAACGCAAAAAAATGCGGCAAAATACGGAGTTTCGCTTCGGCTAATTTGCGGTAGCGCCCCGTCGGATTTACCCGCTACGCAGTTCGATAAAATTTTTATCGGCGGAGCTTCGAAAGTGCTTCCCGAAACGATTGCATATGCGGCAACGCACTTGAAACCGAACGGCATTGTTGCAGCTAATTTTATTTTAACGTCCAGCTTTGAAACTTTTTTGCGAGAATTAAAACGGCAAAACTTTACCGATATTGAAGCGGGATTGCGGCAAACGGCAAATATGGCGGAGCATGGACTCTGGAAGGGTGAAAACCCGATTTATATTGTATCGGCACGGAGGGTGTGATGATTTATTTTGTCGGAGCAGGTCCCGGTGATCCCGATTTGATTACCGTGAAAGGGCGTGCATTGTTGGAAAAAGCGGATATGGTTATTTATGCCGGTTCGCTGGTTTCCGCCGAACAGTTGCGATGGTGCAAAAAAAATTGCGAAATTTACAATTCGGCGAGTATGAACTTGGAAGAAGTGCAAGAAAAATTTCTCGAAGCGGAAGCGAAAGCATATTTGACGGTTCGTCTCCACACGGGCGACCCGACTATCTATGGGGCCATTCGCGAGCAAATTGATTTTTTGGAATCCCGCAATATTCACTACGAAGTAATTCCGGGTGTTAGCTCGTTTACCGCGGCAGCTTCGGTTATCGGAAAAGAATTTACACTACCGGAAGTTTCTCAAACGGTTATTTTAACGCGAGCAGCGGGGCGGACTCCCGTTCCGGAAACGGAAAACTTGCGGAGCTTGGCAGCTCACGGAGCGTCTATGGCAATTTTTCTTTCCGTCAAACAAATTGACGCGGTGGCGCGAGAGTTGGCGGCAGGCTACGGCAGAAGCGATGTTCCTTGCGCGGTTATTTATCGGGCAACGTGGCTCGATCAGGACGTTGTATTCGGCACCCTCGCCGATATTGCCGAAAAACTAAGCGATCGGGGCATTGAGCGGCAAGCGCAAATCCTCGTTGGGGATTTTTTAGGTGACCGGTATGGACGTTCCAAACTCTACGATCCGAGTTATTCGCACGGGTTCCGAAAGGCGACAAAATGACCATTGCCGTGTATGCTTTCACCGATGCGGGGAGACAGGTGGCGGAAAAATTGTGTTCGCTTCCCGGACACACGGTATACAAATCGGAGCGGGCTGCTTTACCGAACGATTTTGCTTCAGCGGATGCGGTGATATTTGTGTGTGCAACCGGCATTGCGGTGCGGCTTATCGCACCGTTGCTGCAAAGCAAGCGAAGTGATCCTGCTGTCATTGTAATTGACGACACCTGCCGCTTTACGATTTCACTCCTTTCCGGGCATTTAGGCGGCGCGAATCGGCTCACGGCGGAACTCGCCCATTTTTTGGAAAATACTCCGGTGATTACAACCGCCTCCGACAACCGCGGGCTGGAAGCCTTGGATGTGTTTGCGCTGCGGCAGGGACTGGTGATTGCCGATTTTATCCGCATGAAGCAGGTGATGACCGATATTGTTAACGGAAAGCGGGTCGGGTTTTACTCGGAAATCGAGGCGGAGCCGGCAGATATCCCTTTTATAAAATCGAACGCTTTTGCAAGGGACGATGTGAGCTCGTGGGTAGTTATCAGCGCTCGAAAGTTTGCAACCAAAAAGCCCTGCTGTTATTTAATCCCCAAATCGTTATACCTCGGTATCGGTTGTAAAAAAGGAACGTCGTTTGAAACGATTTGCGGGGCAGTTGAAGCAGCGTGCGAAAAAGCGGAAGTTGATCTTAGGGGAATTACTCAAATCGCCACGATAGAGCTGAAACGGGAGGAAGCGGGATTGCTGCGTGCGGCGGAACACTTTGCGGCGGAGTTTCGGGTATATGGCAACGACGAAGTAAATCAGGTGCTGATTGCCGACGACGATAAGTCGAACTTTGTGTACCGGACAGCGGGGGTTTATGCCGTGTCCGAGCCTTGTGCGCGGCTTTCGGGCGGGGAATTGGTACTTAAAAAATTTATTCAAAGCGGAGTAACCGTTTCCATCGCAGTGAATAACCGTAAATCGCAACAATAAAAATTAAAACATCGTAAAAAAGCGCACGATTACGCACTAAATGTAAATCATTGCGGTTTTTTATAAAAAAGCACAAAAAAAGTTAAAAAAATCTTAAAAAAGTGCTTGACATTTTTTTTATTTTAATTATAATGCAAAACAACAGTAGAAAATGCACACTACCTAATCAGAGTTACTCGTTTCCTCCTTATCGAGTAACTCTTTTTTTTGCACAAGGTTATTCACCGATTGTTTATGGAAACGCTGATTAATTCAATCGAGAATTAATCAGCGTTTCCTTATAGCCTTCAAACAGTAATCACGTTATCCAATTTAAAATCGGTATCTTCTGTTGGAATATTGGCGAGCAACTGGAACGGATATGCCAGCCCGACAGCGGTAAAGGAAATCGTCGGATTTTTCCGCTGCAAGTCGGTTAACTTTGCAAAAAAGCGGTCGTAAAAACCGCCGCCGCGTCCGAGCCTTGTACCGGTTGCGGTAAAAGCCCGACCGGGCGTCAACACCAAAATCGGCGAGATATCTGCAAGAATTTCGATTTCACGGCGCTGCTCAGCTTCGGTTTGCGGCAAACAGGAACAGAGCGTTTTGCAGGTTTCGTCCGGCTCCAAAATACCGAAACTCGCACCGGTTGTGAGAATCTGCGCGCGTGAAAAATCAATTTCCCGAAAGATGAGTTCATTGCCGACTACAACCGGCAATGCGATTTTTTTATCGGCGCTCCTTCCAAAAGCACGCAAAAGATTGAGGCAGGGAACTTCGTTCGGAAGCTCCGCATAGCCGAATGCCGATCGGTACCGGTTGCAATCGGGGATAGTATCCAAAAGCGAGCGGCAATATTCAGGGCTTTTAAAACGCTCGTTGATTTGAGAGCGCAGTTCTTTTTGTTCTCGAAAACGTTGTGAAATGAGAGTGCGGATTTGTTTTTTTTGCATTTGTAATTCAGTCATCAATTTTCTCCTTGCGAATTGCAGAATCTAAATCGTGATGAGATTATACCAAATTATGTAAAAAATTTTTATCACTTGACAAAATTAAAAAAAAATGTATAATGATAAAATACTTTTATTATATACTACTTTTGTAGCAGGGAGGATTATTGGCGGGAAATAAAGATCTGCGAATAAATGAAAGAATTCGCATTAGGGAAGTTCGACTGATAACTGATAATGGTGAACAACTGGGGATTGTTCCGACAGTCGAAGCATTGGCACGGGCGCGGGATGCGGGACTTGATTTAGTTGAAGTTTCGCCGAATGCAAATCCGCCTGTGTGCAAGATTATTGATTATGGCAAATATAAATTCCAAATGGAAAAAAAGGCGCGAGACTCGAAAAAAGCACAAAAAAACATGGAGTTGAAGCCGATTACCATGTCTCCCGTTATCGGGGAACATGATTTGGATGTTAAAGTTAAACAGATTCAGCGTTTGCTTCTCGCTGGTAACAAAGTAAAAGTGGTAATCCGTTTTAGGGGACGGCTTATGACACACACCGAGTTAGGAAAAGATGTATTGGATCGCATTCTTGAAAAATTAGGCCCGGAAGATTACACGATTGAAAAGGGTGCGGTCATGGAAGGCAGGCTCATGTCGATGACGCTTGCACCGAAAAGCAAAAAATAGTGAAGGAGTTTTTTGTATGGGAAAAATGAAATCAAAAAGTGCCGCACAAAAGCGTTTTAAGCTGACTGCAACAGGCAAAGTAAAGTATAAGAAGATGAATAAAGGTCATATTATGACCAAAAAATCTCCGAAACGCGTGCGAAATCTGCGTGCACCGGGATATATTTCCGAGCATGATGCGAAAAAAATTCGACGAGATTTACTGCCGTACGCATAGTTTTTTCGGTGTTCTGAACTTTGTGTTTAGATAACCGCTATTTTAATTTATGAGGAGTTTACCATGTCAAGAGTTACTAATGGATCGGGGCGTACCGATAAACGAAAAAAAATATTGAAACGTGCAAGCGGCTTTCGCGGGCGACGGAGCACCAACTACAAAGCGGCAAAAGATGCCGTTCGTAAATCATTGCGCTATTCGTATGTCGGACGCAAGGATAAAAAGGGAACGATGCGTCGCTTGTGGATTAGCCGCATCAATGCTGCTGTCCGTGCTGAAGGTATGTCATATTCATGTTTTATCAACGGTGTACAAAAAGCGGGGATTACATTGAATCGCAAAGCTCTTTCAAACCTCGCGATTGAAGATCCGGAAGCTTTCAAGGCTGTTGTGGAAGCTTCAAAAAAAGCAATCGGAGTGTAAAGAAAAATGCTGAGTCTTGAGCAAGTAAAAATTCTTGAAAAAAAAGTTGAGCATGCAATCGGTATCATTAAACGGCTCAACAGCGAGTGCGATGCGCTGAAATTGCAGCTGATTGAAAAAGATGAGCGAATTTCCGAACTGGAAAATATGGTAATTTCTTTTAAGGATGACCAAACGAAAATTGAGACCGGAATTAAAAATACGCTGAACTTGCTCAACTCACTTGAAGACTTAGCGACAACGCCGTCGAAGACGGAAACCAAACAAGCGGAAACCGCTTCGACGCACGCTGCCGCACAGGAAAATCAAAAGCAAAAGGATTTGGCGCAAATCTTGGGAAAACCGGCTACGGTGCCGCAAAACTCATCACAGCCTGATATTTTTTAAGCTTTGAATAATGAAGTCAGGAAAACTTGATATAAATCTGCTCGGAGCTTCTTTTTCAATTCAAGCAAATGAAACCGATGAATATTTGCAATCGGTGTATGACTATTATGTAAACTGTGTACATCAAGTGGAACAGACGGTCGGTCCCACGTTGGATCCGCTCAAAACGGCGATTGTCGCAGGTATTTTGCTCTCCGATGAGTTGAAAAAAGAGCGTTCATACGTGCAGCAGTTAACGCCCAACGAACAGGAGGCATATCAAATTATCGCCCGCACCAAAAAACTCATTGAAAAACTTGATGACATTGACGGTATTGTAAAAGATGATGATTTGGGTTGATGCCGATTCCTGTCCGAAACAGGTTCGAACGATTGTAGAGCGGGCAGCAAATAAACGAAAAATCGCTTGCGTTTTTGTTGCAAATCGTCCTATTCCGGTTACTCCGACCGCGTATGTGCAGAGTGTGCAAACGGAAGATACCGACCAAGCCGCGGATAATTACATTTGTGAGCATGCGCAAAAAAACGACCTTGTCATCACGCGCGACATACCGTTTGCAAAAAAATTGGTCGATGCGGGAATCACCGTCATCAACGACCGCGGCAGAGAATTTACTGCCAATGATATAAACACGATTCTTTCGGAACGCAATTTTATGTATGAACTTGCAGCGGCAGGACTAACTCCGGAAAAGACGAGTTCGTTCAGCAAAAAAGACGGTCAAAAATTTGCGGCGAACTTTGACCGTATCCTCAACGGAAAAAACTAATGCATAAACCGAGATATATCACAGCGATACTGAGTTTCTTGGTATAGTCTTTGTGTCATCTGATATTTCATACTTCTACTTTATCATATTTCACCAAAGGAGGCACTGATTAATTCAATCGAGAATTAAGGGCATCTCTAAAACCTCGGGTTAGATTTTTAGAGATGCCCGTCGAGTTTTGAAAAATTTTACGTACAAT
>CALDWC010000156.1 GCA_937923945.1 uncultured Treponema sp.
ACGCTGTTAAATGGCGTCAAGCTTTTAATCAGCGTTTCCATAAGCGTAGTTTGACGTCCTGTTCCCATTGTGTTGAAAGTTTTTTGATAAAGGGTACAATGAAAACCCGGATGTAACTTATGCACGATAATCCTGAAACAAAAACACAGCACGCAATGGTACGGCACGGCGTAAGCCTTTCAATTTTAACGCTTTTTTCCCGCGTACTCGGTCTATTACGGGAAATGACAAAGTCGGCGTTTATGGGAACGAGCCCGATTGCAGACGCCTTTGCCGTCGCGTTTTTAATTCCGAATCTTTTACGCCGCTTGTTTGCGGAAAACAGTATTACGGTGGCCTTTATCCCGACGTTCAAAAAATACATTGCCGCGATCGGGGACGCGCACACCGATGCGGAAAAAGAAGCGGCTCACAAAAATGCAGGCGAATTTCTTTCGGCTATTTTTACACTCGTGAGTTTTTTAACAACCGTTATCGTTGTCCTCGGTATTATTTTTACGCCGCTCATTCTTAAAATATTCTTTCCCGATAAAACGGACAATTTTTTACTGACCGTTTTATTGACGCGGATTATGTTTCCCTATCTCGCGCTCATTTCGCTCGCCGCTTTTTTTCAGGGGATTTTAAACAGCGTCAACGTTTTTACTCCGTCCGGTTTTACCCCGATTCTTTTTAATATTATTATTATCGGATGTACTTACGCGTTGACGGATTTTTTTAACAACTCAGCGATTGCGATGTCGATTGGGGTAACGCTCGGCGGAATTGTGCAAGCTTTGTTTCAGCTTCCGTTTGTTTTAAAAACGGATTTTCGTTTTTCATTCACCGGCTTGAAAAAAGCTTTTACCAACGAAGGAACAAAAAAAGTGGTCTCACTTATTGTGCCGACTGTTTTCGGAATGGCGGCATATCAAGTGAACGATCTCGTGGCAAGTGCATTGGGAAAGCATGCGGGTCCCGGCGTACTTTCAAGTTTACAATATTCGCTGCGGCTGCAGGAATTGCTGCTGGGCGTTTTTGCCGTTTCCGTCGGTACCGTCATTTTACCGGATCTTTCCGGCTGTGCGGTAAAAAAAGATTGGAAAAATTTTCAGCAAATATTTTTAACCGCTATCAAAACAATCGCCCTCATTACAATACCGGCGACTTTTTTTTCACTCCTTTCCGGTGAACACATAATCACCCTCGTGTATAAGGCAAAAAGTTTTGATGATAATTCCGTTGCGCTCACCCTTGATGCTTTTACGTTTCACATTGCGGGACTTTTTTTTATTGCGCTGAATCGGATTATCGCGCCGGCGTTTTATGCGCAGGGCAATTCGAAGCAGCCGGCGCTTGCAGGGATTCTTTCGTTTGCCGTCAATATTGTGTTGTCGTTCCGGCTCGTGTCCGTTATGGCTGGCGGCGGTTTAGCCTTGGCGATGACCATCGCGAGTTTTATCAATACGGTGTTGTTGTTCTTTTTTTTGCGGGATAATAAAAATTTGGATTTTAAAAAAATCACAACGGCTACCGTTTTAAACGTTATTAAAATATGCATATTTTCGATTATTGCTTCGTTGCCGGTATATTTTTTCGGTGAATATTTTTATCAAATGTTCGCGGGATACACTAGAATTATCAGTGAAGGAGTACCGCTTTTGATAAACTTTTTTATCTTTGGCGCGATTGGATTATTGCTTTTAGCAATTACCGGTGATACGATTTTCAAAAATATGTTGGCGCGCGTTATAAAAAAGAGAGGCTAGGGTAGAAATTTTTTCTGTTTTGTTCTATCATTGTTATAGGTGAGCAAAAAAGCGCCTGTTTGCAGTGATAATGGAGGATACGATGGAATTTAATGTAGACGAAATAAAAAAATTAAAATTATCCAGTTCTGCTTTTAACTTGAAATTGATGGGGAAAAATGATATTCAGGCAATTACCTGTACGCTAAAAAATATTGACGATGGTTTGGTCGATATTTCGCAGGTTGATGACACCTTGGTAGTTTCCATCACCGAAAAAGGCTCGGTAATTCGCACGATTTGGAATTCAAACGAAAAGCGGCAGATTAAAATTTGTGTCCCGAATGGAAAGGTTTTTGAACAGATTAAAATCGATGCCGGTGTAGGGGTCACAAAAATAAAAGATATAACAACGGAAAAATTACGCGTAAACTGCGGTGTCGGTATGTGCCGACTTTTGCGGGTTTACTCAAATGAAAAAACAAAAATTTCTGCCGGTGTCGGTAAAGTGCAAGCAAAGAATTGTAGCTGGGATAATATGAAGCTTTCCGGCGGAGTCGGTCTTTTTCAGTTTGCAGGAAATTTAACCGGCGATATTTTCGTGTCGGGCGGAATCGGAAAAGTTGAACTGACACTGTATGCCGATAAAAACGACTATGAGATTCATTCGAAAAGTTCTTTTTTTGATACGGTGCGGATTGATGGCGCTTCGGGAAAATTATACAAAAACAAAACCGATCGCGCGGACGCGCCGAACGAGCTGCATTTGAGCGGCGGACTCGGCACGATCGACGTGCGGTTTAAACCGGACGAAGAAACGAAAACAGCAGAAACCGACTCGTAATTATCATGCAAATCGTATGTCGCTTTTTGAGCGTGTGGTCAGTATAATTCATCGCCGTTGTAATACGGCGCATGTGAAGAATCGCTTTCTATCCAGCGCAGCACGTTGTTGTTAAATTCTCGTGCGGCGAAATAGCCGGTTGCTTTGAGTCGTTCGTTTTTCGCCGCCGTTTCCAAAATCACCGGAATATTCCTACCCGGCTTAATCGGAATTTCCAAAGTCGGAACTTTTACGCCGAGAATCGTGGTTGTCAGCTCATCCGTTCCGAGCCGGTCGTAAATTTTCGTATTGTCCCACACTTCAATTTTTGCAACCATATCGATTTTTTTTGTATCCAAAATAGAACCGATACCGAAAATTTCTTGCACATTGATAATGCCGAGACCGCGAATTTCCATGTGATGAGCGATAATATTATTTGCTCCTTGAGCGATTAAAGTATGCTCGGAAAGTGCGTAAACTTCCACAACATCATCCGCAATGAGCCGATGTCCGTGGTTAACCAGCTCCAAGGCGGTTTCACTTTTACCGACGCCTGAATCACCGAGGATTAAAACACCGAGTCCGTATACTTCTACCATAACACCGTGGATGGTTGTTTTTGGTGCGAATACGCTTGAAAGAAGCCGCAAGCTACGGATGAGAAAATTGCCGGAAGTCAAATTGGTGGTTAAAATAGGACAGCCATTCGCATTGCCCAAATCAATGAACCACTGCGGCGGCTTGAGTGAACCGGAAAAAATACAGCAGGGGATTTCATACGCAAAAAACTGTTCACAGGCGCTGTAGTTTTTCGTTTCCGTTAATTTTTGTAAATATGCGTATTCGCCCAACCCAAAAAGCTGAATACGTGAATACGCAAATGAATCGAAAAAACCCGCCAGTGCTAAACCCGGGCGATTGATTTCTGCCGAAGAAATCAATCGAGATAAACCTTTTTGCCCTGAAATACAGGTAAGTCCCAACGGTTCGCGATCGGTTAAGTCAATTTCCAGTAAATCTAAAACCGAAAACGACTTTGCATTTACCCTGTATGCCATTATTTTTCTTGCACTTTTTCTTTTTCTTTTTTTACCTTTCCGTCAAGCATATCCATCAATTTGTTGACGCCGGCTTTGAAGTCATAATTTTCTGTGGTAACGTGAGCTACACTGCCCCAGCGAAAACTGACCGTGCAATCGTAAATGTATTTTTTATCTTCTTTAACAGTACATCGAACATCGGTGATCAAATCTTCCGCATAACCGATACGTGAAAATTTTTTCGTTAAATAATCACGATCATCTTCAGGTAAAGAAAAATTAACAGCGCTAATATCTAAATTCATACAAAACTCCTCACACTTTCATTGTTCGTTGTGTAATTTTAGCACAAACGGCAACGAATGTCTACGGTAATCATTTCTAAAAACCATAAAATGCAATTTTGTAACACCATTTTTCTGAAGCCGATGTTTTTTAAAATTTTAACACCGAATGTTGTAAATGCTTGCAATTTTTGAGCGAGTGGAATATAATACCTCATTATGCAATTACTTTGTCTTATTCTTAATGAAACGGAAAAATTAGACGATTTACTTTTTGAACTTGAAGGAAGCGGTATCACCGGTGGAACGATTTTGGATTCAACCGGTATGGCTCGCATGTTGTACAACAATCATCGCGATATTCCGATGTTCGGATCGATGTATATGCTGATGAACGACGGGCGCCCGATGAATAAAACCATTTTGATGGTGTTGGACGATGAAAAAGTTGAAACGGCAAAAGGTGTTATCCGCAAGGTCTGCGATTTTAGCCAGCCCGGTGTCGGAGTAATGTTTACACTTCCGGTGTTATCATTTGAAGTGTCCAAAAAATTAACCGAACAGTAAATCTCTCTTTTGTTTATAAGATATATACTATGAAAAGTTTTTTTAGTTACGTGTAGAAACGGTAAAACGTTATACGATTTTTTAGTTGACGAGGAAAAAATGAGTACGATATATTATTTAGGAATTATTATTTTAGCCGGAATTTTTACGGCAAAAGTTTTACGGAAAGTTAATTTTCCGAATGTAACGGGATATTTAATCGCCGGTATTCTCATCGGACATAACGTTTTAAATCTGGTTCCCCAAGATATTGTCACGGAGCTAAACATCGTTTCGGATGTTGCACTCGGTTTTATCGCTTTTTCAATCGGAAGTTCATTTCGTATCGCCGATTTAAAAAAGCAGGGGGCGAGTACGATTGTCATTACGCTGATGGAATCGCTTACTGCGATGTTGTGCGTGCTGTTGGTGTTACTGTTCGTATTGCAGGAAGACTTGCCGTTTGCATTGATGCTCAGCTCCATTGCATGCGCAACCGCCCCCGCTGCAACGTTGATGGTTATCCGCCAATATAATGCACACGGACCTCTCGTCGATACGCTTTTACCGGTTGTCGCTTTGGACGATGCGGTGAGTATTATCGCGTTCGGGGTTTCCTCTTCCGTTGCAAAAGCTGTTTTAAACGGTTCATCGGCGAACTTTACAACGATGTTCCTCGTGCCGGTGTGGGAAATTATTTTGGCGTTGAGCATCGGGATAGCATTGGGCTTTTGTCTCGTGTTTTTTTTGAAACATTCCAGTTCCGAAGGGAACTACCTCAATCTTGAAATAGGGATTATTCTCGTCGGGATCGGACTTGCCATTTATTTTCAAATTTCTTCGCTGCTTCTGTGTATGGCGGTGGGAGCTGTTGTTGCAAATACGTTGCCGAACCCTTCAAAAGCGTTTAACATTTTAACCCCGTTGACGACGCCGATTTTTTTGGCGTTTTTTACGATTTCCGGTGCCGCACTGGATTTAAAAGCGCTGATCAATGTCGGATTAGTCGGTATTGCATATTTTGTGGTGCGTTCAATCGGAAAGTGGCTTGGTGCGTATTTCAGTTGTAAAATGTTTAAAAAAGAAAAAACCGTTACGCATTATCTGGGCATTGCGTTAATGCCGCAAGCGGGTGTTGCACTCGGACTTTCGCTAACTGCGGCAAACCTCATCGGAGGTTCGCACGGTATGCAAGTCCGTACCGTCATTTTAGCAACTACGGTTATCTATGAACTTATCGGTCCCCTTGCGGCAAAGTACGCATTGAAAAAAGCGGGAGAAATCCAGGTATGATGCTCCGTGCAAAAATATAACCGAAATTATTGCAACTTTAATGAAAAAACTTCGGAAAATATTTTCCGAAGTTTTTTATTTGCTTCGTTGTTTTAAACCCCAATATTAAAATTCAACTTTCGGAGCGTTTTGGGCTTCGTCAGAAGCAGCAAAAAACTGTTTACGCTCAAAGTGAAACATTCCCGCAATAACGGAATTCGGAAAGCGGCGGATATACGCATTATACGTTTGCACAGTCTCATTAAACCGCTTGCGTTCCGTTGCGATTCTATTTTCCGTTCCCTCAAGCTGAGTTTGTAGCGCTAAAAAGTTTTCATTTGCTTTGAGATCGGGATAACTTTCCGACACGGCTAACAACCGCTGCAATGACGTTGAAAGCTGATCTTGCGCTTGCTGAAATTTTTTAAATTGCTCGGGATCGTTTAACACATCGGCAGTTACTTCAATAACGCCGCCCGCTTTTGAACGCGCATTGGTAACTTCGGTTAAAACACTTTCTTCGTGCTTTGCATAACCTTTCACCGTTGAAACGAGATTCGGAATTAAATCCAACCGCCGTTGATATTGGTTTTGTACTTGCGCCCATGATGCGGTAACCGCTTCATCTAAGCCGACCATTTTGTTATACGTGCATGAAAAAAGCATAACACATACAACAACGACACCGATAATTATTCCAATTGTTTTTTTCATAAATTACCTCTGTGCCGCAAGCATAATGAAACTTGATAAAAAAATCAAGTAATAAAACGTTGTTCTTGTCGATTCAGGGCAGCCCGTCAAAACCAGATTCCGCCGTTTCTTCCGTTGCGGTTTTATCTTGCGATTCGTTGTCCGTGTTGATTTGATACACATAAGAAAGAATTGCATTGCGACTTTCATCGCTGATTTTTTCACACGCAAAATGGATTTTTGAAAAGTGCTGACTGCTGCTGTACACAAAACGAATCGTTTTTACGAACATCACCACTTGAGTGTTTGCAAGTTCAAACTGGAGTTTTGCGCGCATTCCGCCGACCGCTTTTCCCTTGACAATGACTTGCGCGCCGTTTTCGCTGATATCTTTGACTCGGCATTTTACGCCGTTGATATGTTCCGGCAAAGTGTTTGCCGCCGTATCGGGATGCTGTAAAAAAAGCAAAGCTTCAAAATTCGCCGGTGCGCGTACGGATTTTCTTTTTTGCGTACGGATAATATTCTTTGACGGGGCAAGGGTGAAAATCGTACCGGCATTTGTTTGTTCAATATTTAAAACGCGGGTTTTAAATATGTAGCCGGCGTCGCCCGTACGCCAAATATAGACACTAACATCGCCGGTGTAATTAAAATTAAAGGCTTTCGGGATTTCACTGACACTGCGCAGTTTAATTGCGTGTCCGGTGTTTTCAATAACGGTTGCGTAGAATTGTCCGAGTTCCATAAAAACCAGCACGCAAACTTGTCCGAGTTTTATTTGTGCGGTACTTTCCAAACCGCGCCGGCTTTGGACATTTTCGAGTTCAACTTTTGTTCTAAAAGAATATAATTTTGAAAGCAGCGTCGTTAATTTTGCCTTTTCTTTTTCGTCCGTCACCGTTTCAGTTTGCTGCGTGAGCAAAGTAATTGCTTCATTTAATGCCGAAACTGACCAAAAAAGACGGGTACGGTTTTTCAGATCAGCCTTTTTTGCCACCTTCCACAAGAGTTTCAGCTCCGATGCGGAAAAACGGTACTTTTGCCCTTCGATATAAAAACTGAAATAGTCAATAATCGCCGAACCTATTTTTGTCGAAAAAAAAGCTACAAAACCTAAAACTAAAATAAGTAACAATAAACTTGTCATTGTATTTTTACCATAACTTATATTATCGTTTCTATCACAATACTTTTAACCGGCAGCAAAAAGCCAAGTCGTTGTATCATCAATCACCTTTTTAAAAACGAGCACATGCATATCCTGTTTCTTTTTTTCAGTATATTCTTTCCATGACTGCAATGAATATTTCGTCTGAAATGCGGTTCGTACATTTTTAATACCGGTTAACCGTTCATTTTCGGAAAACTTACCGTATTTTTTTAAAATCTCATAATAAAAATAAGCCGTCATTGCATTTAAAATCGGTTCATCAAAAGAATTTAAATATTTTTCAAACGCAGCACTCGCATTGTGATAGTCTTTTTGCATTTGCAACGAAAACGGAATATAGAACAAAATCCACTCGTCTTTTTTTCCGCTTTTCGCGAGATTCGATGCAAAGGTGTGTAGCTCGGCGTATTGCCCCGTAAGAAGTTTTCCGCCGGCAAAATTGGCAGCGAGCCGCGCCAGGTATTCGCTTTTGTTTGCTCGCACAAAGGTTTCAAGGCGCTGCAAGCCGGCAAAGTCGCTCAAAAGTAGCTGTACTTCGGAAAGGAGCTTCACATTTTTAAAACTTGCATGATGGTGATCAAACACTTCAACTTCGAGCGCGTGGCACAGTGCCGTCCAGTCCCCGCTTTCGGCATTTTCGATGATGCTCTTGTTGCGAAAATAAAGTACGTTGATAAGAAACAGCAAAATAATAAAAATGGGCGGAAAAAACCAATAACGCAGTAAAAATGCGGTCATATCATTTTGATACGTCAACAAAGGCATCATAAAAAAACTAATAAAAGATGAAATTATGACGATATTCAGAGTAACTATTAAAAATTTAAATTTCACAAAAGCCTCGAGGCATTAATTTTTGATAGGTGGATTATATCACAAGGAGTTAAAAAAGTGAAGACCTATAATATTGCAGAGGTTGATGAAAATTCCCGTTTTTCAGATGATTTATTTTTAGATGATAAATTTTTACTTTTAATTCCCGAACTCCCCGTTTCAGAAACTTTAAAGAACTTATTGAGTCGGTGGGATTTTACAAGCGTAAGTTCTGAAGGTGAATATATACGTACCAGAGCCGGCGACACTGATTTCGGTCAGACGCAACGAATTAGTCAAAACGAAAAAAATGAAAAACTGACGGAATCGCAGAATCGACAAAATCAGCTGATGCAAACGGTTGAAATCAAATATAAGAAATTTTTAGCTGAAATTTCAAAGTTGCATGAAACGGCAAGGAGCGGTTTGAGCCTCAATGTACAAGCGGTTTCGAATCTTGCAAAGGATTTAACCGATTTTATCAATGAACGAAAAAAACAGATTTTATTGGTTGATACGCAGCAGTTTGCTGAAATCTATGATTACGTAATATTACACGAAATGGGCAGTACGGTATTTGCGATTATTATCGGTAATTACCTTAAACTACCGGCGTACAAGCTGATTGAACTTGCAACCGCTTGTTTAATTCATGAAATCGGAATGGCGAGGATTCCGCCTCGCGTGTATAATTCGACAAAGCCTTTGACGACGCAGGAAAAGCAAGTGCTTTTGGCACATCCGATACTTTCGTACAATATTGTCAACGCTTCATCATTTGCGTTGCCGATTTGTCTCGCGTGCTTGGAACATCATGAACGGGAAAACGGTTCCGGTTATCCGCGGCGTCTTTTAGCGAATAAAATTTCGTTATACGGAAAAATCATTGCGGTTGCCTGTTCCTATGAAGCTGCAACCGCTCCGCGTCCATACCGCACTGCAAAAAATCCGACCACGGCAATTATGGAATTGGTAAAAAATGAAAATAAACAATACGACGATACCGTACTGAAAGCGTTGCTGTACTCGATTTCTTTTTTTCCTATCGGTACGTATGTTATCCTTTCGGACGGACGACCGGCACAGGTGGTTGATGTCAATCCGGATGATCCGCGTTTTCCGATTGTGCAAATTTTGGGCGAAGTGCAAACGAGCGGAAACTTAAAAGTGGTCGGGACGGATAAAGATACGCTGTATATTTCCCGCACGGTGAACAAAGCGGAAGTCGAAATGATGCTTGAGGAGGCACTGATTACTTCAATCGAGAATTGAGGGCATCTTTCAAAAATATTCAGAATTCTACATTATTATACTGAACATTGAGAAACAATGAAGGAGATACTTTGCTTTTGCAAAAAACTTTGCGAAGCAAAGTATGCTGTTAAATGGCGTCACGCCTTTAATCAGCGTTTCCGTATGCCTCACACGATTTTTACCGCATTTCATCCAAATATTTACCAAATAATTAAAATTATTTACCAAATATTTTAAAATATTTGCCGAGAAATTTTAAAAATTTACCAAACTTTTGGAGGTACTGCTTCATTCAATCGAGAATTAAGGGCATCTTTCAAAAATATTCGGAATCTACATTATTATACTGAACATTGAGAAACAATAAAGGAGATACTTTGCTTCTGCAAAAAAACTTTGCGAAGCAAAGTTTGCCGGTAAACGACCGTCAAGCCTTTAATCAGCGTTGCCTAAAGGAAGTGAGTGCGAGAGTGTAGCGCACATCATTCGCTGCCTTGATTTAAACAAAAAAAAGTATAAAATAAAAGTATGCTTGATTTTAAATTTATTAAAGATCATTTGGATGCGGTAAAGCAAAATATTAAAAACAGAAATATGGCTGCCAATGCGGACGAAGCGATTCGCCTTTTTAATGAACGGACTGCTCTCACTACGGGATTGCAGCAATTACAAAAAAAGCGAAACGAAAACGCCGCCGCGATGAAAGCGAAATTGAATGCGGAAACGCGGAATGCGTTGATTGAAGCGGGTAAAGCGCTGAAAGCGGAAATTGCTGCGATGGAAGAAAAGCTCAACAGGGCGGAAGCAGCGCTCCGTGAAGCGGCGATGAAAATTCCGAACATGGCTCATCCGAGTGCCCCGATCGGCAAAGAGGATAAGGATAATCTTGAAATTAAACGAGTTGGCTCAATACCCCAATTTGATTTTGAACCCAAAGACCACGTTCAGTTGGGAACGGATTTGGATTTAATTGATTTTGAAGCCGGTGCGAAAGTAACCGGTGTGAAATTTTATTATTTAAAAAATGAAGCCGTTTTTTTGGAACAGGCACTGTCACTCTACGGTTTGAACATTTTGCGAAAGCACGGATTTAAGCCGTTTATCACACCCGATCTCGCAAAAGAAGACATTTTGTTGGGTGTCGGTTTTAATCCTCGCGGACCGGAATCGAACCTCTACAACTTGGTCGAAGACAATTTATGTTTGGTCGGAACGGCGGAAATCACCCTCGGCGGTTATCATAGTGGTGAAATTTTACGCAAAGAAGATTTGCCGCTTTTATATTGCGGACTTTCGCACTGTTTCAGAAAAGAAGCCGGAGCCGCAGGGCAATTTTCCAAGGGTTTGTACCGCGTGCATCAGTTTACCAAGCTGGAAATGTTTATTTACTGTACGCCGGAGGATGGAGAGCGTCTCCACGAAAAAATCCGCGACATTGAAGAAGGAATTTTTACGGGGTTGAATATTCCGTACCGCATTATTGAAACTTGCACCGGCGATCTCGGCGCACCGGCATACCGCAAATGGGATTTGGAAGCATGGATGCCCGGGCGGAACGGCGGCGAATGGGGGGAAATCACCTCGACTTCAAACTGCACCGACTATCAAGCACGCCGGCTCAATATCAAGTACAAGGATGAAAACGGAAAAAATCAGTATGTGTACACGCTGAACGGTACCGCAATCGCGATGTCCCGTGCATTGGTTGCCATTTTAGAAAACTATCAGCAAAAAGACGGTTCCGTCAAAGTGCCGGAAGCGCTCGTGCCGTTTTGCGGCTTTTCGGAAATTCGTAAAAAGTAAGTGCAGATAAAACGGGTGCTTTTCAAAGCATATCGATAAAAATATAGAGGGCTTCCGTTTGCAATGCTCCGATAAATCGGCTTTTCCGTTTACATCGGCTTACAGCACCGCAAGCCCCGCAAGTTCGTTTTCGCACAAATCCGAAACCGTAATAATATCGTTATCGGTAAACGTATCCGTTATTTCTTCATTCATTTTACGCTTTTGGAACATTTTAAACATCATCGTTTCTGTCCTCCCAAAAACATAGTATGTTTTTACTGCAAGTGTTTTTTTCTTTGCATTGGCTATCCGATTGCGCTTATTTTGGCTGCCTATCATTTTAATATTATGTAGTATGTAACTTTTACGATTGCCGTTCTTGTTTTGGCGCTCGTAATTCTTCAGTAAAAGATAATTGCTTGGGTTCGGTGCAAAACATTTTCTGGTGGAAACAAACAACAAAACGGGCGTCTCAATACATCTATAAATCATATCACTCATAAATTTCCGATTTGTCCTTTACGCTCGTGATGTCAATATCTTCTCGGTAGGTATAATTGTGTTTATTGATTACGGTGTCGTATAAATCATTGAATTGTTGGATTGTTTCCTTATCTTCACTGATGGTCAACATATAATCTTCGAGTTGATTATATGTTACCGTTGTAAAGCTGTTAAAAAACCGATTGAGTCGGCAGCAATATGCCGGCTCTTTTTATGTCACTATGAACACGCAAATTTTACAAAAAATTTACAGATGCTTTACATAATCTTTACAATTGATACCTACAATATATTTGCAACGTACGGTACTACTTTTATATTTTAAGGAGATACCATTATGAAAAAATTTTTTATAGTGTTATGTATGATTGGTTTCGTTACAGTTGCGTTTTAGGAGGGATAGTTATGGATAAGCATTATCTGACAAAGACGGAAAAATTTTG
>CALDWC010000157.1 GCA_937923945.1 uncultured Treponema sp.
GCTCATCTTTCATATTTTATTTATCGGAACTTTAGAACTTTTTAAAAGTTGATTTTCGTGGGCGATTCGGAGAATTGGATTTTTCATCGGCTGCGTCATTAATAAAGCGCAGATTACGATATGAGAAAAACTTAATTTTGACCTTTTACCGGCTTGTATATTTTAATTTTTAAGGATACAATAAAAGTAAAGCTGATGCTTTTTTCCGTAAGGAGGCTGAAAACCGAAAAATTCCGACTCGTGCAAAAAGGTTTTGAGCATCAGGTTATCATAAAAACAGCGGGGGGAACAGACAATGAAAATTTTGATGATTACCGGCGAACTTGCGCCTTTTGCTAAAACCGGCGGATTGGCTGATGCGGTGAGTGCGTTGGCACTTGCCTTAAGTGAAGCGGGACACGACGTTCGCGTGGTGATGCCTCGATATTACCGGATTGACAGAAAAACGCTCACCTCAATTCCCGGAACGTTAACCGTTCATCTCGGTACGCACGAAGTATATACGGAGTTATATGAAGCAACGTTAGGAAAATCCGTTACAGTTTATTTTGTCGACCATGAACAAAGTTTCGGTCGCGAAGGATTGTACGGCTCGTCTTTTGAACCGGATTTTCCCGATAATCCGCAGCGTTTTTCGCTTTTATGCAATGCTGCATTCCAAGTCTGCCGAAAGCAAAACTGGATTCCCGATATTATGCACGCCCATGATTGGCAGGCGGCATTAGTTGCACCGCTTTTAAAATTTAACGAGCAGACCAACGAGTTTAGAAACACCGCAAGTGTGTTTACCATTCACAATATCGGATATCAAGGAATTTACGGAAAAAACAATTTTCCGGTTACGGGGTTGAATTGGCTCCATTTTTATGCGAGCGGTTTTGAAGATTGGGATCGCATCAATTTTATGAAAGCGGGTATTATCAGTGCCGATAAAATTACTACGGTATCGCCAACGTATGCGAATGAAATCCAAAGCCCGGAATACGGCTTCCGTATGGACGGAGTGCTGCGGTTTCGCGCCTCCGATTTAACGGGAGTTCTCAACGGAGTTGATACTAACGTATGGAATCCTACAACCGATCCGCTGATTCCGGAAAATTATTCGGCAACGACACTTGACAAAAAAGTTAAAAATAAACTCGCGCTCCAAAAAGCGATGGGTTTGGAAGAGAATGTCAATATTCCGCTTTTTGGTATGGTTACCCGATTTGCAGATCAAAAAGGCGTTTCGGAGTTGTTCGGTCCCGCATACGGTTCGGCATTTCGGCTTTGTTCACAAATCAGGATGCAACTTGCGGTTTTGGGAGCCGGTGAAAAATGGTGTGAAGATGAATTGGAAGCATTGGCACGCCGTCTGCCGAATTTAAGGGTATACATCGGGTATAACGAAGGCTTAAGCCATTTAATTGAAGCCGGAAGCGATTTTTTTATTATGCCTTCAAAATATGAACCCTGCGGCTTAAATCAAATGTACTCACTTTTATACGGAACGCTTCCGATTGTGCGCCGCACCGGCGGTTTAGCCGATACGGTTGAAAACTATAACGAAAAAACCGGCGATGGAACCGGCTTTATGTTTGATTATCTTTCACCGGACAGCATTTTCGATACGGTCGGCTGGGCTGCTTTTGCGTATTACAACAAAAAAGAGCATATTCTGCAAATGCAAAAACGCGGGATGAACAAGGATTTCAGTTGGAAAAATTCGGCGCAAAAATATATTGACGTGTATACAGCGGCACTTGAAAAAAAATGCGGCAAACCTTTTAAAGATAGGATCGCGAGTAAAAAAACAACGCGGCGAAAGCGTACTGAAAAAACGAAAAAACCGAAAACCCGATAGTATAAAAGATTGTTCACTGCCGCCGGAGTTTCCGGTCGGCAGTTTTTTAATAAGATATATTAGCGGATACGCACGTTTTGTACAAATTTTTTTGCGATGTCGAGCAGTTCTTCCGTTTCGCTGTCGGTGTACGGGGAAACGGCATTCCAGTCCGCGTTGAGACAGGTTCCGGGTAAAAACCGTGCAAATTCCCAATCGGCGGTTTCGGGTAAGATGCTGCCGATTGCTTCTATCTCTGCTTTTCCGACAAGTCCCGGCACGAGAACCGTTCTATATTCAACCCGGATGCCGTTTGATTGTGCCCTTTCTAAAAGGCGTATGGTTTCGCGTAATACATCACCTGTGCTACGGCTTAAAACGGAGTTTGCCGTTTCAGGCGGAAACAGTTCGCCATAGCGGTTCGGGGCTGTTTTTATATCAACGGCAACCATCGAAAGGGGATGGGCGGCGCCGTTTACAAGCGGCGCCAACCGTTCCGGGAAAAGCCCGTTGGTATCCAGCTTTATCGTATACTGCAAATTTTTTGCTTTTTCCAGCAACGCAGGCAACAAGGGCGATAAAAGCGGTTCGCCGCCTGAAATTGCTAACGCCTTGATAATATTTTTCCGCTTTTCGAGATGCCGGAACACCGCGTCAAGCGTAACATATTCGTTTGCCGTGTTGTGTAATGAAACGCCGAATCCGTCGGCGCACGCCAATTCTCCGTTGTAACAATAGCAACAGCGCAAATTACAGCCCGGCAAAAAAACGGCAGTTGCCAGATGTCCCGGAAAATTAACGGTGGTCGTTTTGAGTAAACCGACTCTGCTGCCGTTTATATCCATTTATGCGTGTAGTTTTTCAGCAACCGGAAGAAGTTTTTCCAGTTCTGAAACGGAAAAAGCTCTTGTGATTTCATTTCCGTTTTTATCGTAACAAATTACGGTCGGAGCGGAGCGGACAGCATTTTTCGCAGCTTCGGAAAAACCCACTTCAGTGTCGACATTATATTCGCTTACCGGTAGGCACAGCGTTTGACAAAATTTTTTTACCGGCGGACAATTCGGACACGTTTCCCGTGTAAAAAGAGCAATCCGGGCAATATTATCACTTGCTGCGATGGTTCGATTATGCATGGTACTGCATGGCTCCGCATCGTTTCCGTTGTGAGCCGCAATTTGCAGGGCATCCGGCTCAAAAAGCTTTCGGTGATTATATTCTTCACGCTTTCCTTTGTTCCAGTTTCTCACCGAACGATAATACCCGACGATGCGGGTATACACTTCCGCTTCATTCCCGTGAACATTTTGCAATGCGTTTTGTACTTTTGCAATATCCGCATCGATTTCCGCTACTGTTCTCATAAAATCCTCCATTACACTTTATATAGCGTTATTTTTCTTAATTTACCGCATAATACCACTATATCTAGTGTTTGTCAAGAGGAATCATATTTTTTAAAATTTTTTTGATTTGGTTTACCGCTTTTTTCGTATAACAAAAAAGCATCGAAAATGAAACTGTCTCCGATGCTTTTTTCACTTGTTATGATGTTTGCTACCGAGCATATTCCACAATGCGCGTTTCGCGAATGAGTGTTACGCGGATTTTACCCGGATATTGCAATTCACTTTCAATCGTTTTCGCAATTTCTCGTCCGAGCGATTTTGCTTCCACATCCGAAAGTTTTTCATTGTTGACGAGCACACGAAGTTCCCGTCCCGCCTGAATTGCATACACTTTTTCAACTCCGGCAAATCTCGTTGCGATCGCCTCCAAGTTTTGCAAACGCTTGATATAATTATCAATCGTTTCACGGCGGGCTCCCGGACGGGCTGCTGAAATCGCGTCGGCAATCTGCACGATAATCGCTTCAATGCAGTTTGGCTCGATATCACCGTGATGCGAACCGATTGCATTAACCACTTTCGGATTTTCGTTAATCCGCTTTGCAATTTCATAGCCGATTTCCGCATGGTTTTTATCCGAATCGGTTGCAAAACCTTTCCCGATATCGTGTAAAAGCGCCCCGCGTTTTGCCAGCTCCACATCAGCATCCAGTTCCGAGGCAAGCATTCCCGCAATCACGGCAACTTCCTTTGAATGCTGCAACACATTTTGTCCGTAACTCGTTCTAAAATGCAGCCGCCCCAGCGCTTTAATCCCGTCGGGGTGCATGTTGTGTATACCGAGATCAAACAAAACCTTTTCGCCTTCTTCGTAAATGGTTTGGTTGATTTCGTTCGTCACTTTTTGTACAATCTCTTCGATTCGCCCCGGATGAATTCGTCCGTCCAAAATGAGACGCTCCAACGCAACGCGTGCAATTTCACGGCGCACCGGATCAAAACACGAAATCACAACCGCCTCGGGCGTATCATCAATGATAATATCCACACCGGTTAAAGTTTCGAGCGAGCGGATATTACGCCCTTCGCGACCGATAATCCGCCCTTTCATTTCATCGTTCGGCAGATTGACGGACGTAACGGTAATATCACTTGTAGTTTCCGTTGCCAACCGCTGAATCGTCGTGACTAAAATATCCTGAGCTTTCCTTTCCGCTATCAGCTTCGCTTCTTCTTCGATTTTGTTGATAATTCCCTGCGCATCGTGTTTGGCTTCATCCTGTAACGAATTAATAATCATCGTTTTTGCCTGTTCCGATGTAAAGCCGGAAATTTTTTCAAGTTCTTCGCGATACTTCTGTTCGATACCGTCAAGTTCGTTTGACCGTATATCAAGCTCATCACTTCGTGTCTTAAGCTTTTCTTCAACTGCATTGGTTGCTTCGACTTTTTTATTCAGCTGTTCTTCCTTTGATAAAAGCCGTCGTTCCAAATGCTGAATTTCGCTTCTCCGTTCTCTGTTTTCCTTTTCCTGTTGCTTCTGTTCCCGAATAATCTGTTCTTTAGCCTCTAAAAGAATCTCCTTCTTTTGAGCTTCCGCTTCTTTTTTTGCTTCTTCCAAAACGCGAACAGCTTGTTGTTCGGAAGAAGATAATTGAAATTTGGCATACAGCCATCGAATCATCAATCCAAGAATTAAACCGACAGCAAAGGAAATAACGGTAATAATCATGTTTCCCATTGTCATTCCTTTTTAAACAAAACTGTCCTTTTACTATTTTAATGCAAAAGGCAAATAAAGTCAATATATATTGAAAGATTAGTGCAAATTTTAATAATCGGGATATATAAATTTGACTGTTTTTATACGTTCAAATCGCAATATTCTTAACCTTTATACGTCGACATCATTGACAAACTGCGGCACCGCTATATAATAAACGTTAGGAAATACTTTTCCCATAAAAACTATATGACGGCTAGCTATGAAACGGATTTTAGCAGTTATTGATATGCAAAATGATTTTATTACGGGGGCATTGGGTACTCCGGAAGCGATTGCAATTTTTCCTGCCGTTGTAAAAAAAATGCAAAACGAGGATTGCACCTCCATTTACGCAACACGCGATACGCACAAGCCTGATTATTTACAGACTCAAGAAGACCGTATGCTGCCGGTGGAACATTGCATTGCCGGAACGGACGGCTGGCAGCTCGCAAAGCAAATTGCCTCCTTCGTTGATCCCGCTCATATTGTTGATAAGCCGACATTCGGTTCCGCCGAGTTGGCTCAGCGGTTGAGCGAACTGAACAGGGAAGAGCCGATTGAAGTTGAACTTGTGGGCTTGTGTACCGATTAAACACCTTGCGCAGTTGCCAAATTATCGTGCGGTAGTTTTCCGCGTTTGTATAAAGCACCTGCCCGTTAATCGGAAAAAGTAAAAAAACTTTTGAAAAAGGGCTTGATTTTTTTTGAAAGTTATATATACTAATAACTCAAGCCGGCGTGGTGAAATTGGTATACACGATAGACTCAAAATCTATTGAGGGCAACTTCGTAAGGGTTCAAGTCCCTTCGCCGGCATTATCACCATTCCCGACCGTCCGATTCGGAAAAAAGCTCTTTCTTCCCAAAATGCAATAATAACATTATGTTTATCCATTCCGTTTTTCGATTGCGCTTCGCTGTTCGATGTATCATCAGATGCAACATTTTCAACGGCAAAATAGGTGTATGCAAAACCTTCCGGTAATTCCGGCAAATGAAATTCCGTCATCACGGGCGCCGCATCGCCGCTGCAGATTCGGTAGAGTTTTCCTTTCGGGCTTAAAAGTGAAAGGGCATTTGCCGTTTTGTCAAACCATGCGTGCATATCCGCTTCGATGGTTTGCGCGGGATTTCCGCCGTTGGTGACAAAAGAAAAAAGCTGTGCGCTTTCTCCGCTTGCCGTATGAACTGCGAGCCGCACTTTTGCGTTCCGAGTCGAACAAACTTTTTCCGCAAAAAACGCGATTTCCGTTTTAAGTGGATCCGCGTAGCGTTTTCCGGGGATAATGTCTTCGGGAACGGCTGCGTCCTGAAATGCGCCTTTTGAAAGCGTCGTTACGTTTTTTTGGAGTAAATCGTCAGGGCTGTCGCACCGGAAAAAGCTAAAATCCACGGCGGCTTGATTTTCCGTTTTGAACGACAAGAGGTACCCTGTGCGGTAGCGCTGCAAGTGCGTGCATTGCGCGTGTGGCGGCAGCCCGATATCGGCAGCAGTGAGGACTGCGGAAAACGTTTCCGTAATCGGATTGTATTTACCCAAAAAAGGCGCCGCTTCGGCGTTTGACGGCGTTTCGGTAATATTCGTAAAAAACGAATTTTTATACGTGCGGAAAAGAAGCGCATTTCCGGAAAGGAAAAAATCCTGTGAGGTGGCGTTCTGAAAAAGAGGCGAAAACGGGATAATCGCTGGTTTGAGCGTGTCCGCTTCCTCGGTGAGTCTAAGGATTCCGACCTTGTTGATTAAAAAGAGCGGTTTATGCAGCAGCACCGCACCGCTCGCATGTTCCGCTTCCGTCCAGGGGCGAAATTCGCGTTCCGGTATCGCATCAAAACCGCTGCATTGCGTTATGTTGCCTCGATCAAAAAAATAGTAGGAGACGCTCGGAACGGATTCGGTTTCCGGTGTTAGTATCTTCGATGCCGTTTCAGCGGATTCGCCGCTTTGCGACGCTTTTTTGCAGCCGAGCGGAAACAGAAGCCCGAAGCTCAAAAGAAAAAGAGCGAAAAAAGTTTTTGCGCATAATCCCCTTGCGATGAAAAGGCGGTTCAAACTTTTTTCGCCGGAATGGACGCTTTCGGTGAACATTAGGCTAATGCAATAACCTCAATTTCCACCAACGCATCTTTTGGTAACCGTGCAACTTGAACGGCTGATCGTGCAGGATGTTCGCTTGTACCGAAAATCTCGGCATACACCCCGTTCATCGCGGCAAAGTTATTCATGTCGCTTAAAAAAACGGTCGTTTTGACGACTTTACTCAAATCGCTATTTTTGCTTTCCAAAATCGCTTTTACATTCAAAAGCGACCGGCGAGTTTGCTCTTCTATGGTGGCGGGCATTTTTCCCGTCGCCGGATCAATCGGTAGCTGTCCCGATGTAAAAATAAAACCGTTTGCACAAATTCCCTGTGAGTACGGACCGATTGCGGCAGGCGCTTTATCGGTCGCAAGAACTGTTTTCATAAAATTCCTCCAAAATAAAGATGTTTTTAGTATAATCACCGCAGTAATAAAAATCAAGAGTGGTTTTTGCCGATTACGCACACCGCATGTTTTATCCATCGGGAGTACTGATTAATTCAATCGAGAATTGAGAGCTTCTTTTAAAAACTCGGGTTAGATTTTTAAAGATGCCCTTTCAGTGCCCACCTTTGATTTACTGGAACTGAACATTGCGAAACAACAGGAAACGATGTTAAACGGCGTCAAGCCTTTAATCAGCGTTTTGCTACGCTATCATAAATACCGTTTTTATGCAATATCACCGTGCAGCTAAATTGTCTCATTCG
>CALDWC010000158.1 GCA_937923945.1 uncultured Treponema sp.
ATGAGGCAATTTTGCTGCACGGTGATATTGCATAAAAACGGTATTTATGATAGCATAGAGTAACACCGATTAAAGGTTTTACACCAATTGAGTTAATCAGGACCTCCTTATAAATAAAACAAAAAAGGGAAGCAGATGATAGAGTTAAAAAATGTGAATAAACATTTGGGACGCGGCGGAGGTTTTAATCTGCGGGACATTAATTTTAAATTAAATGACGGTGAAAAGCTTTTGATGATAGGTAAAAACGGAAGCGGTAAATCAACCTGCTTAAAAATTATATGTAATATTATTCTACCGGATACGGGCTCAGTATTGTATGACGGACAAGAGATTAGCCGTTTGAAACGAAAATTTTTCAAAAACATCGGGCTGTTTCAAGGCGGAAAAAGTACACTTGATACAACTCTTTCCATGAAATACAATTTTGAATTTACCGGCTACCTCTATGGCATGAAACAAAAGGCTGTTGGGGAAATGCTGGAACGATTTTCTCAACAGTTTAAAATACTTCCAAAACTTTTTAATAAGTATTATAATGAAATGTCGCTGGGCGAAAAAACTATATGCGAATTAATTAATTCTTGTTTACACAAACCTTCATATATATTTTTGGATGAACCGACTACAGGTATTGATATTGAAAACAAAAATATTATTGTACAATTTATTAACACATTGGAACAAGATGGCTTAACAAATTGCATTATTACTACTCATGACTTAGCATTTGCACAGATGTTTCATTTTGAAAAAACAGGTGTGATCGATGACGGTTATCTGCGTTATTTCGGCACTGATACTGAAAAAGGTATTTTAGTATTGCGGGAAATTTCAAGAACTGCTATGGATAAGTAAATGATATTAAAATTTGTCGTGTTAAAAAATAAATTTCTCTTCCGAAATATTATAAGTGATGCCATTTCAGGCTTTTTGTTTGTTATTATTCAAATTTCGTTTTTTACTAATTTTGTCATTAAGCGTTTTGATTATCAGACAAATACAGCGCTTATTTATTTTGTATTTAGTTTTATTTTGTCAGCATGTTGTGCTACGAAGGTCGCAGAAGATATACCCGTATTATACCACCGAAATACATTTGCAAAAAAATTATTATTCCCTCACAGTTATTTTTTATACTTACTCAAGTATAATTTTATGAATAAAGTACTTTTGTTTTGTTCATTTTCTGCGTTGTATGTTATCATTACTTTACCGTTGGGAATTTTCTCTTCGAATATAGCAACACATCTCCCCATATTTCTTATGTCAGCCGTATTGTCTTTTATACTGGATATTTCATTGCGAATTATATTAGGCTTGGTAATTATGAAAAACCATAACTTCATGATATTGGCAAAAACCTATAATCAAATTGACAGAATATTATCTGGAGCCATTGTCCCATTGTCGTTTTTACCACAGACAGTACAAACTGTTTTCTTTTGCTTACCCTTTCATTTTTTAATATGTTTTCCACTAGAGATACTAATCCATGGAAAAACAACAATCAGCGTCGGCGTAAAAAAAATCAATGGGCTTACCCTTCAGATAATACTGACTATTTGTATTGTAGTACTCGCATATACTGTGTTTACATTGCGAATAAAAAAATTGCAAAAAGAAGGTAGCTTATAATGATACAAAGTTTTAAAAAAGCAATAAAAAAAGAAACCGGCAATGCACTCAGTTTGTTCGGAAATATTATCAACTCGGGTATTTATTTAGTGAGTTCCGTTGTATTGCTGTTAAGCTTTGCATATATTAACCAAGCACAAAAAGTATTTTCACGGAATTTTTTGCTCTGTTTATTTTTCGGTTTTCAAGCTGCAACTAATGTATTTTGGACTTTATTCACTGGAATTATTAATTATCCGTTTGTTCGAATTGCTCATGAAGATGATAAATATTTTTTGTATCCGCGAAATGTCCTTACATCAATTGTGCTCGATAATATAACATTTTTTGATATACCGCTGTTTATTATTAACTATGGGCTTTTTTTATTTTTTGGGGTTTCAGAGCATTTAAATACAGTTTTTTTACTAGTACCGTTTAGCGGAACATTAGTTTTGGCAAGCTGTTTCATTTTCTTGGCAGCACTTATTTTTAAAACAAGAGTTTTTCAAAATGCTGCAGATTTTATTTTCATGCTCATGGAAATGGCAGAATACCCGGCCGCTATTTATCCACTGCCGATAAAAATTATCTTGATATTAATACCATTGAGTCTAGTCTGTTATTGGCAACTGTATTTTTTACTTCAAGTAAAATTACTGTTGTTTGCATTAATGCTCTTAATTGCAATGCTCCTATTTTTTCTCAGTGCATGCTTTTTTACATGGCTTTCAAAAAGGAGAGATGAAGTTTTTGAATAGAGAAAAATTTTTATCATATTATGATGTTTTTATTGACAATGATAAGTCTTGAGGAAACTCTGATTAAAGACGTCAAGCCTTTATCAGCTTTCTTTCAACGATCGTTTCAAAAACTTCGTATAAATGCAACATCGACATAAAAAGCCCGTGAAAGCAAAAAGCCGATCAGTAGTTTTATGAAGGATAAAATACGGTAATTGCCCTGTTCGGCGGAGAAGAATTTATTGCGGTTGAGCCGTGATATAGCAGCCGACACGTTCGTTACTGATTATAAATTACCTCGCGCGGTTTGGAACCGTTCGCCGGTCCGACAACGCCGCGGTCGTACATCTCTTCAACAATGCGGGCGGCCCGATTATAGCCGATTTTCAACCGGCGTTGTAAATACGACGCGGAGGCTTTACCTTCCAGCAGCACGATTTCCAACGCTTTATCGTACAACGGATCGCTGTCACCGATAAATACTTCTTCGGTTTGTTCGTCTTCATCGATAAAAATTTCGTCATCGATGTATTCGGGAGTTCGCAACGTTTTTACATGTTCAACGACTCGTTCGACATCCGTGTCGGAAACGAATGTTCCTTGAAGTCGAACCGGAAAAGGATTCGTAATGCTGACGTAGAGCATATCACCTTTTCCCAAAAGTTTTTCGGCGCCGCTTTCGTCCAAAATAATACGGCTATCTGCATTTGATGCAACCATAAATGCAATGCGCGTCGGAATATTCGCTTTAATCAAGCCGGTGATAACGTTGATTGAAGGGCGCTGCGTAGCAAGTACCAAGTGGATTCCGACCGCACGGCTCATCGCGCACAGGCGGGCAACCGTACTTTCAAGCTCTTTTCCGGTCGTAACCATCAAGTCCGCAAATTCGTCAATAATAATCACAATGTACGGGAGCGTTTCAGCCGCGATACCTTCCCGTTTAATTTTTGCGTTGTAGGTTTTTATGTCGCGCACGCTCATTCCGTCAAGCAAGGCATAGCGGCGTTCCATTTCGCACAAACAATATTGCAAAGCTTGAAACGCTTTTTTCGGTTCGGTAATTACCGGCGCCAATAAATGAGCGATTCCGTTGTATAATTTTAATTCAACAATTTTCGGGTCAACGAGTAAAAGTCTCACCTGCTCAGGAGTACGGTTATATAAAATCGAAAGAATAATAGAATTGACACACACTGACTTTCCCGAACCGGTTGCGCCCGCAATCAAAAGGTGCGGAGTTTGCGCAATGTCCATCGTTTGCGGGCGTCCCGTAATATCTTTTCCCAGCAAAACCGGAACTGCCATTTTGGCTAGCTGCGGAGTATCGGCTTCAATCAATTCACGCATGCTGACAATCGCCCGGTTTTCGTTCGGAACTTCAATACCAACCGCTTCTTTTCCCGGAATCGGGGCGACAATGCGCACGCTCGGAGCGGCAAGCCGCAGCGCAATATTATCCTGTAAGCCGGTAATTTTTGAAAGTTTAATACCGGGTGGCGGCATCAGTTCAAACATCGTCACGACCGGTCCTTTTGTTATGCCTTTAATTTCAACGTCAATTTTAAATTCCCGTAGCGTTTCCTTTAAAATACGAGCATCTCGGCGTGTTTTTTCATCGACAACCCAGTACTGATTATCGGGGTACGTGGTTAAAAGCGACGAAGGCACTGAGTATTCGTATTTTAATGCATTTGGACGAAACGCCGTCGTTGATACCGTCGATTTTTTTGATACATCGTTTTCCGTTTCAGCATCAGCGGAATCTCCGTCCGAGAGAACATCCGCCTCTTCTGCGTTTTTTTCATTCGGTAGCGAATCTATTTTATCGGCAGGCTCATCATCCGTTACCGTTATTTCATCATCGGTATTGTCTACCGGCTGAGATTCTTCTCCATACGCTTCATCGGCATTTACCGGCGGCTCAAAATCAGCAGAGCTGTCTTCCGTTATATTTTCCGGAACGTCATCAGCGGAAAGCTCATCCAAGTCTGTTTCGTCGTCAACCGTACTGCCGTCCGTCTCCGCTATATCAGCGGGCGGCGCCGGCTCTTCGTCCCCATCGTCCGTTCCCGCATTATCGAGAAAATCATCCGTCCACTCATCAAGCTCAATTTCTCCGTAATCACCTTCGTCCTCGAGTTTATCGGGAGCGGTTAAAACGCCTGCTTCCAACGGTGCAGGAGTGGTTTCCGCATACAGAGCATCATCCGATACATCGAATTGTACGGATTCATCCTCTTGTAAATCCGGTTGTACTTTTTTGTCGGTTTGTTCACCGGAAGTTTCATCGGGGAGAACGACCAAGGATGAAAGGAGCGACGAGCTTTCTTGTTCCGGTGCGGTGTCGTCCGGAATATTGCCGTTTAAAGAACCGCTTTCGGAACTGCTTTGCACGCCGGTGCTTTCGCCGGCAATACTTCTCGGATTTTGGGCGGTATCCGTCAAAGCGGTTACGCTTTTTGCGGCATTATCGATATCCTGCTCATCGTTACAATCGAACTCGTCGGAATGCGGTTCATCATCAAAAAAGTGTTCCAACTCATCATTATTTCCGTTGAAAGAATCTCCTGCATCATCGGAAAGTTCGTCATCGGAAAAATCGTTCACGACTGCGATAGCCCCGGGTACCGGAGTTTCTTGCTGAATCGAAGTGATAGAAGCGGCAGCTTCTGCGTTCTCGGCTTGCGCGACATTTTGCGCTTGTGTATCTTGTACCGCCGTTGTATTGAAATTTGATTCGTTTTGCTCTGCCGTTGTATCATCCGAAGCAAGTATAGTATCACCAGTTCCGGTGTATGTAGCCCCGATGATGTCAATTTCATATATATCGGCATCGGGTTTTGCAGAAAAATCTTTCACGTTCAGTTTTTCCGCCAGCAAAACCGCCAAGGCGATTTCGAGAGCTATCACCAAAAAACCGACCAGAAAACAAGTACTATAAATGATACTTGCAGAATTATAGAGACGGAGCTTTCCTGCGAGAAAAATCGCGAGGCGTTCAAAAAACACGAGCGTAAAAAAATAGAGCGGCGTGCTGATACAAATAAAATTTAGTTTTGCATTCCACACTGGAGCGATTAAAACAATAGCAAAAAATAAAATGATAACGGGAATTGCAAATGCTGAAAAACCGTAAAACAAAAACAGCACATCAAGTTTTTGCAGCACTGTGTTTTGTACTTCAATTCCCATGCGGGGCAAAAGCAAAGCGAGCGATAGCATCGCCGCACAGGCGAGCAGTACAATTCCCAAACAAAATGCTATTATTTTAAAACCGTAATTTTTCAATGTTCTTACTAACCTATTTTACGCCTGCTTTTTATGCAAAAAAGCTGAAGTAGCAAAACAAAATAATTCCCAGCGGAATTAAATAAAAGCTGAATACTTTCAGTTTTGCTTTTTGAAGCACTTTCGTTAAAAGCTTGAGCGAAATAACGCCGGTAATCAGTGCCGCGCCAAAACCCGCCGCAAGTTCAGCCGCGCCGACATTGAGCGCAGCTGCATTGTTTCCGGCAGCGTCCAAAATAAATGCACCCAGAATTGACGGAATCGACAATATAAATGAAAACTCGGCAATGCGGTCGCGGCTTATTCCGCAAAAAAGCCCCGCACTGATGGTACTGCCGGAACGTGAAATTCCCGGAAATACCGCCAAGCCTTGCACGATACCGACGATAGCGGCACTGCGCATTGGCAGCAAACTGTCCGTACTTTTATTTTCGGCAATTTTGTCGCAAAGTAAAAGCAAAATTCCCGTTACAATAAACAAAAGCGAAATAACATTCACCGGTAGCAGTTCGACAATATCTTTGAGCGCAAACCCGATAAAAGCGGTAAAAAAGGTCGCAACAAGAATTGCCGCGATAAAGTTCAAATCACTTTTATCGGCATCGGTTGTTTTGCGAAGAATAAAACGCACCGCGGTACATAGTAATCGCCAAACTGTTTTTCCGTACACGATTAAAATCGAGAGCAAAGTTGCGAGGTGCAGAATAATGTCATACAAAATCGGCACATCTTGTACGTGCAGTAAACTTTTTGCAACAGCTAAATGCCCCGAACTCGAAATCGGTAAAAACTCGGCAACGCCCTGTAGTATTCCTAAAAAAAAACTTTCCAATAAATTCATAACTTTCCATTATAAGTTTTCTTAAAAAAAAGTGAATACACGACGCGTCCTCGTTTGTTTCAATTTCTGTTTTGCCTCCCCTGTATTTTCCGCCTCACAAAAACTAAAGTACGATTGCACCTAAACCATAGTAAAAATTTCCCCATAGATGAATAATAGCTTAAGGAGGCACTGATTAATTCAATCGAGAATTAATCAGTGCCCACCTTTAAAATCTATTGTTTCGCAAATGTTCAGAATCCACCTTATTATACTGAACATTGAGAAACAATAAGGAAACGCTGTTAAACGGCGTC
>CALDWC010000159.1 GCA_937923945.1 uncultured Treponema sp.
TACAAAAAATGCTATAAAACTTAAATTTTATGGGCAATACTACTTGCAATTTTCATTTCCGTGATCAAGCATAAAATAACCGTTGACTTTTTCATAGCTTCATTTTATAATACCGGCATGGACTTTGTCTTTATATTTAGGCTTATTTCATATAGTGCTTTTTTTATTTTTCAGCTTGTTTTAATTTTTATCACGATTAAAGCTCGAAAAATTACGGTACTTGCAAAATCGGAACAAACGCTTTTAACCGGAGTTTTGATTTTATCCGTTTTCTTGATGATTTCCGTACCCCTCAGTATTTTGTATAAATTTACCTGGGCTTTGTACGCAAATGCAATACCGGCGATTATCGGTTCCGTTGTTGCGATTATATTTGTGATGAAGTTTATGACAATGCGGACGGATGAGGCGGCACATATTCAAGCGGTCGAAGCGGAAGCGCTTAAGCTGGCGGAAATTAACAATATAACCGATGAAACATATTTACGTGCGAAAAATTTACTTCCGTTGGGAAATGACTTTTTGGTTTTAACCGCAAACGCCATTCGAAAAAAAGTAACCCGTCAGGAAATTTACGATTTTGTTTTGGAAAAAATGATCTCAGAAGCCTTTGCAGACGGCGGTATTGTGTTAATCGTTGACGCTGAAGATGAAGAACTCAAGGTAAAATCATTTAAAGGCATATTTCCGCCGCCGTATCAGTTACCTGCCGATGTGCCGCTTCAACAAGTGCGTGTCGAAACCAGCATGAAATATGCACAATTTCCGCTTGGAGACAATATTTTTGCCGATGCTGCCCGTAGCGCACAACCTCTTTTAATAAAAGATGCGGCAAATGATAAACGTATTTTTAAAAATGGTGATGAATTTTTTTTAAAAGCGAGCAGCTATCTATTCCTGCCGTTTTTGAGCAATCGTCAAGTTATCGGTTTAGTCGTTCTGTCCCGTTCCGCCGATTCACCGGCATTTACGGAAAGCGATGTCGAGATTTGCAGTATTTTAGCCGATTACAGTTCGACCTCAATCCATATTGTTGATAGTCTCGATGAAGAATCCGAAAAGGATACAATAGCGAATGAAAAAGAATTGGCGACAAAAATCCAAAAGCTTTTACTGCCGGAAAAATTACCGCGCTTTGCAGAAATTGAAACCGGCGTTTATTTTCAAGCGGCTCGCGGAATTTGTAGCGACTACTATGATATTATTCGTACGGGCGATGATAAAATCTTTTTTATTATGCTGGACGTTGCCGGCAAAAGTATTCAGGCATCCGTCATTATGATTATGATACGAACGCTCTTGCTTTTAACTACAAACACCGATCAAAGTCTTGATACCATTTTAGATTGGGTCAACAAAGGTGTTACAAAAAAGATAAACATTGACCACTTTGCGGGACTTGCATTAGTGCAATACAATCCTAAAGAACATAAGCTTTACTATACCGGCGCCGGTAATATGTCCATTTCCATTTTTCGTACTGCATCGCAAAAATTTGAACGAGTTCGGCAAAACACGGATGCAATCGGTATTGATATTAATTCCCGTTATGAAGTTGCAGAACTTTCGATCGCCTCCGATGACATACTGATGTTGTATAGTGACGGTGCAATTGAAGCTCTGGATCGGCGCGGACAAAGTTTTTCATTGCATAAAATCTATGAAATTGTCGGTATCAATGCGCAAAAGTCGGCAAAAGATATTAGTAAAGATTTGAAAAAAGCCTATGACGAATTTTCGGAAGGCGTTGTTGACCATGACGATCGAAGTATTTTAATTGCAAAAATTCGATAATACATTTTGTTACTTCATTCGCGTTCGTCAGTTGATAATTACCGGTAAAATGCTATACTGTTTCTATGAATTTTTCAAATATCTTTTTGAGTGTTTTTGTCGTCGGATCAATTTTAGCATGCTTTTTCACGGCTGTGGTGGAAACGATTCAATTCTTTTATCGGAAAAAATATGGAACGAAAATTCCTACAAACCTTGCGCAAACATTCACTCCGGAAAAGATGGAAAAAATAGCGGAATATCAAAATGATCTTTATTTTGTCTTTTTACCGCAGCATTTTACAGAAAGCCTCGTAAGCATTTTACTTTTGGCACTCGGTGTGTACGCCCGCTTTTTTTATTTCTTGCAAAACCATATCGCAAACCAATATCTGCTTGTTATTGTCTTTATGTTTTCACAAAGTCTTTTGATAACACTTATAGACTTACCTTTCAACTGCTATAGAAATTTTGTAATTGAAAAAAAGTACGGCTTTTCAAATATGACCGTAAAACTTTTTATCGGTGATTTATTAAAACTGCTTATTATTAGTTTTATGTTTACCTCACTTCTATTTTCTGTAGGTTTATTGATCGTGAGCCTGTCATCGTACTGGTATATTATTTTTCCCACCGTATATTTATTATTCAGTTTTGTGATAAATCTTTTGGCACCGATTATTATTGACCCGCTTTTTAATAAATTTACTTCACTTGCTGACGGTGAAATAAAAGATGTAATTATTACTTACCTGAAAAAATGCGGTTTTTCGGCAAACGGTATTTTTGTTGCTGATGCATCAAAACGAAGCGCCCACTCCAATGCTTATTTTACGGGATTCGGAAAATCAAAACGGGTGGTGATTTACGACACCTTGCTGAAGCAATTAACACCTCAAGAAATGGGCGGCGTTATCGCGCACGAGCTGGGACATTTTAAAAAGCATCATATTTTAAAACGCTTTATCGTTATGGGCGTTTTGGTCTATGCGGTTTTTATTGCGGCGCAGCTGCTTATCCAAAACGCACGTTTGTATGCGGCGTTTGGTTTTAACGAGCCGGTTACGAATCCCGCTGTGATGATTTTTATCGGTGTGTTTTTACTACTTCAGATTATAAGCGCTTTTTCACCGTTCTTTTCCCTCATTGGAAACTTTTTTTCAAGACGAGACGAATATGCCGCGGATGCCTATGCGAAAAAGCTGTGCGGTACCGGAGCTGATTTATCCAACTCGCTCATAAAACTCTATGATGAAAATAAAAGCGACATTTTGGTTGCGCCGATTTATTCGCTTGCTAACGATTCGCATCCAACTCTGCTTGAGCGGATAAAAGCAGTAGAAGATTAATAACGGCTGACAAAATTTGTATTTTATGGTATACTAAGAACATATGGCAAACGAACGATACGGAATTTTTTATTTGAAAACCGGAGGCGGACATTATTCGGGGGCAAAATCCATTGCGGAAAAATTAAAGACACTTGATCCCAATGCCTCTTTCGTGCTGTGCGACGGTTTTGATAATTCTCCTGCGGGAGTGAGATTTTTTTTTGAAACCGGTTACTCGGTTACGGCAAATCATTTTCCGCTCGGGTTTACGCTCTTTTATCAGTTGACGAATTTTCCGAAAGTACAAAGTTTATTATATAAACGTTTTTCCTCCGTTGTGAGAACCCATGTGCGACGGCAAATTGTACAAGGACAATTTACAAAAATTGTATGTACGCATGAAATTATTTCGCCCATCATTAAACAGGTTTGCGATGAATTGAAGCTGTCCATACCGGTTGTTTCCGTGGTAATGGATCCGTTTACGGCGCCTTCGATATGGTTTTTTGAAAAGGACATGAAACTCATTGTTTTTTCGGAATATTTGAAAAAACAAGCGGTTGAAAAATACGGCGTGCCGGCGAAAAATATTTTTAAAGCAGCGCCGATTTTTTCCGAAAAATTTAGTAACCCGCTTCCTGAAACTGAAAAGCGGGAACTGAAACAATCTTTCGGTATTCCGCAGGATAAAAAGGTTTTGCTTATTGCAGGCGGCGGCGAAGGTTTAAAAGGCGCCGATAAAATTTTATCGGCATTTTTGAAAAATAATTTTGCCGAACAAATTATTATTGTGTGCGGAAAAAATAAAGTTTTGAAACAAAAACTGGAGAAAATCGTTCAAAAACATAAGGCAGAAAATGTGCTTATTTTCGGATTTGTAACAATTATGTATGAGTTGATTAATCTCGCAGATTGCGTTGTCAGCAAGGGCGGTCCCGGTACGGTGATGGAAGTGCTTTCGCTCAAAAAGCCGTTGATTATATCCGATTTTATCCGCCATCAGGAATGGGGAAACGTGTTTTTTGTTCAGCAGAACAATGCCGGTTTTCTTATTCCGAAACCGAAAGACATACACAAAAAGGTAATGGAACTTTTTAGCGGTGAAACGATGCCGCCGAAACCCTATGAAATCACGAACGGTTTACCGATGATTGCAGAATACATACACAACCTATAAGAAACGCTGATTAAAGGTTTGACGCCGTTTACCTCCTATAGCTGCAAACAAATAAAAACTTTGCCTTTTCTTTTTTTGAAAAATATGTATAATAGGAGAAGTGGTATTTTTGAATGGCTAAGATTTGTGTATTTGTAAATCAAAAAGGCGGCGTCGGTAAAACGACTTCTGCAATCAATATCGGAACCTACTTTGCAATTGAAGGGAAGCGAACGCTCTTGGTGGATTTTGACCCGCAGGGCAATCTATCTTCCGGTGTCGGGGTGTACAAACCGAATCATACAATATACGATGTTATCAGTGAAAAATGCACTGTTTCTGATGCGATTCATAAAACAGCGATACCGAACTTGCAGGTGATCCCTGCGAATATTGAGTTGTCGGGTGCAGCGGTGGAACTTGTTGATGTGGAACGGCGTGAATTTTTTTTGAAAAATGCCCTGTCTCCCGTTGCGGATAATTTCGATTATATTTTTATCGACTGCCCTCCTTCACTCGGTATTTTAACGATTAATGGCTTGGTGTGTGCAAATGCGGTTTTAGTTCCGCTCCAATGTGAATATTTTGCTTTGGAAGGGTTGACGCTTTTGCTCAATACGATTTCGCGGATTCAAGATGGGCTTAATACACAGCTCCGGTTGGGTGGAATTTTTTTTACTATGTATGACTCCCGGACGCGGTTAGCTCAAGAAGTTGTTCAGCAAGTGGTTGCCTATTTCAAAGATAAAGTATTTAAAACAATTATCCCGCGAAACGTAAAACTTTCTGAAGCGCCGTCACACGGTTTGCCGATTAGCGAATATGAGCCGAATTCAACGGGGGCAAAAAGTTATCATAAGTTAGCCTTGGAGATTATGCAGAGTGTCTAAAAATAAATTAGGACGCGGTTTGGATTCTCTTTTGGAAATAAAACCCAATACGAATACTGCGGCAAAGCAAGGTCGGGCTACTAATACCTCTGCAGCGTCCGAACCGGATATCGAAAAAAATATTCAAACGGTAAAAAAGGTTGATCCGCGGATTCTCAAACCGAACCCGCATCAGCCGCGTACCGTTTTTTCGGAAACTGCGCTTGCCGAACTTGCAAACTCCATCAAAGAGCACGGTATTATTCAACCGGTTGTCGTAACGGAAGAAGAAAACGGCGAGCTTTTTATTTTAGCGGGTGAACGGCGAACACGGGCGTCGATTATGGCGGGCTTACAGGAAATTCCAGTAATTGTTGCAGATATTGCGCCGGAGCAAAACTTGGAGCTTGCCCTCATTGAGAATATTCAGCGTGAAAATTTAAACCCGATTGAAGAAGCGCTTGCCTGTAAAAAACTCTTGGAAATGTATGATCTCAGTCAGGACGAGTTGGCAAAAAAACTGGGGAAAAGCCGTCCTGCGGTAACGAATGTGATGCGACTTTTACAGTTGCCGGACTTTGCGCTGGAAGCGGTTCAATCAGGTTCGCTGACATCGGGGCATGCACGGGCGATTCTTTCGGTTGTGTTAAAAACTGAACAAAAAAAACTTTTTGATAAAATCATGAGCGAGGGGCTTTCCGTCCGGCAAGCGGAACAGTATGCGGCAAAACTGAATGCCGGTGAAAAAGAAAACGGACTGAAACATAAACCAGACTCAGCGAAAACTCTTGGGGGGCTTTCACCGGAACTGCAAAGTATGCAGCAAAAATTTTTGGAAGCATTTGGAACGAAGGTTATTATCAAGGGAACGGAAAGTTCCGGAACGCTTGAAATCAGCTATTTTTCAAAAGACGATCTCCACTCCATTTACGAAAAAATTGTGCAGGAATAAGGAAATCACTTCATTGAAATTCGACGGGCATCTCTAAAAATCTAACCTGAGGTTTTAGAGATGCCCTCAATTCTCGATTGAATTAATCAGTGTCCCCTTAAGAGAGGGATTTAAATCCTGCATTTGTTGCCGAAGCACATACGGCGGAATCGTTTGGTTTGTCTGCACTGCATTTCGTCTTTCACAAACGTCAACTAAAATATTAAAAACAATAATTACCGGAAGAATGTGAAAACTGTGTGTATTATTGAGTAAATTTTTCGCACTTCAGCTTGCATATTGGTTGCATCGAAACGGTCAATAATTCCTCGGCCACATCCGAAGAAATAATTTCGTAAGGATTAAAATGTTTTTTTTGCGAATGAACTTCTTCTCGATCCTGAAATGTCCATCAGCAATACTAACGAAGTTTTCGGTATTTTAATTTCCATCTCCATCATTGCTATCTTTGTATCATAGTGTGCGTGATGGGGGTGAGAATGCAAGTGTTTTTTGATAAGAAAGCCGGTGGAAGCGGATAAAACTGACTAGAGCTTACGCGGAAAACTGAGTTTATTCATTATCGTAGGTTTCGAGTATATCGCGAAGTTCGTTCAGCATGTGCCGATGTGTTTCTGCAATTTTCAAGTCGTCATCAGGATTTTCCGGGAGGAAAAGTTCATGTGTTTTTACTTTTAATGCTCGTGCCAGTTTATCCAGCGTTTCAGCGGACACCCATTTTTCCTGATTTTCGATGCTGTTGATAAATGCCAATGACAGGTCGCTCGCCACAGACAATTCCAACTGCGACATTTTGTGTAGTCTGCGTAATCGACGGAGATTATATGACAATAATTCCGTACAAACATAGTTTTCACTCATAGTTGATATAAAGTAAAGCCATCAGCATAATTTTGCAAACATCCTATAGATTATTATTCATATTCTTATAGTAAAGTGTAATTGTTCTCGATATAAAACCATGCAATCGCTTAGAAGGTCATCAGAGTATATCCTCGATGTACATGCGTTTTTTTGATCCCAAAAAAAGAGTTCGTTGAATCATCAATCGATAATTATTATGTGAAGATTGGGAGAACAAGAATTAGTAAAAACAATAATCTTCTCGCTGTGATTTAAACGGAATTATGTTATTTGCTTTATCTATTTTGTACTTGGTTAAAAATTGAAATATCGTAAGTTTTTCCTCATCCAAGTGTTTTATTTTTCTCATCATAAAAAAGAAATGGCTTGATGCCGTTTAACAGCAAACTTTGCTTCGCAAAGTTTTTTTTGCAAAGCAAAGTTTTTTGCGAAACAATAGATTTTAAAAGGTGGGCACTGAAAGGGTGTCTTTTAAAAAGGTAACCCAAATTTTTGAAAGGCGACTTTAATTATCGATTAAATTAATCGGTGCCTCCTATCGCGATAGTTTTTAACATTAGGTTTTTGCCTTTTGGAAACGCTGATTAAAGGGGTAAATTGTATACTTTTGCTCCTGTGAGATAAAAAAATAAAAAAACGGCTTGACAAAAAAAATCTTTTATGCTAAGATGTCCGAAGTTTATTCTTAAAAGAGGTGTTTAAGATGGCAAACAAGCCGAGAGGTAAAATAGTACGAAGGCTCGGAATTAACATTTACGGGAATCCAAAGTATGATAAACTTTTGGACAGGAAACCGAATACTCCCGGAAAAGAACGCGGCAGCAAATCTCGAGCAAAAGTATCTGTTTACGGTGAACAATTAAAAGAAAAACAAAAATTCCGATTCGCCTACGGCATGTCGGAGCGTCAGTTTAGAAATTTGTACAAAAATGCAAGTAGAATGGGCGGTGCAACCGGCGATAATATGATTTCCTTGATGGAACGCCGTTTTGATAATACTATCTATCGGATGGGCTTTGCAGTTAGCCGTGCACAAGCTCGACAGATGGTTTCCCATGCTTATTTTTACATTAACGGTAAACTTGCAAATATTCCCTCTTTGTACATTAAAGCCGGCGATGTAATTACGACGCGCGATCGAAAAGGTATTGAAGCCTTGGTACGAAAAAATTTAAGTGCAACGGCGAATAAAAAGACAGCTTGGATTGAACTTGATGATGAAAAACTTTCCGCAAAGATTGTTGTTTTACCGAAAGCGGAAGATATTCAGCCGGTTGGAAAAATCCAAAGCGTCGTTGAATTTTACTCACGATAGTTATATTGTTATTTACATTTATTACAAAAATTGACTAAGGCGCTATTCGGTTTTAGGTGCCTTTGTTTTCATTCCCGAAAAGCTCAAGGACGTTTCGTTGTAAAATCCTTGGGCTTTTTTATTGTGTGATTATACAACGAAGTGTGCTTGTGCCTCTTTTGCCACGTTGTATTCCTCACAAAGAATAATCCATTGAAACTTTTTTCTTTTTCTTTTGTTAAATATTTGTAAACGACGACGGTATCTAATACGTAAGAGTCGGTTTCTTGCCGTTATCGTGAAGGAGTTTACAGTGAAAAAATTTTTTACCTTTATGGCTATGGCTGCGTTTCTGATGGTGCAGGGAACGCTTTTGTTTGCCGAAGAAACAATTACATTAAAAATTGCCACCGTTGCACCGGCGAACTCGCCATGGGACGTTGAATTAAAAAAACTTGCATCGGAATGGACAAAAATCACCAACGAAACGGTGCGGATTCAGTTTCAGAATATGACTGCACTCGGCGGTGAAAAAGCGGGTATCCAAAAAATGACCGCGCGCCGTCCCGGACAGAGATCGCCGCTTGACGGAGCGATTTTTACTTCGATTGGATTGAATGAACTCGCTCCAAAAGCCCGCATTTATACGCTTTCCATTCCGTTTTTAATCCGCACGCAAGAGGAGTTGGATCTTGTGATTGAAAAATTCGGAAATGAAATTGAATCCGAATATGAAAAAACGGGAGTTCGGTTGTTAGCTTGGTCGAATGTTGGCTGGATTCGCTTTTACACAAAAAGCAATTATTCCGATGTTGCCGGTTTAAAAAAACAAAAAATAGTTTCATCGGGTTTTGACAGTGCTGCGTTAAGTAATGCGTTAAAAGTAGCCGGCTTTACGGTAGTCGACATACCTGCCGGCAAAGTTTCACAATCTTTAAAAACCGGCGCTGCCGAAGGAATGTACACGGTTCCGCTTGCGGCTGCCGTCTCGGGCGATTTTAAAGCCCTCAATTACGGTTTGGATACGAGACTGTGTCCGGTAATGGCCGGTTTTGTGATAAGCAATGAATCATGGAATTTGATTCCGGAAAAATATCACCGCCAGCTGGAAGCGTCGTTACAGCGTATGGTTGAAAAACTTAACACCGAGCTTGAGCGTTTCGATATCGATTATACAAATCGGATGAAAAAACAAGGTTTACAGTTGATTACGTTGACGCCGGCACAAGTGCAGGAATGGGATAAAACTCTTACGGAAGATATGCTCCGTGCAAGTGCTGCTTATCCCGATATATTTAATATGACTCTCTATAAAAATATTAAAACTGAGCTTGAAAAAATGCGTTAATAATTTTATGATGGAGTTTATGAAAAAACTCCTTCATTACTTGCTTATGATTATGGCGGCGGCATTAATGGTGCTGCCGCTTGCTATGCCTTTACTTGCAAGGTTGGTAAACCGCCTTGTACAAACTTCACAAATCAATCCTTTTTTACAAGCAATTTCAACATTTGCATTTGACGGCGAAGTCGGCATTGCAAACATCTCGTTTATGTTTGCCTGCTTTGCAGGAATTTACACGGGACTAAAAAATAAACACCTCAATATTTCCGTGGTGTCCGACAATTTATCGGAACGTATGAGTCGTGCGGTACATGCAATTATTCAGGCGACGGGAATTGCGATTTTACTGGCACTTTTTTTTGCAACGTTTCCGAATATTTTGGGCATTATTGCTCCGAGCGAAACGGTGTGGGGCATCCCGATACGGATTATTTTTATTGCAATCAGCGTAATGTACCTGGGACTTTTTCTCATCGAGGTAAAGCGCACAAAAAGCATAGCGGTGATTGCGGTCGGAATTTGTCTCGGTTTGTTTCTTGCGCTTGGTTCTATCTTAGGAATTTTTTATGCGCTGTTTAACTGGGGAGGCTGCTTTTTAGCTACGGTGTTTAGCGCGGTTACTGCAAGTGTGCGGATTTTACTGCCGGTTGCCGTTATTTTTATTATTGTCCTTGCTTTTTTTGGAATGCCGCTTTATCTCGTGCTTTCCGCGATTGCGTTTTTGGGATTCTTGCAAGGCGGCGGCTACGTCGATGTTTTACCGATGGAAGCCTACACTATTTTAGCGGATACCAGCATTACCGCAATTCCGCTTTTTACGTTTGCAGGCTGTTTACTGGCGGAAGGCAGTGCCGGAAAACGCCTCACGGCTTTTATCAATGAAGGGGTTGGCTTTTTACGTAGCGGTCCGATTATTACGGCGGTGCTGGTTTCCACGCTTTTTACAACATTTACGGGAGCGTCCGGTGTCACGATTTTAGCCTTGGGCGGAGTACTCAGTTTGATTTTAACCGGCACCGGCTCCGACAAAGATAGCGCGGAAGGATTGATTACCGCTTCGGGCGCTATCGGTATTTTGTTGCCGCCCAGCTTTGCCGTTATTTTATATGCGGTAACGAATATGTTTTCCGGTGCAAGTGTCATCGACATATTTAAAGGTGCCGTTTTGCCGGGACTTATGTTGGTTTTTGTGACGATTGGCTTGGGTGTGTTTTTGGATAAAAATAAAACCGGCACCCGTTTTTCGGCAAAGCGATTCGGAGAAGCATTTACTGCGGCGATATGGGAACTCCTTTTGCCGATATTGATTTTTGTGTTGTACTTTACGAATACGCTCACCCTTGTACAAACCGCCGCTTTTGCTGCTGTGTACGCGTTTATCCTTGAAGTTGCCCGAAAAGATTTCACTGTAAAAGCGGCTTTTACCTCGTTGGTTGAAAATATACCGATAGTTGGCGGCGTGCTGATTATCGTCAGTGCGGCGAAGGGACTCGCCTCGTATTTTATCGATGCAAATGTTCCGGGACTTTTAAGCGATTTTGTACTGATTCACATCAGTAATAAATACGTGTTTTTGCTACTGCTCAATATTTTACTGCTGGTGGTCGGCTGCATTATGGATTTGTATTCGGCAATTTTGGTTGTTTCGCCGCTCATTATTCCTATTGCGGAAAACTTCGGGCTACACCCTGTTCACATCGCGGTTATTTTTTTGATGAACCTCGCGCTTGGTTTTTTAACGCCGCCGGTCGGTATGAATCTCTTCCTTGCGAGTTACACGTTTAAAAAACCCGTTTTGAAAATCGCACGGGACATTATGCCGTATTTGATTGCGCAGCTTGTAATTTTGCTGCTCGTAACCTATATCCCTTGGTTTAGCTTGGTATTTGTCAACTAGTCGGTTAAGCTGAAAGCATCATCGGTACCGGTAAAAAGTTCCGAAGTGAGGGGAAAAGTTATGTGCGGTTTAAAACGTCACCCGCCGTACTGAAGCGGTTTCAGCATTGCTTTGCAGAATACGGCGGGTGTCCTTTGTCGTTTCGACTTTTGGGGAAAAATTTTTGCAGTATTATCGGTATTTCAATGTTCTTTTTTACTGTATGCGAGCCAATAAATGAGACCGACGAAAATACCGCCTCCGATTATGTTGCCGATGGTAACGGGAAGTAAGTTTTTCACGGCAAAGTTTTGCCAGTTGAGGGCGGCAAGGGCGTCGATCGGTATTCCCGATGCGGCAACAAAGCTGTTCACGCTTTTTGCGAAAATGCCTGCCGGTACGTAGTACATGTTTGCGATGCTGTGTTCGTAACCGGAAGTAACAAAAACCATGACGGGGAAAAAACACGCAAATAATTTGCCGGTAATGTCTTTTGCCGCGAACGCCATCCATACGCCGAGTGAAACAAGCCAGTTACACAAGATGCCGGAAAACAGCGCTTGCATAAAACGCATCGAAACTTTTCCGTATGCAATTTTTACGGTCATGCCACCGAGGAGAGAAGCGCCGCTTGAAAATTGTCCCGCGTAAAAAACTGCCGTCACGACAAACAGAGCGCCAACAAAATTGCCGATATACACAAAAAACCAGTTTTTCAGCATTTGAGCGAGACGCGCTTTTCGAGAAAGAACGGCGGTTACGATTAAGCTGTTGCCGGTAAATAATTCCGCACCAGCGACGACAACCAGCATTAATCCGGTCGGGAACACGAGCCCCGAAACGAATTTGCCGAGTCCGAAAGTTTCCGGCTTTGCGAGTAAATTAAAGGCTGCCATGTTGGCTCCGGCTCCGGCAAGGGCGATAAATGCTCCGCCTAAAATACCCAGCAAAAATTGCTTTACCGTAGAAAGATTTGCCTTTGTTACGCCTGCTTGAACGGCAACTTCAAGGACTTCAGCCGGCGCAAAATAATATTTATCACTCATACTATGCTCCGATTTTTAAAACTACATTTTATTTTAATGCAACGGGGATAAGTTTTCAAGGTAGGTTTTGAAAATTATTCTCGGTATGAAGATAATCCTATCGGAAACGCTGATTAAAGGCTTGACGCCGTTTACCGGCAACTTTGCGAAACAACAGTGTCACGATTAATTCTCGATTGAATTAATCAGTGCCTCCAAAAGTTTGGTAAATTTTTAAAATTTCTCGGCAAATATTTTAAAATATTTGGTAAATAATTTTAATTATTTGGTAAATATTTGGAGGAACTGCGGTAAAAATCGTTTGAGATGCACATATCTTTTTTACCGAATGAGGCAATTTAGCTGCCACGGTGATATTGCATAAAAACGGGACTTCGCGCTGTTACAACTTTTCGATTTCTTCCTCGCTTAAACCGGTCGCTTGCATTATTTTTGAACTAGGGTCACCCAGTTGTTTTAATATGCGTGCCGTTTCCAGTTTGTTTTGATAAGCTCCTTCGGCTCGTCCTTCTTCAATTCCTTCTTTAATTCCTTTTTTGATTCCCTCTTCAATTCCTTCCTTAACTCCCGCTTTACGCCCCTTTGCCAAGTCTTCTTTTCGAGCTACTTCCCGCTCAAGAGAAAGCATCATTTGGTAGTTTTCTTCAGAAAGCTCGCGAGCTATCCGCCGCTCTTCTTCGGTAACGGTTAATAAAACTTGATTTGCTCCGTCGATTCCTTTTTCCCGTT
>CALDWC010000160.1 GCA_937923945.1 uncultured Treponema sp.
CAGCTCAGTGTTCAAAACATCTGCCTGCGTTATACTTCCATAGCTGTCTGCCAAATAATAAGGTAGATTCTGAACATTTACGAAACAATAGATTTTAAAGGTGGGCACTGATTAATTCTCGATTGAATTAATCAGTGCCTCCATAAGCGCCGTGTTTCCCATTTTGCCGTGTGTAAACATCAGTTTAAAAACCCAGTCTTTTTTCGGGTCTACATCATGTTCATTTTTCATGAAAACCTCCGAACATAAAAAAGCCGGCATAAAATCTTATGTCGGCTTCCGCTATAAATATAACCTAAAAAATTAAAAAATGTGCGTTTTAGAAAAAAGTTTTGATTTTTTTATGTTTTTTGGCAGCTTGCTTTATTCGCTTCATTGCCGAGAAGGCTTACGGAAACGCTGATGAAAAGCTTGGTACCGTTTACCGGCGTTTAGAGATGCCCTCAATTCTTGATAGAATGAATCAGTGTCTCCTTAAGTAGCTTTCACCTGCATCCTATTTATAAAAACTCAAAATTTTCCCTATAACCGGTTGATTTTGTTTTTTGTTCTGTTTTCTATTCTTTACTTTTTAGAACACCATCGTTTTTTTAATGCCAAGCTCAATCAAATTATTTTATTATGTGCAAGTTTACTATTTTATTCGTTTGCACATATCGGCTTTATTCCGTTTTTATTTTATGCGTTTTTAATAACATATTGTTTTAGTTTTCTTGTTAGGAAAAATAAGTTTTATTTTATTACTGCAATAGTTCTTGACGTACTGCCGCTCTTCGTTTTCAAATATATAAACTTTCTATTTCCGGTTGCTTCAAATTATATTGATTATATTTATGACGAACACTTGTTTTATGATACATTTGCACATCTAACAACGGAAGGCGCAAAAATCCGCACTCAACAGTTGTGCAATGATCTTGAAAAGATATTTTTCGAAATAATTATCAAGCATAAAAAAGCCTCTTCACAAGGAAGAGGCTTTTTCCCGTCAAACTGCCGGAAGACTTAGCGTAATAAAGTTAAAACACTTTGTGTAGACTGATTTGCCTGTGCAAGCATTGCAGTACCCGATTGTGTTAAAATCTGGTTCTTGGTGTAGTCTACCATTTCTTTTGCCATGTCTACATCGCGGATTCGTGATTCAGCTGCTTGTAAGTTTTCAGCTGCGATATCCAAACCGACGACCGTGTGCTCAAGTCTATTTTGGTAGCCGCCAAGATCAGCTCGCTGCTTGTTAATCATCTTGATAGCTTCGTCCAAAATACCGATTGAGCGGTTTGCATCTGCAGGAGTTTCAATCGTTAAGATTTCTTCGTTTCCTACATTGCGTACACCCAATGCCTTGGCTGTCATCGTACCGATGTAAACGCGCGTTCTCTGGTCCATGTTAGCACCGATGTGGAACCACATGGAAGCAGTAACCGTGTTTTCTCCGGTTTCTCGTGCGAATCGTCCGGTCAACATATTCATACCGTTGAATTGTGCATGGCTTGCAATTCGGTCGACTTCAGCAACCAGCTGAGAAACTTCAACCTGAATATACATGCGGTCTTCTGCGGAATAAATACCGTTTGCCGCTTGAACGCTCAATTCGCGCATGCGCTGGATAACATCCGTAGTTTCTTGCAAGTATGCTTCTGCAACTTGGATAAATGAAATGCCGTTTTGTGCGTTTTCGCTTGCTTTGTTCAAACCGCGAATTTGGCTTCTCATTTTTTCCGAAACCGCTAAACCGGATGCGTCATCGCCTGCTCGGTTAATGCGTAAACCTGACGAAAGTTTTTCAATGTTTTTCGTGTTCTTTAAGTTTGTGTTTCCTAAAGTCCTCTGTGAAAACATCGCACTCATGTTGTGATTAATGATCATATGCTACTCCTTTGGCTTTTTTGACGGCTCCCCGTCCGGCATCCATTGCCTTTATGTCATCTTATCCGAAATTTCTGTCATCAAGCAGAAAGACGGAAGCGTTATACAACGCTCATTTATTGTATCGGTAAACGGTAAAAAGCCTTAAGAACTTTTTTTTATTTTTGTTGATTTTCAGCCTTTTAATGCTAAACTCGCAGGCTTCAGCAAGGTTCGGCAAAAGCACGGAAAACGATAAATGCTTTTAAGGAAACGCTGATTAAAGGCTTGCCGCCGTTTAACAGCGTTTCCTAAAGGAGTCTGTTCGACTAAAGAGAAAATAGGAAAACTATAAGATTTTGCGTTTTATAAACTTGATTCCTGCGGATTTATTCGGCGATTAAAAATTCCGCTAAATTTTTTCGTGCGTAGTCACCACCGAATTTTTCTGCGTGTTCGATAACGGCTGCGTTGATTTCTTCTACAGACGCTTTTTCCCAGTAAATCGTCATGCCGATTCCCCAACCGATTTCACCGCGAACAGCGAGACAATCGCTTGTACGTTTTTTCCCGTCCGCTTTCGTGTAGCTTATTTCGCAGGTATACATTTTTCCGTTGCGGGCATCGATAATATGCCCGTTTTCCCAAACGCCTTCCGAAACTTTGGTAAGGTTAAAGATAAGCGGCACTTTTGCCCGCAACAGTGTAGGAATATTTTCAGCCATAAGCGGATGCCCCGGATAATTGCGAGTACATTTTTTGCAAGGTTGGTCAACCGGTAAACCGACCGCTAAAAGACACCTTGCAAACAGCATATCGTCTTGTGTGTACACTTTCCAGTAACCGGAAATTTTTTTGCCGTTAAAGCTTTTCCAATATCCTTCAACGGGATCGTCTGCAAACACAAGACTGCAACTGAAGCATAAAATTAACAATGCACCTATCCGCTGTTTCATACGTGAACCAGTCCTTAATTTTATAATGTGTCAGCAAACTGCATGTAACACGCAACTTGCGATAAAATTATCTGAGCGTGACGGTCGATTTTTCGTGTTCACTTTTAACCGTCTCGCCAATCACAAAAGTTTTTTCGCCGATTAAACTTTGCAGCTTTTGCACATTTTCTTTTGCAACCACTGCAATTAAACCGATTCCCTGATTAAAAATCCGATACATCTCGTTATTGTCGGTTTTTGAAAGCGTTTCAATCAATCGATACAGCGGCGGTACTTCCCATGAGTTTTTATAAATGACGACATCAACATCTTTCGGTAAAATGCGTGGAATATTTTCATAAAAGCCGCCACCGGTGATATGAGCTAACCCCTTAATTAAATCCGGCTCGTTTTGTAAAATCGGATAAATTTCCTGCAAATAACTGCGGTGCGGTTTTAAAAGCACCTTTTCCAGCGGTTCGCCCAGTTCAGGATACACATGCGAAAGCGGCACTCCTTCAAAAGTTTTCCGCACGAGCGAGTACCCGTTTGTGTGCGGACTGTCCGAATGCAAGCCGACCAAAACATCGCCCGGAACAATCGTTTGCTTCGGCAGCACTTTCGTTTTTTCAACGACACCGACGATAGTTCCCGCAATATCGAATTCTCCCGGTAAATACACGCCCGGCATTTCAGCCGTTTCGCCGCCGATTAGCGCACAGCCGCTTTTTACGCATGCGGCGGACATTCCGGCAACGATTTCGCTTACCACTTTCGGGTCGAGCTTTGACGTAGCAAAATAATCTAAAAAGAAAAGCGGTTTTGCTCCCTGCACAAGAATATCGTCAATACAATGGTTAACAATATCCATACCAATTGAACGGTAACTTTTCACCTGGGCGGCAAGTTTTACTTTCGTTCCGACTCCGTCCGTCGAACCGACCAACACCGGATCTTTCATCTGTAAAAGCTCGGCGCAATCAAAAAGTCCACCGAAAGAACCGACATCTGATAAAACATTTTTGGTATAGGTTGATTTAACCGATTCCGCCATCAACTTGACGGCGAGATTGCCCGCATCGATGTCGACACCCGCTGCATCGTACGCGGTCGATTTTGCACCCTGCTTTGATTCTTTTTGTTTTAAATATTGTAAGCCACGCCATGCAATATCTTTTCGGAATTGACTGCGGGGGAACGTGATCGACCGTACTTTTGCGTATGCATGCGAAACCGCTTCGGAAAGATTCGCCGCATAAGCGGTAACACCTAAAACGCGACCGCCGTGTGCATAGAGCGTGCCGTCTTTTTTTACAGTTCCCGCATGAATTACCTGAATGGACGAGCCGTTTGCGGTTTCGGCTTTCAGCTCGGCTTCAATCAGAGGCACATCCTGCGTTTGCCCCGAAGGATAACCTTCGTTTGCCATCACCACCGTTACCGCAGAACCGGACTTCCAGCGTAATGCGCTTTTATTCAAAGAGCCGGCACAGCATGATCGCATCACTTCGGATAAATTTCCGTCAAAAACCGCCATAATACTTTGTGTTTCGGGATCGCCGAAACGGCAGTTATATTCCAACACTTTCGGTCCGTCTTCGGTCATAATCAAACCGGCGTACAACACACCGATATAGGGTGTTCCTTGTTTTTTAAAATGCGCAATAACCGGAGCAATCACTTTTTCGGCAATTTTCTCGGTTTCCGCCATCGGATACGCCGGTACCGGTGTATAGGCGCCCATTCCGCCGGTGTTTTCTCCGGCATCGCCATCATAAATGCGTTTATGATCCTGCGAGGACGGCATAACGGCATACCGCTCACCGTCCGAAAAGGCTAACACGGAAATTTCTTCACCGATCAGCTTTTCTTCAATAAGGATTTCGTTCGTATAAACTTCGCCGCATTCCTTGAGTAACTCATAGACAACACCGATTGCCTCATGCTTTGATTCGGGAAGGAAAACGCCCTTGCCGGATGCAAGCCCCGATTTTTTTATTACATATTTGGTTATGTCATGGTTTTTTATCCATTTGGCTGCTTCGTTAAAATCGGTAAACATACAGTACTTTGCCGTCGGAATACCCAGCCGAATCATCAGTTTTTTGGAAAAAACTTTTGAGCTTTCAATTTCACTTGCCACTTTTGAAGGACCGAAACAAGGAATGTTTTTTGCTGCCAATGCATCCGCCAAGCCTAAACACAAGGGGACTTCTGGACCGACGACAACCATAACAATGCCGGTTGCGACGGAAAAGTCGGTCAGTTCCTTTATATTATCTACAGCGATTGAAATATTTTGTCCCAGTGCCGCCGTTCCGGCATTTCCCGGAGCAATAAAAAGTTCAACCGATTTTTCTTCTTTTAATTTTAATGCCAGTGCGTGCTCCCGCCCGCCTGAACCTACCAGTAATATTTTCATATACGGTAATTATAATGGGAACGCTGAAAAGTTTCTAGTTGCATGAGAAGTGCTCTTTTGATAAAATAGCGGCTATGAAAAAAACGAAAAAAGTGGTTGCGGCAATCCTGTACCGCAAAGCGGCTTCCGGTGTAGAAATTTTTGCTGCACGGCGTAATCACGGAGAATTTACCGGCTTTTGGGAGTTTCCGGGCGGTAAAGTCGAAGCCGGCGAAACGGCGGAAACCGCTTTATACCGCGAGGTTCGTGAAGAACTTGTAGCGGATATTATAATTGAAAAGAGTTTTACCGTTGTTGAATTTGAATACCCCGATTTTCATCTCAGTATGGAGTGCTTTTTGTGTCGTTTTAAAAGCGACTTTCAGCTGACCGAACACAGCGATGCACGGTGGCTTCCCGTCCATAAACTGAAGAGCGTTGAATGGCTACCTGCCGATATTCAAATAATCGAAAAGTTGCAACGGTATGATTATTTCTAAAATCGAATACTCGAAAAAACTTCGGTGTGCGGGAAAAGGCTTTTGCGGTAAACGCTTCGCTTGCCGCTCGAAAGGCGGTTTATCGCAAAAACTTGCTGAAAGCGGCAGGCGTCCCGATGCGATTTTCTCGAAAAGCGGTGTAAAGCATTATTTATTTTGGTGTGTAGGTTTTATATTTTCTCGGAGTTTGCATGATAGAAAAAAACGGCTCAAATGCAAAAAAAGCCACCGTTATTATCGCAACCTTTTTAGCGGCTTTGTCGGTGATGATGCTGTCAGTCGGTTTAGGCTCGGTAAAATTTTCTTTTGAAGAAATTCTACAGGGACTTTTCGGCAGTGAAAAAACTCCGGCGCGGCTTTTAATCTGGAATGTGCGGCTGCCTCGAACGCTCGGGGCGGCAATGACGGGGACCTGTCTTTCACTCGCAGGCTGTCTTTTACAGGGCGTGATGCGAAACGATATGGCGTCACCTTCGACAATCGGCGTAACCGGCGGCGCAAGCTTTGTCGCTTATGTTACTTTGGTGTTTCGCCCCGATCTCAGTCAGTACTTTCCCATTGCCGCGATCATCGGTGCTTTTATCACTACGATGATTATTTATGCGATTTCATACAATGAAGGCGTGCTGCCCATCACGATGATTCTTTCGGGGATGGCGATTTCTTCTATGTTCGGGGCGTTTAACGACATCATCAAAAGTTTTTTTGCCGATAACCTCCATAATGTTGTGGGATTTTTGGTCGGAAGTTTTAACGGTATTTCTTGGGGACACTTGAAGTTAATTTCAGGCTATGCACTCACCGGTATTCTTGCCTGCTTTTTTCTCCCCACAAAGCTCAACATTTTAATGCTGGGAGACGAAATGAGCAATTCGCTCGGGCTGAATACCGAACGCTTCCGCTTTATCCTCATTGTAATTTCTTCTCTCCTTTCGGGTGCGGCGATTGCAACGGCGGGACTAATCAATTTTGTTGGGCTGATTATTCCGCACCTTGCAAAACTTTTAGTGGGTAGCGATTACCGATTTCAAATGCCGGCGAGTATGGGACTGGGAGTTTTACTCGTGGTAACGGCTGACCTCATCGGGCGGACGATTTTACCGGTCGGAGAAGTTTCGGCAAGCGTGTTGATTTCGTTTTTGGGAGCGCCGTTCTTTTTGTATTTACTCCGCCGAAAAAAAAGGAGCGCCTAATGTTTTTCGGCTTTTCAAATATCACGGCAGCGTACGGCAAAAAAATAGTGCTGAAAGATTTAACCCTCGATTTTCCGAAAGGAAGCATCACGACGATTTTAGGTGCAAATGGTTCGGGAAAATCGACGCTTTTGAAAACTATTCCCCGCGTGATAAAACCGCTCACCGGTAAAGTTATCTTGGAAGAAAAACCGATCAGCTCTTATTCAAAAAAAGAACTGTCGCGGAAAATCGGCTACCTGCCGCAAATCAATTACACGCCGGAAGACATCACGGTGCGGACGCTCGTTTCCTACGGGCGCTTTCCCTATCGGAGCCGCTTTGGCTCACTCGGTTCGTTTGATATGCAGATTATCGACGAAACACTTGAAACCTGCCGCTTGGCACAGCTTGCCGAACGCAAAGTGTACACGCTTTCCGGCGGCGAGCGGAAGCTCGTGTGGATTGCCGTGATTTTGGCGCAAAAGCCGGAAGTGCTCGTGCTGGACGAACCGGTAACTTATTTAGACATCGGACATCAGGTAAATATTTTAGAACTCATTACGGAAATCGGCAAGCGGGACGATTTAACCATTGCGATGGTGCTCCATGACATAAATTTAGCCGCTCGCTATTCCGATAGGCTTGCGGTGATTAAAGACGAAAAAGTAATGGCAGTCGGTTCGCCCGAAAGCGTTTTAACGGCGGCGATGATGAAAGAAGTTTTTCGCGTCGGGGCAAAAATTATGACGGATGAAAAACATAACTGTCCCTTTGTTATTTCGGAAAAGTTGGAGTAGAGAGAGGAAACGCTGATTAAAGGCGTCAAGCCTTTAATCAGCGTTTCCTTAATAATCCATCAGTTGACACAGTGCCGTCTTTATGTTATAGTCTCCAACTATAACGGAGCTGATTTTGCACGAACTCATTGAAACGACAAAAAAAGCATTGCTTATTTTTACCATCGAAACCCATAATGACAAGCTGAAAATTCTGCAAACCGATGTCGCGCAAGGTGAACTGAAAAACCTCGTACGGAACATCGGTTTGGAACCGGTCGGCACGGAAACTTTCAAAGTTGCCGCGGTCAATCCGGCAACTTTTTTGGGTAAAGGACAAGTTGAGTCGGTTGCACAAGCGGCCGCGGCATACGACGCCGATGTGATTGTTTTTAACACGCAGCTCAGTCCGCGCATTCAGCGGAACCTTGAATCCGCTTTGAACCGGTGCGTCATTGACCGCGAAGAAGTTATCATTCAGATTTTTGCCGACCGTGCAAAAACCGCCGAAGCAAAGTTGCAAGCGGAACTTGCTTCATTGCAATATTCGTTGCCGCGGCTTACCCGCAAGTGGAACACCCTTTCGCAGCAGCGGGGCGGCTCATTTCGCTCACGCGGTGCAGGCGAAACAAAACTTGAGCTGGATCACCGCGTGCTACGGGAACGGATTGCTGCCTTGCGGGCAAAGCTTTCCGACGTGGAGCGGGTGCGGAGCAATCAGCGGAAAAACAGGCTCCATTCGGCTTTGAAAACCGGCTCGATTGTCGGGTACACCAATAGCGGAAAATCTTCATTGTTGCAGCTTCTGTCAAAACAAAAAATTGGCATGGAGGATAAACTTTTTGCAACGCTCGATTCGCAAACAAAGCGGGTGTTTTTGCCGAATGGAAGATTTGTTCTTTTAACCGATACGGTCGGCTTTGTCGATAACCTCCCGCATGAACTCATTGATGCGTTTAAGTCGACGTTGGAAGAAGCTCGCTACAGTGATTTTTTGATTATTGTGTGCGATGCGTCCCACCCGGCAATGCTTGAATGTTTGGAAATAACGCAAAACGTTTTGAATGATTTAGCTTGCGGTGAAAAAAAACAAATTATTTTTATCAATAAAATCGATAAAACCTTTAATGAGGAAACGGTTGCTTTTTTGAAACACCGATATCCCGATGTGATTGAAGGTTCCGTAAAAGAAAATATCGGTATCACGGCTCTCCTTGAAAAAATACAAAGTTTTTTATAAGGATGTTATAATTATGCCTACCGTTCGTTTTTTTATCGATGCAATTTTTTTTGGTGTCGCACTTTCAATGGACGCTTTTTCAATTTCCGTGGCAAACGGATTATGCAATCAAAATATGTCCCGTTCGCAGGCTATTCTCATCCCGAGCACCTTTGCTTTTTTTCAGTTGTTGATGCCACTTGTCGGTTGGATTTGCGTAAAAACGGTGGTCAGTGTTTTTGAAAAGCTGGAACATCTTGTTCCGATTATCGCGATGATTGTTTTAGCGGCACTGGGCATCAAGATGCTGATTGAAAGCTTTTCGCAAAAACTTGAAACATGCGATGTGGTGCGGCTTGATACAAAAGAGCTTTTAATTCAAGGCATTGCAACATCCCTCGACGCACTCAGTGTCGGTTTTACCATTGCGGAATATTCTTTTGTGCTGGCAACGGTATCCGCAGCCGTTATCGGAGCGGTAACGTTTGTAATCTGCGCACTCGGTGTGAAACTGGGAAAACTGGTCGGCTTCCGTTTTTCAAAGTATGCGACCTTTTTGGGCGGAAGTATTTTAATTATCATCGGTGTTAAAATATTTTTAGAAAGTGTTTTTTAAAGCGTAGAAAGCATATTTCAAAAGAAAGCTCTGATTAATTCAGTCGAGAATTGAGAGATCTTTTAAAAACTTAGTTATATTTTTAGGTATATACAGTCAGCGGAATCCGCCACCACAGGTTTTGAAAATGCTACGACTAATTACTAATTATATGATGCAATAAAGCTCGAGACAAAAATTAAAAACTCATTGACAAATAATTTTGAAATTATTATAATAGTTCTAAAATAGATGAGGACTTAATTATGACAAAAGAAAATATACAAAAAGCAATAGATAAAATACGCCCGATGTTACAGGCGGACGGCGGTGATATTGCCTTAGATTCGATAAAAGACAATACCGTTTATGTAAAACTGCACGGGGCGTGCGGATCTTGTCCTATGGCAACCTATACACTCAAACTGGGCGTGGAAGCTAAACTCAAGGAACAATTTCCTGAATTAAAAGAAGTTGTCGCGGTTTAATAGCGGTACAAAATAGTTTTTATTATAATTATAAAATAAAACGCAAAGCGGCCTTTTAAGTTTTTACACGATTTTGCCGATATATGAATGAGTAGAAGTGTAAAAATTTTGCACAGCAGTAGCAGAGTACCTGTTTTGCAGAGTTGTTGCCTTTATCCACAAGGATGTGGCTACAAGATTATATCTCGTAGTTATGACTGGAGGTCATGTTGTGAAAAAAACAACTGTTTTGGTTGCATTACTTTTCACTGTTGCATCAATATATGCCGGTGGAAAATCTGAAGAAATTATTCCCAAAAATCGTGAAAGCTGGAATGAAAGTTCCGATATTAACGACAAAAAGGGCAAGCACAATGTTTTAATTACTGCAATTGATATTGCGGGAAACGAACAGTTATATGGTCCTTTTAACTTGTATGTTGATCCCGAGTCTGACTTGCCGCACGCAATTGTCAGTAATCCGGCAAACGGTGCGCGAGTAACCGGCAATTTGAATATTGTCGGTACCTGCGTTGATGATGACGGTGTCGCCTATGTCGAGTTCAGCATCGACGGTTCGGAGCCGGTGCGAGCAAAAGGCAAAGAATTCTGGTCATTTTTTCTCAACACAAAAGATATGGCGGACGGCGTTCATACGATCGAAGTGTACGGCGTTGATATAAACGGTTTAAAAGGTAATTCCTCAAAAACAATGTTTCACCTCGATAAAGAACGACCGATTACCGCGCTTACACAAAAGCAAGATATGAAATATGCGTCGGGAAAAATCAGTTTTACCGGCAAAATTGAAGACGGTAACGGTATTGACCGCCTCCTGTATTCGAGCGATGACGGCGCACGGTTTGACGAAATCCCGATAAAAGTAGATAAAAAAACAGGTTCGGCAACCTTTGCTTTGGGCTTGGATACCAAAAAAATGGAAGACGGACCGCATGTATTGTGGTTTAAAGCATTTGATAAACAAGGTTCTGTTGGAGTGTATACTTTCTTACTGTATGTGGATAACACCCCTCCGGAAATTATTTTTTCGTACCCTGATGAAAACGCTTCGGTCAGCGGGGTTTTTTCCGTTGCGGGGCGTGCGTATGATACCGTCGGATTGGAAAAACTTTCGTACCGATGTGGAAAAATTGAAGGCGACTTTGAATTGACGCCGGGCAATCCCTATTTTGTGCAGGAGTTTGATTTAACGGCTGAAAAAGCAAAAAACGCGACGATTGAAATTATTGCAACGGATGTTGCCGGCAACGTTGTAAAGATCGGCAAAAAAATTACGATTGACAGCTCACTTGACGCTCCGCGCGTTGAAATTACTTCGCCGCAGGAGTTTGAAGGGGTTGAAGATGCGGTGTTTTTAAGCGGTGTTGTTTTTGATAAATACGGTCCCGCTGAAATCCGCTATAAACTGGATAATTTTCCGGAAGTTTCGGTGCCTTGTGAGCCGAGCGGTTTCGGTACGGTTATTGACGGATTGGCGAGCGGAGAACATACGTTAAAAGTAACCCCGATAAATGTAAAAGGCGTCGCCGGAAAAGAAGTTTCGGTGAAATTTACCGCAGTGGGTGCGGAACCGGCTGTTCGGTTTACGAACGGAAAAACCGCTCTAGCCGTGACCAATGCAGTGAACGGTGCCGCTGAGATTGCCGTTGAAGCAAAAGCGGGACTGAAAACGCTTTTTTATGCTATTGACGGCGGAGATTTGGTTGATGTAAATGCCAAGTCGGGACAAACAAGTGCCATGATTAAGGTGCCGTACAAAAAAGGCGAATCTCCTGCGACAAAGCGTATAGCGGTAACCGCCGTTGATGCGTTGGATAGGAAAGTGTCGCAAACCTTGGTGCTTTCGCTCACCGATACGATGGGAGCCGCCGACGGTGACGGCGTTTTCTGGGCGAATAATGATGTAAATGCACAAAATAAAATAATTGTAACCAATGTGATTCCGCTTTCCGCCGTGTATACTTCGACGGGCGGCGGCATGATTCAAAAGGCGGAAGTGTCTCCTGCGGATTCTTTTGAAGTTTCGGTTGACGGAAATGTGATTACCCTAAAACCGAAACGCGACGGAAATTTTGATGTGAGCGTGACGGTAACCGACAGTCTCGGTGCAACGGCGACGTCGAAGCCGCTTGCTGCAGCTTGCGATTTATCGGCTCCGATTATTACGCTGGCGGATACAAAAATTACGAGCTTTGTTAAAAACTCTCTTGTTGTGCAGGGATCGGTCAGCGACGGCGCCGGTATAAAATCGGTTCGCTATACGATTGACGGTCAAAACTATACTGCGTTGGCAACTTCATTTAATCAAACTATCAATCTGGCATCGATGCCCGATGGAGCGTTTGTATTGAAAGTGGTTGCGGAAGACAACTTGGGACGGAAATCGTACGCCTATCGCAGCTATTACAAAAACTCCAACGGCGCGGAAGTGCGTATGGTGCTGCCGGTAGAAAATGATGTGGTAAACGGAACGGTAACGGCGGCTTTTGTCAGCGAAAGTGTGTTCCCGCTTTCCAAAGTTGAATACAAGGCAAATCCGAGCGATACGGTTTGGAAAGATATTCCGGTGAGTACGATGCCGCATGCGTTAATCGGTTCGGTGCAAGCTCCGATTAACAGTCAAATGATGTTCCGTTTTACCGATGCCTCGGGCGTTGAAAAAATTTACCAAACGTACAAGTTTTCGATTGATAACAGCACGGATAAGCCGGTAGTTGAAATTCATCTGCCGCAGGAAAACGAAGTTATTACAAAAAACTTTACGATATCGGGTATTGTATACGATGATGACGGAGTAAAACGACTGTATTACGCGATTGATAATCAAGCTTTTAAAGCGGTTGAAGCCGACAGCAGTTATACGATTGACGTGCCGATTTCCCTCTTTAATGATAACGAACATACGATTTCTCTGTATGCAGAAGATATTTACGGAGTAAAAAGCGATACGGTAACGAGAAAGATACGGGTTTCGCTTGAAAATCCGGTTGCAACGATTGAATCACCGGTGATTGACAAAACGGTCAAGGGGATGGTTACGATAACCGGCGCGGCAAGCGATAAAAACGGCATCGGCAAAATTGAAGTGTCGGTAGACAACGGAAATACCTATAACCTCGCCGAGGGAACGGAAAAGTGGTCGTACACGGTAAATACAACCGTTTTAAATGACGGACCACACGTCGTGTTTGTGCGGGCTACCGATAAGTACGATCAGTCGGCTATTTTTTCGAGCATTATAAATACGGATAATACACCGCCGGTGATGCAGTTTACCTATCCCGTTGCGGATGCGAGTATTGAAAATGAACTTTTTATTTCGGGGCATGCCTACGATAATATCAACTTATCAAGTGTTACGGCGACCGTTCGTCCGCTGGGCGGAGGTACCGCTTCTTTGCAAAATATTTCTTTAACAAGCGGGGAGCCTTTGGTAAGCAAAACCTTGAGTGTGGCGAATTTGCCGGAAGGTTTTTACAACTTGGAAATTATAGCGCTGGATAAGGGTGAAAACGTTACCCGCGTTGCACGGAATTTTACGATTAAGCGTTCAAAAGATGCAAACCGCATTGATTTGATGTATCCTTTAAACGGTGAAACTTTGTGCGGAGAGTTTAACGTATATGGACAAATATTCGCGGAAAAACGGGTTGAATCGGCTTCGTTGTATGTTGACGGAAAATTGGTTGATACTGCCGATGTTTCACTGACAAATTTTGTGTCATTCCGCTTGAATAATGAAAAAATTACGGACGGTAATCATACGATTGCTATTCGAGCGATTTTTGCAAACGGCAAAGCCGTTGAATCGGATGTGCATCCGGTAACGTATACGGCGACGGGACCGTGGGTGACAGTGGATAATTTCGGGATGGGCGATTTTGCGATTGATCGTCCGTGGCTCCGCGGAAGTTCCGGCTATGTGCTTTCCGAGGCGGAGCTTGAAACGGCTAAATCGAAAACCGCAACGAAAGAAGAAAAACGCCAAATTGCTTTGAAGCGGGTAAAAAAGATTGAAGTCAGCTTTGACAACGGTAAAACATTTGAAAAAACGAAGGGAAAAGCAGAAAACTGGAAATACCGCTTGCAAACGCAGGATTTGACGGAGGGCAATCACTGCCTTTTAGTCAAAGCTACGATGGATAACAACGAAGTGGTCGTTTCTCGTACGATTGTAAAAATTGATAAAATGCTACCGGAGATTACGCTTATTTCACCGGTTGAAGGCGGTCGCTACAATCAGCAGATGAATTATCTCGGAATTGTAAGCGACAATGTCGGATTGCAGGATGTCGAGTTGGCACTGCGGAAAGGCGACAAGTCGGCGTATGGCGTGCCGGTGTTTGTGCAGGGATTGCACTTTGAAGCGGGTTTTTGGGGCGCGTCTCTGTGGAATATTGGAATGGGTTTGAGCTTTTTTGATAACAAAGTTAAAGTGCAGTTCCATTACGGGCAATTTACACAAAAACAATATAGTGCCATTACCAAAACGAACGACAGAATGCGCTACGGCGGCAATATTTTCGCCTTTAAGCTTTTAGCCTCGGTGCTTGATTTACCGGTGGGTCGTTATGCGGGTCCCGATTGGGATTGGTTGCACTTTACTGCGGCGTTGGGTGCAAACTTCAGTATATTTACGCAAACGCAAAGTGGTAAACCGCAGCTTTTGTCGGCTGTAGTGATGCAACTCGGATTACCGCGTGTTGAATTGCCGAAAAAGAAAGTAAAGTATTTTAGAAGTTATGGATTTTTTGTGGAAGGCAGTTTGTGGTTTATCCCGACCGATGTTGACAGCAAGACAAAAGGCAAAGATGCTATCAAGTCGGTGGTTCCGCATCTTTCGTGCGGATTTAGAGTGGATGTGTTTTAGTGAGAAGTGAGTAAATTTTCGGAGGTTTATCGTATGAAGAAGTTTCGATTTGCAGTTTTAACAGTTGTCGGGTTTTTGATGGTTTTAACTATTACCACATGTAAAAAAACCGTTGCATTGGGTAGTACGGTTGATATTTTGCCGCCGACGAACTCGTTTGATCGGCCGGTGAAAGGTGATTCCCGAGATTCGCTGCGCGGAAGTTTTTCTCTGAACGGCGTTGCAAAGGACGATAGCGGTGTTCGTGCGGTAAAACTTATTTTTAAGAGCAAAACACCGGGTGTCAATGTAGAAAAAACCTATATGACGAAGCTTGATAGTCCGGGAGTACCTGAAACAAATTGGAGCGTTAATATAACCAACGAATGGACGGGAAAGTATTTGGATAGTTATAACCTAATTAAAGAATATCCGCTCCCTGACAGTGAATATGAAATTTCCATTATAACCATTGATAAGCAGGGGCGCGAAGCGACGCATACAACCGTTCTCACGATAGATAACACACCGCCTGTTTTTATTGTAGATAACTTTACCGATGCTCGAGAGAAGGATGAATTAGGAATAACCGCCGGTACCCAAACATTCGGCTCTATTTTGAATGTTATCGGAACGGCCGGCGATACCAGTGATATACAGTCGCTCAAAGTAACCGCATACAGCAGTGACGGTACAAAAAAACAAAAGAGCGAGCCCATTCAATTAGGCGGTACCAAGCAAATAAATAATAATATTGCAACGACAAAAGTGATAAAGGTAAGCGAACTCACGAGCGGCGACTACTATGATTTTTGGCAGCTTCAGGGAGCTGACCTCAAAGATAAGAATATTATTATGGATATTTTCTTGAGCGATAAGGCACAGCCTTTCGGCTCGCAAGGTACCGAAAGCGGAAATATATCCGAATTTTTTTACCTTCGTGATGATTTGCAAAAGGTAATGGCTGAAAAAGGGTATACGGTACAAACCTTTTCCGACTATATTTCAGGACGGAAGGGGTGGGATGACAGCCAAAGTAGTAAACAGCTGGAAGCTCTTATTGAAGATACCGATACCTTGCGGATTTTAAATGAAAAACGATATTGGAATTATAAGGAAGGAGAAGGCACCGCAACAACGCCGCCGGTAAATGTTGACAAAGATAAGGTGGTATTCCAGCTGGCACCGGGAGCACGGCCCGGTTATACCGTAACAAACTATGCCGCTATCGGTGCGGGAGAAACCATTCCTCCGATGTATGCTGACAGTCGTGTTACAATCACCGTAGAACGAAATGCCGATAAAACAAAGGTTGCCGATCCCGATATTCTTGCAGAGATTCATGAGGCTGATTTAAAATTACAGCTCATTCAAATGGCTGACGGCAGTACACTCGATGCGTTTATTTCACAGCTGCAAACGAATCCAACGGAAACGGGGGCGATAGCAGCTATTAAAACGCTCTTTGATAAAGATACGCTGAACGATATATCAGATCCGTATAAATTCACCATAGCAGGCGACATTAATTTTTCCATTCAGTTTAAACTGCCTGCCGATACAAAAGTCGGTAAAACCTATGCACTAATACTGCAGGGGCACGATGTTCTCAAGCATGATTTAATCGTGTACGGTGATGAGAGTAAACCGCTTGCCGATAAGTTTGTTATTTTTGAGGTAAAGGCAACCGGAAACCCGCCGCAGATTGATGTAACGAAGCTCCCGACCGATTGGACAAACAAAAAACTTGATGTTACCTTCAATATTATCGGCGCACGCGATGAGGTAAAAGTAACTATTGACGATACTATTGATATAACCGAAGTAAAAGTTGCCGGTGATAATTATGCACTGGGCAGCGACGGAAAGGGCTTGGACCTAAGCACGGTTTCGGGATTGACGGAAGGAGAACATACGCTCACCGTTTACGCAAAACAGGGCGACCTTCATTCCGAACGGAAGTGTACCTTCCGATACGATAAAACAAAACCGGTTATTAAGATCACCGAACCGACAGCAGTCGGAGCCGACGGTCAGACGACAACAACCTTCGATAGCTGGTCGCCGACCTTTACGCTGAAAGTGGACGAAGGAAAAGATCCGACAACACTTTCGTCGATGAGTCCGCGAAAGAGCTTAAAGTTCCAAATTTCTTATGACAACGGCGCAACGTTTGAGGCAAAAGAGTATAACGCAAGCCTCATCAACGGCAATGACGAATATGAAGCGATTGTCAATGTCACAAAACCGTCTTTTGCGGTAAAATTTATTGCCGAAGATATGGCCGGAAATACAACGGAGCTGCAAACAACTTCCTTTACGGTCAGTACCGATAAACCGCAAATCGAAACGGTGAAAGCAACGGTACAAACGGTTGGTGATTTTGTCGATATTACCGGCAATACCGGAAACATCGGCACGTATATTTCAAAAAAACTGGTTGATGACCACGGCTTTGATATTCAGGTTATCGCGAAAAAGTACATCCAGACGCCGGGAACAACTACGCTTGTTGAAGATACCCATGTTAAAGTGAACAAGGTTGAGTTCGTCAATGGTGCAAGTACGGCAACGATAGATCCGTATGATTGCACCGACAATACAAAAAACACTATCCATAGCGACAAGCTCGGCTTGACTTCAACTAATATGGCAGACAGAGTGCCGGTAACGATTCGTGCAATTGCTGCGGACGGCAAACAACAGGAAACGACACTCACTTTCAGAGTAGATAGCACGCCGCCTGAACTCAAGATAACATCTCCGGTTGCAGACGGACAGGCAATCGACGGCAATACAAAAATAGCAGGATATGCAGCCGACAGTGAGTCTGGTATTAAAGAAGCGTCTCAAGGCTACACTTATAAGATAGTCAATACGGCGGATAACTCTGTTGTTCCTGGTGCTTCAGGTTCACTGAAATGGGATAACCAGACAAATCCGACCGAATGGACAATTCCGAATCCGTTTACTGCAAATCAAGCGGAAGGCGAGTATAAAATCATTATCGAAAATATTAAAGATGATGCGGGAAATACGCTTCCCAAAGTGGAAAAGAAGGTAACGATTGATAAGAACCCGCCGAAAATAGCGGATGCTACTATTTATCGCGATACGACAAAGGTGGAGCACTATCCGTACCTCACCAATGATACGACAACGGCTCTGCACTTTAAAGGCACCGCAACCGATACAAACAAGCTTAAGTCCGTGAAACTGACCGTAGCAAAAGACGGCGTTGTATACTACGAAAATACCGAAACAACGCTCAGTCAAGGCGGTAAAGAAGTAAAGTTTGATTTTGACTTTAAAGAACCGAATAAAGGACAATCCGCCTATGAAGACGGCTCATACTCATTGGTTACTATGGCCGAAGATGCCGCGGGCAAACTTTCGACGGCTATCACCAAGCAAATGACGATTGATACAAAAAAGCCGAGCATTACCGTGCCAACGGCGCCGACAGCTACCGACTGGCAAAACTCGACAAGCGTGAATGTAACAGGTGGTACGGCGAGTGATGCCGGCTCCGGTTTGCGCAGTGTGCAGTATGCAGTCGGCACTACAGCTCCTGCGGCAACTACAGCCGTCTGGAAAGATTTAACGCTGCTGGCAGATACTAAATACACCGGCTATGTTACCCTCAATGAAGGGGAAAACAAAGTGTGGTACAAAGCGACCGACAACGCCGGAAACACGACAATAACGGCTGCGGCTCATACCATAAAGGTGGATACAAAAGCGCCGACGCTCACGATAACCTCACCTACCGGCACCGTTAAAACGAAGGAAACGAGCTTTCAGGTAACGCTTACGGCAGAAGACGGTAGCGGCGGAAGCGGTGTAAAAACCATTGAGTACGGAACCGATCCTTCATTTACTATGGCAAAGACGGCTCAGTTTACCGGTTCATCGCTGACTATATCAGTGGACAGTGCAACCGGTACCTATTATTTCAGAGCCGTTGATAATGCGGGAAATCCTTCTGCGCTTGCAACGATACAAGTTGTTCTTGATACGGAACTTCCGACGGTTAAACTTGATGATACCTATACGCCGAAAGTACCGATCGGTTCGACTGTTTACACAAATGGGACAATAACAATTTCCGGCTCCGCGAGCGATAACGATAAAATAAAAAACGTTACGATTACAAAAGCCGACGGAAACGGATTGGCTGCGGAAAGTGTCGCAGGTTTACCGGCAGACGGTAAGCTGGTATTAACCGGCACAGCTGCCGCACGATTCTCGTTTGATCTTGATACAACGAAATACCCTGATAACACACCGCTTACGCTTAAAGCGACCGCAGTAGATGAGAGCGGTAACACAAGCGACACAGAGCTTACGATTAACATTACGCAGGATACGGATAGGCCAATAATCGTCATACAGAATCTTGAAGCTTTAACCGGTACTAATAACTATTTAAAAGATGCGACTTTACGCGGTACGGTAAAAGACGATGACGGCGAGATTGCCGAAATAATTATCAATGACGGAACGGATCATACGGTTGCTGTTTCAGGCGGCAGTTGGGAATATCCGTTTACCAACGACGGTGCAAAAACGCTGAATTTTGCGGTAACGGACCAGAAAGGGAAAATCTTTAGAACGGGCGGAACCGATAAACCGGTTATTTATGCTAAAAACGAAAATAGCGGTAGTACAACGGGCGATGATGTCAGCTTTACGGTAGATACCAAAGATCCGGTAATTGCGGAGGTAACCGGAAAACCCGCTTCCGAAACGAATGACCAAAAGCTTGATGTAAAATCTCTTTTCAAGGCTGAAGAAGTTATATTTACGGTAAAAGCAACAGACAGTTCGGGAATCACGTCGGTTACGTTTTTGCTTGACGGTACAAAAAAAATAACCGCAGGTACAATAACCGGTACTGTAGGTGAGGAACAAACGGTTACTGCTACCCATAATTTCGCAGGTGAAACCGATAAGACGCATAAACTGGTCATTACTGTAACCGACGGCTCGGATCGACCATCCCAAAAAACCTATACGATTCAAATTGACGGAATTGCTCCTGCAACACACATAATGAACTTTGATACAAGTCAGGCACAAACCGGACCGATTACGGTGAAAGGTATGATCAGTGATGAGGGCGGTGCCGGCGTCGATAAAGATGCTCTTCGCTATAAGATAGTAAAAAAGGGGACGACCCCTTCAATCACCGATACCGATTGGACACCGTTTAGTAATACAACTGTTGGAACATGGGAAATTACGGACCTCGATTTGGGAACATATTTTTCTCTCTCAGGGACAACCTATAGCAGTGACTATGCGACGGAAATCGGATCAGGGCTCTTTAACCTGCCGCTCCATGTGCTCGTAAAAGATACTGTCGGAAATCCCAAGGTTGTATCGCTTTCGATTACGGTTGACCCTGCAGGCGATAGACCGACGGTAGAGATTGTCGAACCGAATTCGCCGCTGTCTCTCGGAGCGGATCGGATACTTTCCGTCGGCGGTAAAGTTTCCGTATTCGGAAGCGCACGCGTTAAAAAAGGATATGTCGGCGAAGTATATATGGATGCAGCAACCGACTCCGGTTTTACCGACTTTGTTAGCGGGTGGAAGGATAAAAAGATTGACGGTACGGCAAACTGGCGTACCGTACTGAATGCCGACGGTGAAATTGATGCACTGATGGGTTCGGATCCCAATAAAGTGATATACTATCGAGTTTATGCAAAAAACGGCGAAACAGGTGCTCTAGGCAGTTATTCCGCAACTTATGCGGTAAAATTTGACAAGAGTGCTCCGACTATAGGAAGTCCTACCTTGCATAAAGACGGTGATCCGACCGGTACATCATATATTGCACGAGAGTGGATAAAAGGTGATGCAAGTTATCTTACGATGAGTCTCAATGATGATTCGGGTATCAGCAAAGTTAATCTTCAAATAAGCCGTAGTGGAACAACGATAGTCGATCAATCATTGACAGGGGCAACCGAGATTGAAGGGTACCAAATTGACGGCAACGCGGTCTTTACCGCACAGGGAACGTCGTCAGGTGACTATCATAATTACGATGTAAAGATACCGCTGAAAACGAACGGACAAACAGGCGGTGAATACACGGTAACCGTAACCATAACCGAGGGTGTTGCGACCGGAACGAAATTGATGACACAGACCGGTGTTTATACATTCCGCTTTGATAATGAAGCCTCGATCGGCGAAATCGGAGCATATCAGTCTTCAGGCAGGAGCCCATTTAACGGAACGACTATTCCTGCAGGAATGAGTGCAACTGCGGGTATGCATCTTTATGTGAACAAGCAGGTTATCGACATCGTTGATCAGAGCGGCACGCCGCAATTAGCGACTGCACTGAACGGCGAGTACGAGTGGGTTTTATTTGAGGATAAGAATTACTTCAATGAAGCAACGGCAACCATCAAAGGTATTGCCTATGATGGCGGCGGCTCTGAAGTAAAAGAGATTACCGGTACTATTGTCGATACAGCCAATACGAAAGAAGCCAACTTCACCATTACCGGCAAGGATATACGACCGCGCATCGGCGGTTTTGTGTCGTGGGAAGCACCGGTTGATGTTTCGGCTCTGGATGACGGTGCCTATACAGTACAGTATACCATACACGATTATGCAGGAAATCAATCTAATGAACTGACGAAAACGATTTACATAAAGAAAAAGGCCATTCATATTCTAAAGGTGCATCTTGGAACAGACTTGAACCGAAATACTGCTATTTCGGATGCGGAACGGGTAGGATATGCTGAACTAAACGGTGTTCAAAATAAGTATACCTTTGATTGGAATGGCGAAGTGAAGGCAAACGACTTTACCTGCAAGAGCACAGTTTCCGACATTAAGGTTGAGTATACCGGCGGAAACGGCGAGATTACCTATACGCTGAAAAAAGGTTCTACTTCCATAAAAAGAGGTAGCATTCAAACGGATCCAAATGCATCGGACTATAGGACGATTTCGCTTACTGATGCTGAGTTCGCAAAAATTGGAGCGGGTCTTGTAACGCTTGAGCTTACGCTCACCGATAGTTGCGGCTGGACTTCGACTGCAACGATTACGGTGAATGTAAAGACAATCGATGATACGCCTTCAAAGGCAGCCGTCCTACCGTTCTACTGGAACTCAAGCGAAGATAACAGTTTGATCTGGGGAAAGGACAAAAAGAAGAACCTGTACAAGTTAGGTCATATTGAGTTTGACGGCTTTAACGAGGACAGTACCTATACCGGGCGCCCAGCCGTTTCGGGACGCATTGTGGTAGAAGGAACCGTGTATGATGAAACCTTGCTGCAAGGACTAACCGTAAACGCCGGAAACTTACAGGCAGCGGCTACATTGAACACCGCGGATAACAGCTGGACGCAAACTTCGGCAAGCGAGGGATTAGCACTTGAAGCGGAAACCGTACTGCTTGACCAAAGCGGGCACTATGTCAGCTGGAAACTGACCTGGGATACGGAAAAGGTGAGCGGTAAAGCGGCTCGAAATAGTACCGTAAAAGTTACGCCAACTGATTTGAGCCGTCAACCGCTCGAAGCTGCTACTTCATCCGTTGTTACGGGTCAAGGAGCGCGACCGGCAAATAACAAGCTTGGTGTTACGGATATAACCGGCATTAAGGTTGGACAGACTGTTCGCTTGTATACCGGTGCAAAAGAAGCGTACTATACGCAAATTGAATCGATTAACACCGATAAAAAAGAGTTGACGCTGAGCTCTGCGATTGATGTGTCTATTAAAAACTATGACATATATAGGGATGATCATAATACGCATACAATAACGGTGGATGTGGTGCCCTATATTTCCGCGATTGTTACGCCGCTTGCGGAAAAGAAAAAAGCCGACCTCACGGAGCTCGGTCGTTCGGCACTCGGTGAATATTCCGTTAAAAGCGGTGACCGCGTGAAGATTTATGGTTTCAATCTGAATAATCCGCAGTCGGAGAACAAAAAAATGAGGCTGCATGGTGCTGCAGCGGAAAGCGACGAAATGGCGTACTATGTTGAACAAAAATATACGATATCGGGACCCATTACCGTAACAACCAATGGAATTGAGTCGATCAACAACAAAAATAAGACCGACGGCGATGCTCTTGATCTGTGGAATAACGAAGCAAACGGCAAAAACCACTTGCTGGTCGGAGACGATCGAAATGTCCGTGTCTTTACGCATACTATCGTGGTACCCGACAGTACCATCAGGAACCCCGCAATGGATATTAAGGCAGACGGTACGATCGGTTGGGCCTACGACAGGGGCGAAAGTGCTTTCTGTATGACTAAAAAAGGCGGCGGAGATCCCATTGTCTTTATGACGAATCCGACCCGCTTTTATGCAACCGCTTTCACCTATGACGATGCGGGTAATACCTTCGGTATTGGCTGTGGCGGTGATATCACGAGCGGTGGTGGTGCTCCATATATGTGGTCGAGCGCTTCAATTTGCTGGAATCAACCCGGAAGCAATAGTGGGAACGCCGGATACAATAGCGGTACTTACCGAAACAGGTTTACCTCAATTACAAGCGATCTATCGGAAGCACACACAAATTCAGATCGTGTCCAGTCTCCGCGACTTGCAACGAAACGAAATGGGAATAATACCGATGTGTATTTGGTATACTACGATGCGGTAACAAAGGAAATAAAATTGCGAAAAGGGAATCTGGTCGGCAATAGTATTAAAATGACCGGTGCATTAGCCGATCGTGGCGGTGCTGCGGATGGACGCGATAAAAATGTCAATTATCTGGAAACAAAGGGTGCAATAATCCTTGCGAGCGGGGATCATGCCGGTAAGTATACTTCGGTAGCGGTTACTGCACATCATGTGGTGGTTGCCTGGTATGACTTTGAAGACCAAGCTTTAAAAATCAAGTATGCACCGTTGACCGGTACATTGAATGCTACTGCATTTACCGAAGTGACGGTTGATGATTCCGGTTCATGCGGTGAGTATTTATCAATGAAAGCCGATTCAAGCGGTGCATTGCACTTTGCTTACTATGATTCGGACGGCGGTGACTTGAAATACGCCTATTTGCCGTTACAAGCGAATGCATATACTACGCCGGTGACAACGGTCGTTGATGCGCTGGGGACGGTCGGTACTTACACCGATATAACGGTAGATAGCAGCGGTAAGCCGTACATTGCCTATATGATTGACCCGCTTGCCGAATCGATTGCGGCAATCAAGGTCGCCTATCCGGCGTCGATTGATAATCGCACTGAAGCCGGTGCGGACATTGACACGGATGCTTACACTCAAAAGTGGGAGATCATGAATGTTCCGGCTTCAGCAGGTGTGAAGCGTTCAAAGCTCAATATCGGCATCAGAAACGAAAAACCCATTGTCGGTTATGCCACCACTGCAAACCTTGAATGGGTAGTGTGGTAAGACGACGCTTTAAAAAAATTGACGGGCAGTGTAAGAACTCATTATTATTGCGCTGCCTTTTTTTTCGGAGTTTTAAGAGGGCGGTTTGCGCGAAGAATCCTACTCAACGATCTGAGAGCGCCAAAGAGCTGCGAGCTGCAAAAAAACATAAAAAATCAAAACTTTTTTCTAAAACACACACTTTTTTAATTTTTTCGGCTATATTTATAGAGGAAGCCGACATAAGATTTTATGCCGGCTTTTTTATGTTCGGAGGTTTTAATGAAAAATGAACATGATGTAGACCCGAAAAAGGATTGGGTTTTTAAACTGATGTTTACACACGGCGAAATGGGAAACACGGCGCTTATCGACTTCCTCAATGCGTTTTTGGCAGACAGCTATGGAAGTATAACGCAGGCAGATGTTTTGAACACTGAGCTGATAAAAGACGCGCCCAACGGCGAAACATACCGCTTGGATTTTTTGATTAAAACGGATACAAAGTTGCTGATAAACCTTGAAATGCAGCAGTTTTGGCAAACGAGCTATCCGAACCGGATTCAACTGTATTCATACCGCATGGCTTCCCGCTTTTTAAAAC
>CALDWC010000161.1 GCA_937923945.1 uncultured Treponema sp.
CAATTAGGAAACGCTGTTAAACGGCGTCAAGCCTTTAATCAGCGTTTCCTTAACGTTCAAGGCTTTTCTGTCAATAATCATATCAAAAACAACGGGTGATTTATATGATGAAATGCGTGAGCTTGAAAACATTTTGCGTTTACGATATACTGCTCGATAAAAAGGTGTATTATCATGGACAAAGAAAATCACGATGAAACCAAAAGCCCGAACTCGACACTGAGAAGGGACAAAAATAAGATGGATAATCCTGACGGAATCGGGAAGGGGGCGCCGAAACTCTGGGCGAAAAGAAATAAATTTGCAAACAGCACGTTCGGTAAAATTGTTCTTACGAACGGCGCGGTTATAGCTTTGGCGGTTGGAGTGTATTTTTTTAAATTTCCCAATAATTTTGTTATGGGCGGTGTGAGCGGTTATGCGGTTGTTATTGCGAATTTGGTTCCGCTTTCCGCAGCACAAATTACTGCAATTTTTAATATCGCGCTTTTGATTGTGGGACTTATCTATTTCGGGAAAAAGTTTGCATTTTTAACGGCGTATGCAACGCTTATGCTTTCACTGCTCATCAATATCTTTGAAAAACTCTTTCCGCTCACCGGACCGATTACTAATGAGCCGCTTTTGGAATTGTTGTTTGCGATAGGTTTACCGGCTTTCGGATCGGTTATCCTTTTTAACCTTTCGGCATCATCAGGCGGCACGGATGTTGCTGCAATGATTCTCAAAGATAAAACGAACATTGATATCGGTAAAGCCTTGATTATGACCGATTTGGTTGCATGCCTTTGCGCCGCATTTGTTTTTGATCCGCGGACGGCTCTTTTTTCGGTTTCGGGTCTTTTTCTCAAAGGCATTATTGTAGATAAAATGCTAACCAGTATGCGTAGTGTAAAATACTTTACGCTTATCACCGAAAAAGGCGATGAAATTGGAAAGTACGTAACCGTCAACTTGCATCGCGGCGCGACTAAATTAATTGGCAGCGGAGTATACAGCGGCAAAGAACGGCAGATACTTCTGTGCGTCGTAACTCGCCAGCAAGGTATTGCATTGCAGGAATATGCAAAATCGGTTGATCCGACCTGTTTTGTTCTGATTAGCGATATAAACGAAATTATCGGGCGCGGATTTTATTCCACGTTTTAGTTGAACAACCCCTGCAAAATGCGAAATACTCGATTTCGTAAATGCGGGGGACCTATCTTTGTAAAAGCGATCTTTCACTTGTCAAATAATTTTTATTTTTTCTCAAAACCGCTTGACTTTTTTATGACTTAGAGTATTATATATGTAGTACACGTGTGGAGGTGGAATATTTATGGAAGAGTATGAATCCACTCGCCCGATTTATTTACAGATTATTGAAAAAATAAAAGCGAAAATTATTTTGGGCGAACCCGGCTTGGGCGAACGACTAATATCGATTCGAGACATGGCGCTGCAAATGGGCGTCAATCCGAACACGATCAGCCGTGTTTATGCGCAGCTGGAACAGGAAGGGGTGGTGGAAACCAAGCGGGGCATGGGAACCTTTGTAGTTGAAGATCCCGCTCTCATTGAACGATTGCAAGAAGAAGTCATTGACAAAAGAATTTTAACCGTGGTAAACAGTTTAGCTGAGGCGGGGTTTACCGATGAGCAAATTATCGGGCTTGTACATACAGCACTGAAACGGATAAGGGGATAGGTATGAATGTAATTTTGAAAACCGAAAACTTGTCAAAAAGCTATTTCGGAAAAAAGGCATTGACGAATGTGTCTATGCAGGTTGAAACGGGCAAAATCGTTGGTATCTTGGGACCGAACGGTTCGGGAAAAACAACTTTGTTGAAATTGATTGCGGGGCTTTTAAAACCGAGCTCTGGTAGCTTTACCGTATGCGGAAAACCGTTCGGAATTGAAACAAAAAAGTTGGTTTCATTTTTGGCTGATAAAAACACGCTGTATTCGTGGATGCGCGCGATTGATGCCATTAAGTTTTATGATGATTTTTTCGAGGATTTTAATGCGGAAAAAGCCCGCGATATGCTCAAATTCTTAAAAGTCGATGAGCAAAAAAAAGTGTCGGAATTATCGAAAGGCATGGTTGAAAAGTTAAACCTAACGTTGAGTTTTTCGAGAAAAGCAAAATTGTTTATCTTGGATGAACCCATCGGCGGAACGGATCCGGTTGCCCGCGAAGAAATTATTAAAACGATTATTTCAACCTGGGCGGAAGATTGCAGTTTGCTGATTACAACGCATTTGGTTAAAGATATTGAAGCGGTATTCAGCGACGTTATTTTTTTGCGTGACGGTGAAATCGCCTTGGAAGGCGAAGCGGATGCTTTACGTGAAAGTAAGGGAAAATCCATTTACGATATTTATCTTGAGATTTTCGGATAATAATTTTGGAGGAACAACTATGGGACATATTTTTACCTATGAATTAAGACGCCGCGCGAAAACGATGATTATGTTCGCTTCGGTGATTGTCGGAATGACGGTCATTTCGATGATTTTATCGGCAATTTTTAAACTCGATTTGATTACGATGTATCGCTGGGGAGCAAACAAAGTGCCGGCGTTTGCGGTTATTTGGTGGGTGCTCACTGTAATTGCGATGTATTTTGTCGGAATTGCGATGTTTTTTACCTGTTGTAACGGACACATCAACGAAATGCTTTTTAAAGATACCAATTATTTAATACTGACGATTCCGCTGCCGGCTTGGAAAATTATTTTGGGGCGCTGGCTCGCCGGCTTGGTAGAATACGTGGCATATTTACTTTTGATTTTGATTTGCGGGATAGCATGGCTGAATTTCATCATACCGAAATTATCCGGCGATTACAGTTTTATGCAACTTATTTTATTAAATCTCACAAATAACCCACTGTTTATCTTGGGCTGCTTGACATTTGTGTTATCCATATATACATTAATCGGAATGATGGTTATTATGGTTTGTACGCTGATGCGTTCGTTTATTAAAAAACAGGGCATCGCAACTGCCGGTGCAATCGTACTCTTTATCTTTTTATTTTTCCTTTTAAATGATTTTGCCGCAAAGCTAATGGATTATCTTGACTGGACATGGAATATTCCGATTAAAGGATACTCCACAAACGATTTTGCAATAATACGGGTAACAAACGACACCGTGGCGTTTCAAATGGTGTTCCCGTTTATGTGGACACTGCTTGCGGTACCGTTCTTTTTTGTATCATCATGGCTTTTGGAAAAAAAAGTTGAATTATAATAACAGAAAGTTTGAGGCGGTCCGGTTCAACCGCCTCACCCTACCTTTCTGTGTCCGCATGAATAGCGCTGAGCGGTAACGGCGTCACCGAGCGTTTCGAGCCTTGTACGATCAATGAATACATTCCTTCAACGCTAACATTTGCCGCTTTCAAACATGCGGAAACCGCTTCGGCATCGGCTTCATTGCAACGAAGCACCATTCCGCAACCTGCCGACACTTCCGGCGGAAGCGGAATCAGCCGCGCTTTTCCCGGTAAACCGCGTTTGGTTGCCAGTTCCGCTTTGATTGCAAGGTGTGAACTTGAAAACAAAAAAATCACGTAGTGCGGTACTTCACTGCCGCACTGCGCGTCCGCCTCGCACGTTGCATGCTTGTTAGGGTTTGATGACATAGTTACTTCTCATAATTTCAACGATACGATACATATTAGTGATACTTCCCACTTTCAGCTGATCCTTGACATTATAAAAATCCAAACAAAGTCCGCACGAAAGAATTTCACAGCCGAACTGTTCAATCGCTTTTAAGTCCGTGATGGATTTTTCATTTTGTGTAACGACTTTTACACCGGAGTTGTAAAAAATAATTTTTTTCGGCAACTCGTCCTGCTCGCTCAACGAATAGATAAAGTTTTCCAAAAGTTTTTTTCCAAACTCTTCATCGCCGATACCCATTTTATCGGAGGAAATTACAACGACATAGCCATCATGACCTGCCGTAATCGGATTATCCATCGCTTGACAAGTTTCACAAACGCCTTTTGCAAAAAAAGTTACTTCGTATTCACTCGAAGAAATTTTTTTCACTTCGTTTTTTATTTTCTTTTGATTGGCGAGTTTGGTTAAATTTTGAGTTGCAATCTCATTATCAACTTTGATAACCAAATCATCACTTCCGGCATTTTCGCGCAATGCTTTTTTTGTCATAATCACCGGAACCGGACAAACTTTTCCCAACGCATCAACTATTTTCATAAAACCGCTCCTCTTACATTTTATTTTTTATCTATATTTTATTTTTCAACAATAATGGAACATCCCGAAAAATCTTCAACCCGTCCGATTTCCCAAACGGGGACGTTCTTTTCAGCGAACAAGGATTTTACCGTATTCGCGAGTTCTTTTCCGACCGAAAAAATTAAACCGCCCGAAGTTTGCGGGTCAAAAAGAATTTCCTCAAAAGCGTAATCGTCAAACTCGAACCGCACTTTGTCGCCTAAAAAATTGCGGTTATTCTGTCCGCCGCCGGTAACCAAAAATTCTTTTGCCGCTCCGTAACTCGCTTTAATATACGGAATTGCGTCGCGCTGCAAACGAGCGGTTTTCGTATCGTCGATCATTTCCGACAAATGCCCCAAAAGCCCAAAACCGGTTACATCGGTACAGGCGTGCACCGGCTCTTTTCCGTCAACGGCGGGAAGTTCATGCAGGACATCGGCGGCGTATTTATTCAGCAATACCATTTGGGTAACCGCTTCGTCAAAACTCCGTTGATCCATTTCGCCCACGTTGTAGGCGCCCATTACAATTCCGATTCCGATCCGTTTCGTTAAAAAAAGCACATCTCCGGATTGTGTCGTACAGTTTGCCCATATTTTTTTTGGGTGAACCGTCCCCATCACCGAAAGACCGTACTTAGGTTGCTGATCGTTTATCGTGTGTCCGCCCACTAACGCGGCTCCCGCTTCACGCACTTTTTCCGCACCGCCGGTGAGGATTTTTTTCAAAATTTCAAAATTTTCCTTTTCGGGAAATGCGGCAATATTCAGAGCACATACCGGCTGTCCGCCCATTGCGTACACATCACTTAACGCATTCGCCGCTGCAATCCGACCGAACAAAAGCGGATCACTCACCATCGTCGGGAAAAAATCCAGCGTTTGAATTACCGCAATATCGTCCGACAATTTAATCACGGCGGCATCATCGGAATGATCATAGCCGATTAAGAGTCCCGGATGAAATGTTTTCGGAATATCCTGTAAAATTTTTTGCAGAGCGCCCGCTCCTATTTTTGAGTTTCACCCGCCGCATACTAACAACGACTCACCAGCCATTTTCAAACACCTCGTGATATTGTAAATCTTTTGAGATTTTAAGTCAATACTTTTTTATAGATTTAAGTTTGAAAGATACAATAAAAAAACCGCTTTTTATTTTTTCCATGAGAAATAAAAATTCTTTATGCGGCTCCGTTGAGTCATGTATCCATTCATTTGTCCACTTCATAGTTGCCATTACATTTCTTTTGTAATCGATTTTTTCTACTTTGATAAGTTTTCCATAACCGGTTATTACTTCATACAATTCTTCTGCGGTTGCACGCCATCCTGAACTATAAGACAAAATAATATAGTGCTTGTAATGTCATCTAAATGCAGGCGATCGATTTCCTCTCGTATTGCGTCGAGTTTCATAGTATTTTTCACTTGCCACGTTTTTTTAATTCATCAACAGAATGCGAATTTTTATGGCTTCCGTCCCCACCATAATTTTGCGTAAACCACCCGTCAACCGGTTTTAAACTATTTACGTGGTCAATCAGCTCCTGATAGGATTTCGGCTCTTTTGTATTTAATAAATAATCGGTGTTAAAAATTTTTGAGTATATAGCACTATCGTTTGCAATAACCGTATACCCCGATTTTGCATAAGCCTGACTACTCGTGTTGAACCTGAAAACACGTCAAATACTTTTTGAGCGGGGATTTTTTGAGACAACGAAAGAATAGCCGGAATTTTTGTCTTTTACAACGGTTCAGATCCATATACCAAAACAGCCGAGTTGAAACTTTCGAATGCGTTTTTAGAAAAACGTTCGGAGATTTCGCTTGAACTCAAAGTAAAAGTTATCACTATCAATGCGGATGTAAACAGTGAGCTTTTAAAACACTGCGAAGCCTAAAGGAGTATAGTTTGTTTGTTCAAAAAGTGCGGGAAAACATAAACGGGATACGGAACACGGTTTTGACACAGCGATAACCGAATGTATCAAATCCGGTATCTTGAAAGAATATTGGGAACGAAAAACCAATGAGGCATTGCACTTGGTGAAGCTCGCGGGCTTCAGCAGGGTGCGTATCAAACCAAGCTAAAAACAGCAAAATTGATGAAGCAACATCATCGATCTCAACAATAGCTTTGATGACCGGACTTTCTCTTGAAGAAATCGAAAAATTGTAATTATAAATAAAGCATCTTGCAAAAATATCATGGCAAGCTTTTGTAAGATGCTCCGATTTTGTGCATCGGCAATAATCAATCCGAATACTTATACCAAAAACATGCTGTTTTTAGAATGAGAGGTTTTTTCATATTTTTGCCCGGCACAAAAGCTTTCAAACGCTGCCGCAAAATTTTGTGAAAAATACTGAGCAAAACCGATTAGACCGGGTTGATAACGTGCAATAATCAGCTCCAGCTGCACAAAAAACACACTTAAAAACTCAGTCTTCGTCTGTGCATCAAACGCATACACTTCATCATAACGAAAAAACAACACCACTTTCAACTGTTCTAACAAAGCAACCTTTTCATTTTTGTTGGCTGCTACATACGACTCATAAAACTTGTTATAATCAAACATTTTATACTCCTTACTTTAAACTACGGTTTAATAAAAAAACAATTAACTTAATTTTTGTTAAGGTTTTGAGATGTAGGTTTGATCAATATACATAAAAAAATTTTCAAAAGGTTTCTCAAATATGTATATACAATGAAAACTTTGGACTAGAGTTATAATTGAAGAGGCTTTTCAATGAAACAAAAAAATAAAGAATACTTAGAAAGGCACCGATTAATTCAATCGAGAATTGAGGGCATCTTTCAAAAACTCGAGTTAGATTTTTAGAGATGCTCGTCGAGTACTGAACATTGAGAAACAATAAGCGTTTCCGTAACGGTTTACTTTCAAGAGTACCAAGTGTGGGCATATGCCTATGGGGCTCCGTCCGTTAAAATTCCTTTCAGCGTCTTTGAAAAATAAGTTCTTTTTTGTATTTTACCAAAAACGTACTATGTTTTCCCCAAAAA
>CALDWC010000162.1 GCA_937923945.1 uncultured Treponema sp.
AGACTATCTTTATAATTATATCAAATCAAAAAAATTATACAAGGCTTGATAAAAAGTATTTTTTATATTTTTATATCAGCCTTTATGGAGGCACTGATTAATTCAATCGAGAATTACGGTCATCTTTTAAAAAACTAAAAGTTTTAAAAAGGCGACCTTTCAGTGCCACCTTATTATACTGAACATTGAGAAACAATTAGGAAACGATGTTAAATGGCGTCAAGCCTTTAATCAGCGTTACCTTATACTTCCAAATCAATCAGAGCTGCCGTTTCATCCGACTCGAACGGATTTTTTGTCGTTTGCAGGAGTTTTAAATCGGAGATTTGTTTGCGCAAACCCGTCAGATGCGTTTTCAATCGTTCGGTGTTTTTTTGATTTTGTTCCAGCACCGTGGTTTTTAAACGCTGCAAGTCCATTTGAATATATCGCGTTTCTCGTTCTTCATTCTGTAACGCATCAGGTGAAAAATCAGCCGATTGTGTGCGGAAATCATGATACAAACTTTCAATAGGTTCGATCACCTTTTGTATCGTTGAAATTTCCGAAACGAGCGATTGCCCCAAATAGGTGTGTTGCACAATTTTGTCGGCATCTTCCGATGCAATGCTGTTTTCCTGCGCCTCAAGCACTTGTAAATATTCTGCAAACTTATTTCGCTGTTGCATGAGCAGTGCTTTAAAACGGCGTAACACGGCAATCCGCTCGGAAATTTCCGCTTGGCTTAGCGACTTTTTCGCACGGTGTTGTTCCATATTTACCTCGCAATATCAATACCGGTTGTAACTTCTGCTTGCTGAGGTCTCGCTGCGGTGTTTACCACTTGCTGCCATGCTTGACGCAGCTCTTCCATCATCTCTTTAACATCGATAAGCGGTTTTGTCTCCTTTTTAATATTTGCTTCCAAAAGCTGCTGATTAAAAAACGAATATATTGAAAGTAAGTTCGTTGCAATTTCTCCGCCTTTTTCCAAATCAAGCGATGCCATTAACTCCGTAACAATTTCTTGCACCTTTACAATGCTGTTGTTTATTTTTTCTATATTGCTCGGTTTAATTTTTTCATCGACCATCAATTCAAGTGCCGCTGAAATCTGTTTGATTGCTTCATCATAAAGCATTAAAATTAAACTTCCCTGGCTGGCGGTTTTTATGCTTGTTTCCCGATAGCTATTCAGTGCATTACTTTGGTAACTCATTCTTCCTCCGAACGAAGGCACTGGTTAATTCAATCGAGAATTAAAGTCGTCTTTCAAAACTTAGGTTAGATTTTTTAAAGACAACCTGTCAGTGCCTACTTTTAAAATCTCTTGTTCCGAAAATGTTCAGAATCTATCTGATTATGCTGAACATTGCGAAACAATAAGGAAACGCCGGTAAACGGCGTTAAGCCTTTAATCAGCGTTTCCGAAAGTACTTTTATTTTCGGTATAAAAAAAAATAAAATGAGTAAAAGTTTCATTTATATAATCATTTCAAATCAGCGAAAAATTTTACAAAAAAGTTTAAAATTTTAAGCTTTACCACTTGACAATATGAACATATGTGCATATAATCATATATATGCAACAAACAAATAAGGAATTAAAAATGCCGAATGAAAAACTGATCTACGAGTTGAGTGATTTTTTCAAAAACTTTGGAGAATCAACGAGACTAAAAATTGTATTGACCTTGCGGTCGGGTGCACTTTGTGTCGCCGATTTAGCAAATGCGGTCGGTTCATCTCAGTCAGCGGTTTCGCATCAGCTGCGTGTTTTACGTCAAGCAAAAATCGTAAAAAGCGAGCGGAGCGGAAAATTGGTGTTTTATAGCATTGACGATGCGCACGTCGAAATGCTGGTTTCCATCGGTTTGGAGCATATACAGGAGAAAAAACATGGAAAATAATCAATCAAAACATTATCACGCCGACTGCTGCTCTTGCTGCAGTACGCATTCCCAGTCTCATTCGCACGAACATCATCACGATGAACACGGAGCCGAAACGGGGGAACATCTGCGGATTTTTATTTCAGGGCTGTTTTTTATTGCGGGGATTATCACTTTCAAGGTTTATAACCGATTGCTGTTCGGTTCACTAGCCTTGCCGTCGGTTTTGTTTATCTTCACATGGTTTATTAGCGGTTTTAATGTTATTCGCGCGGCAATTAAAAACATCGGACACGGGCAAGTTTTCGATGAAAATTTTTTAATGACGCTCGCATCCGCCGGTGCCTTTATTATCGGGGAGTATTTTGAAGGAGCGACGGTTATGCTGCTTTACAACATCGGTGAAATGCTCCAAGACTATGCGCTGCGTAACAGCCGAAGATCCATCAGCGATTTGTTGAAACTCAAAGTTGACACAGTTCGTCTTTTGGATGGCGGCGTTGAAAAAGAAGTCGCTCCCGCCGATGTCCCTGTCGGCAGCGTTATCCTCATCAAACCCGGTGAAAAAATTCCGATTGACGGTATGATTGAAGAAGGCTCCGCGCTGGTTGAAACGGCAAGTCTCACCGGTGAAAGCGTGCCGAAAAGTTTTACTGTCGGTGAAAAAGTTTTTTCCGGTTTTATTTCGCTTGACGGCGCGTTAAAAATCCGCACGGAAAAACTTTTTTCTGAAAGCGCTGCGAGCAAAGTTGCAAAACTCATCGAACAGGCGCAAACCCAAAAAGCCCAATCGGAAAAATTTATTACTCGGTTTGCGCGCGTGTACACCCCGATGGTAACGCTTGCTGCGCTCTGCCTCGCGGTGCTTCCTCCGATTATAATCAGCGTTACCACGCATACTCCGATTACCGGTTTCGGCAATTTTGTACCGTGGTTTTACCGCGGCTTAATTTTTTTAACGGTGTCATGTCCTTGTGCGCTGGTGATTTCAATTCCGCTCACCTATTTTGCCGGATTGGGCGGGCTTGCAAAAAAAGGTATTCTCGTGAAAGGAGCGAACTTTGTTGACAGCTTGTCAAAACTTTCCGTTTGTGTTTTTGACAAAACGGGAACTCTCACTGAAAGCAAGTTAACCGTTTCAAAGCTCGTGTGCGAAAACGGATTTACGGAAACCGAGCTCTTGCAGTTGGCGGTAATCGCAGAAAAAAATTCATCGCATCCGATTGCACACGCTGTTTTGAAATATGCTAAAACCCATAACGGAACGGATGTCGCAAAAGCCTGTGAGGTAAAAAACTTTGCGGAGATTTCCGGTAAAGGTGTGCGACTCGAAGTTGAGGGTAAAGAATTGCTTGTCGGTAATGAAAAAATTTTCTCCGAAGCAAACGGCGATATTGCCTTTGATAAATCGAACAACGGCGAAGAAAAAACTTCCGTGTATGTGATTTACGATCAAAAGTTAGTCGGCACGATATTTTTCAGCGATAGGCTTCGAGATGGAGCTTTAACGTTGACAAAAAATCTCAAAGCACTCGGTGTACAAAAAACCGTTATCTTAACGGGCGATAATGCAACGGAAGCAAAAAAAATTGCAACGCAATTAAGTATCGATGAATTTTATGCAAGTTTACTTCCGGAAGAAAAACTTGCCGTTTTAAAAAATATTATTGAAACGAATCGTTTGCAAAAAGAAATGAGTTGTGTCAGTTTTATGGGGGACGGAATCAACGATGCTCCGGCGCTATCACTCGCCGATGTTGGAATCGGATTTGCAAACGTGTCAAGCGATCTTGCACTTGAAAGTGCCGACCTCGTTTTTTTGAATGAACATTTGGATATGCTTCCGATCGCAATGAAGCAGTCAAAAAAAATAACAAAGACCGTTACACAAAATATTGTTTTCGCAATCGGGGTAAAAGTTATATTTTTGGGTTTGGGAGCATTCGGTTTAGTCGGAATGATACCGGCAATTTTTGCCGATATGGGAGTTTGCTTACTCGCAATTCTCAACTCACTGCGCGCGCGATATTAGGAAACCTTTATAAAAGTTTAATATCGTGTAATGGCATTCTTTGAAAGGGCATTATAAAACACTGATTAAAGGAGACACTGATTAATTCAATCGAGAATTGAGGGCATCTCTAAAAACTTGGTTAGATTTTTAGAGATGCCCGTCGAGTTTTGAAAAATTTTACGTACAATTACATGAATTTTTCAAAACTCGCAATAGACTAAGGAAAGTCTCTAAAAACTGATGTTTTTAGAGACTATTTTTCAGTGTCCACCTTTAAAATCTATTGTTTCGAAAATGTTCAGAATCTACCTTATTATACTGAACATTGAGAAATAATAAAGGAGATACTTTGCTTTTGCAAAAAACTTTGCTTCGCAAAGTTGCTGTTAAACGGCGTCAAGCCTTTAATCAGCGTTTCCTTAAGGCATGCGCCCGTTTAATTAGTGTTTTATTTTAGAGTTGTAAAATGCTCGATTGTAATTCCCGATAATTTGAAAACACAATGTCGGCTTTATTTTTGGAAAACAGCTTTTTTATTACATTGCAGATAAGGGCTGTTTTCATACCGACGTTTTGTGCACCAAGCACATCATATCGGTAACTGTTTCCAACGTATAAAATTTCTTCCGGCGGTGTATTCAACTTTTCCGATAACACTAAAAACGGTTTTTTGTGCGGTTTGAGGACGCCCAATTCTTCCGAGCTTAAAATAACATCGCTCAATGCGGCAATTCCCCACACGTCGTTTTTTTGAGCCGGCGGAAAATCGGACATCAGTCCTATTTTATAGCCGGCGGATTTTAAAGCGGTAATTGTTTGATACACATTGCGGTACGGTTTTACGGCTGCAAAAAGCGGACGCCACCCTTCGTATATTTCTTTTTCAATAAAAAGCTTTATTTTCTCAGGGTCGTCATGTAATTTTTCTGCAATGAGTTTTGCCTGCAGTTCAAAAAAATTTTCACTGACGGTGCCGTGTGTCGCCGCAGTATGCAGTTCTTTTCGGGTTCGTCCGAAATGGAGCATAAAACGCAAATGCTTTACTACAAAGGGAATACAGCGCCATGAAAAAGAAAATTGGTTATACAATGTTCCGTCAATATCAAATGCAACCGCTTTTATCATACTAGGTGATTATACTTATTTTTTAGCTGAATGTCCATCACGCTTACTGCTCGGAAATTTTCCGCACGTTTGTTCAAAGTATAAAATAAACCATGCGGTTACCACAAAGGGAAAGGTTAAAACCGGTAAGTGAAAAACGCTCAGCATTGTTGCCGCAGCATAATCGCTGCATACGCAAAGTAGCAAAGCACATACGGTTTCGGCAAAGTACCATGCGCGTAGCGTTTTATTTTGTGAAAAAGTTTCCAACGCCATGACTACAAGTATTGCGTTGTATGAATACAGTCCCATCGAGCTCGAATCGGTATCCGCTTGAAAGAGGACTGCAAGGAGCGTTGAAAAAAGAATAGCTGCCGTTACCTTCAAAGCGGTTTTCCAATTAGCAAGCGCGAACGCAATGAAAATGCAAAGCGACGCGAAAACACTGTCGAGGAGATATATTTCGCCGAGGCCTTTTGTTAGTGCATTGAGCCATGCAATATTACCATGTACGATTGCAGGTGCCGAATCGCTCATGCCGCTACGGTGCAAAAGATTTGTCTGCGGTGCAATCAGGAGAAAGAGCCACGTAACAGCGATAAACGGAAAGGTAAATCCCGGTAGATGTAATTTTTCACACAGTGAATTAATGACAAATGTAAACGGTATCGAAAAAATACTGCCGAGTAGTGCAACAAGGTATGCTTCCGGAAGATTGGGAAAAAACGTAACGGCGGCGAGACCTATTAACACCGCATTAAATCCGAAAAGTCCTGATACCAGTTTTTCGCCGTCGTAGCTCAAAATTTTTGCTATCGCATTTGCAAGAATATTTGCCAGCACCGGTATCAATAGAATGTGATAATTTTTTACTTCATAGCTGTAAATCCCGATTCCGGCAATAACCGATAATCCGCTCAACATATTTTCTAAAAGAATCACTTGTGAAAAACTGTGCAAAAATGCTTTAACCGAGTTTTGAATTTGTTCTTTTTTTATCATAATTTTTTTGCTTCCGGACGTACCGAACCAACACCTTCATAGGCGAGTAACCGCTGCTTCCGAAAAACACCGGCGTTGTACTCACCGATATTTCCGTTTGCTCGAATCACCCGGTGACACGGCACGATAATCGCAAGATTATTTTTTCCCGTAGCGGAACCGACTGCAAGTGCGTGTGCTTCTTTTTTGTTTTTGCGTTCTAAGTACCGTTCAATATCACTATACGCACGCGTTTGCCCGTACGGAATTTTTAAAATTGCTTTCCATACTTCAATTTGAAAATCGGAACCGATGAGTTCAAACTCCGGCGTAAAATCGGGACAGTGTCCTGAAAAATAAATATGGAGCCATCGCTCGGTGAGGTTAAAGATATCGTTATTCGCTTGTTTTTCCGATACGGTGCCGGATTGCTGTTTTAACGGGGCGAAACGCTTTGTTCCGAAAAAAACTCCGATCAGTTTTCCGCCCGATGCGGAAAGGGTTATGGCTCCTAACGGTGAAATAATCGTACGATATTGACTCATATTTTGTAGATTAACACATTTTGATACATAATTCAACCGGTTATAGTCGCCGAAAATAATATCGGTAAAAATTTTTTCACACATATAGGAAGCACTGATTAATTCAATCGAGAATTGAGGGTATCTTTCATGACTTTAAAAAACGGCGTCAAGCCTTTAATCAGCGTTGCCAATTGCATTTAATGAAATAAACTTACGCTCTTGATAAAAAGAAAAAAAAGAGGTATACTTTTGCTATAAATTCGGTTTTTCGCTTATTTTGTGCGGAAAGTTCCGATACAGGAATTATAGGACGTAAATGACAAAGAACAGAAAAGATATTAAAATTCAAACGACGCGTAACAGCTTGGAAAAAATCGGAGACAGTATTAAGCAAAACAGTATATTTTACGCCTTGTCTGCAGTCAGTTTTGCAGTTTTGATGCTTGCAACGTATTTTACGTTTTTAAGCGATAGAAGTTTTTCGGCGACGAAGTTGGCGAACTTTGCGGTGGGAAAAGTTGCCGAGCACGATGTTTCGGCAAACAGAGATTTAACCTACATCAACGAAGAAGCGACCGCGTTGAAACGGCAGGAGCGAAAAGCTGAGCTTTTACCGGTATTTATTAACGATACGCAAATTACGAGTAAAGTGCTGGGAGAAGTGAATGCGTTCACTGACGGTTTTAATCGCATGGATACCTTTAAAAGCGCGTATGAGTTTGTCAATGCGGTTATTGAAAAATTCCCGACAAAATTTTCCGCAGCTGATTTTACGATTCTTACACCGATGTTTGAAAAAAACTTTGAAGAAAAAATACAAATTGTGTCGATATTGGCAAGACAAATCATGGATTTGGGAATTATAAAAATTCCCGATATTGACCTTTCCGAATATAAACAAGGTGAAATTGAACTCATTACAAAGGTAGAAAACACTCAACAGTACAGTACTATCAAGCTAAACCATTTTATAACAATCGATAAACTGCACGGTTATGTTGAAAATATACTCCGCGGAATGGGGAAGCAGGATTTAACGAACGATGTTGTCTTGATCCTCAAACGCTTTTTGGCGGAAAATATTATTTTTGATGCAGGTGAAACCGAGCGGAGATTGCAGTCCGCAATGGCTGAAGTCGTTCCGGTTACGGTTGTTGTTCCTGCCGGTGAAGTGATTATCCGGCAAGGTTTTGTTGTTACTGACGAGGCATATCAAAAATTGCAGCGATTGAGTCAACAAAGCTATTCGTTTGACCGGAAGCTGATTGTCGGTTGGAGTTTGTTTTTTATCATTGTGTTTTTGCTAACCTTATTTTTATTTTCAAGTAAAATTTTGGGGACGGCGCTATCGTTGAAAAATCAACTCATTTTGCTTGCAAGTGTTGACCTCGTATATCTCATTGTGTTGTGGCTTTCAAAGTTAAAAATAATACCGACGCACCTTGAGCTTATGTCCGTTATGCCGGTTA
>CALDWC010000163.1 GCA_937923945.1 uncultured Treponema sp.
TTTAAAGGTGAGCACTGATTAATTCTCGATTGAATTAATCAGTGCCTCCTTAAGGAAACGCTTGGTGATTTTCGATTAAGTTTATCAGTATTTCCTTATTGCGGTTAGTTCTACCCTGCTTTTTTTTCGGCTGTAAGTTTTACCCGTTCGGAGCACTGTCAGGCGAATCCCATCAAAACTTTATGATAAAAAGTAAACTTTTCCATTACACCTTGCATTTCAAAGTGGTACGATTTCCGTGTTTTCCACGACAGCTTGATTTTTATTATAATTTATCTAAAATAAAATCAATGAAACGATTGTTTTTTTTACTATTCTCCTGTATGGTTATGTTTGCTTTTGGGCAAGTTGCGGTGGATGTTTTTGATCCTTTCTATGATGATTTGACGGACTGGGAAAATGAAGGCTTGATAAATTATGCGCCGAATATGCGTCCGCTGCCGTTACAAGAAATCGAACGTATTTTAAATATTGTAATGGAAGTCGGCAATGAGCGTGAACGCCGCGTTGCGCGCGAACACTATACCCGTATTTTTGATCGGGTATTTCATTTCGGCGGGACTACTGAACTCGGCTTCGGATTTTCAACATCGAATAAAATAAAATATTTGGATATTGCGCCGCTCATGGATGTCAATTATCGGGCAACACCGTATTTTTCGCTTTCAATGCACTTCGATGTCCATGCAACAAATAAAGTACCGGCAAATGAACCGAAACCGCTTTTATCGGGTTCAAAGCGAGATATTACGGAAGATAGTGTTTCTGCGGGCAGATTGAATATTTTACCTTCGGTTAAATCAGGTATTACGATCGGCAATTCCGAGTATTATTTTTCGGCAAATATTGCGCGAACAGCATACGGACCTTTTTATAATTCGGGTATTTTCGTTTCAAGCGATGTGAAAAATCACGGGCAGTTTAATTTGGTGATGAATAAACGGCTCGTTTCATTCAGTCAGTCGTTGTTAACGCTCGCAGCAACAAACGGATATGGCAAAAACATAAACCCACATAAATTTTTATCCATTCATTCTTTACATGTTCGTCCGTTTGATTGGCTATCAATCGGCGTTGTCGATTCTGTGGTCTATGGGGGGCGCTTTGAGCCGATTTACATCATTCCGTTTTCGATATTTTTTATTTCGCAAGGAATTTTGGATTTTCCCGATAACAGTGCCATCGGTGTCGACTTTACGGTGAAACCCATCACCGGTTTGCGAATTGACGGAGCGATTTATGCCGATGATATGGGGTTTAATGATATGATTAAGTTCAAAAAAGATTTTAAAGCACGAATGTCGGGACAATTCGGTGTTTCATACACCATGCCGAAAAAACATTGGTTCCGCTCAGCCGCTTTGGATTATACTTTCGTTACACCTTACGCTTATACCCACATCGCAGGTGACAACGGAACTTTTGACAGTACCAATTATGAAAACTATACGCATTCAGGTCAAAACTTGGGAACGAATCTTGAGCCGAACTCCGACCGTTTTCATCTGAAAGTGCAATTTGAACCGGTGGATAGTTTTAAAATAACAGTAGCAAATAGCTTTATCAGACATGCAAATGCTAACGAAAGTGTTACCGATCCTCGTTTTTTATTAAAATACATGACAGAAAATTATAATACCACCGGGACGGTTTTTAACCATGCAACGATTGATAGTCCCGACCAAAACGGTGATTCGGATAGAACTCACCTTTTTCAACATGGAAACCCGTTTTTAAAACAAAAAACAGTTGAATATATCAACCAACTTTCGTTGGAGCTTTCGTCGGTTTTGCCGATAAAACGGCGGGGCGGTTATATGAAGTTTTTCTTTGGGTACTGTTTTGAAACGGATATCAATCCCGGAGTAAATGCCGCGATGTTTTCAGTGAGCGCCACTTCACAACAATGGAAAGGCGCCGTTCTCGCTGATGTAAAAAAAGGACGTTTTACCATAAAAGGTTCCGAATACGCCACTCAAGACGTTATTGATGAAGCAAATCGACAAAAAGCGGCATGGCGAGAACAAGCACTCGGTAAAAAGTTTAACCATTACATACGACTGGGGGCAACGTTTTCGTACTAAAGTTCTTTTGTACGTTTCATTCGAAGTTTCTTTTGACGCTCAAAATGCTTGCATATAAAAAATCTTTATGATAGGATTACGTTTCAATAGGTGTGGAGGCATTTTATGAAAAAATGTGTGATGAAAATTTTAGTGTTTTTCTTTTTTGTTTTTTTAGTCGTTGGGTGCAAAAAAAAGGAAACGGCGAAAACTACAGAAGCAAAAAAAACGGTCGAGGCTACTCCCGTTGATGAAACGATAAGACAAGAAGTTGATTCGGTCGTTGCGGCAAATAATGAAAAACAATATCATCTGGAAAAAGCAAAAGTCATTACGCTGAAAACCGAATTTAAAAATGTAAAAAAACAGCCGCGGGCATCCGCACATGAAAAATATGTCAAAGAGCCGACCGTTTTTGTTCCCTTTGATTTTTCAACCGAAGAAAGTCCCGACAATGTAACTGCCGTGGTCGGAAGTGATGTGTGTAAATTTTACCTCGGTGCAACAATCAAATCTTTCGATGATGTGCAAACGCTCAAAAGTGATATCCTGATTCCTATCGGCACGGTTTTGAAATTGAAATCCTGTATCAGTGTTGACGAGAATGATGCCGGCAAAAAAATCATCACCGGTGAATTTTATAAAACGGAGTACGGCACTGTGGTCGCTGCATCGAAAAACACGTTTGAGTTTGAAGATGAATGGAATTATTTTTACACCACGGAATATCAAGGCAAAACCGGTTTGGTTTTCGGAGCTGATTTAAAAGGCAAAGATAGTAATGAATTTACCAATCAAGGAATTGCCGCATTATATAAAACGAACGGAGCGCCGAAGCAATTTTTACCGATTGGACAGCGGCGCCCTCTCACTCCGGAAGTTAAAAGTTCTTTGGAACGGTACCGCCTTGCATTTGAAGCGGTTCCGGCTGAAAAAATTTACGGATTTGATGATATGGTAAGCCTGTATACGAGCGAAATTCGAGGTCGGTACTCGGAAAATGATGCCGCCGTGTACCAGCCGATTTTTATCACGTCGGATTTTGTTTCTCATGCAAAGCATGTTATTTTTGATGAAAGTTTGCAACTGGCCGAACAAAACTTTTTTATACCGAAACTCGGCAATTTAGTTGACGGCTTTTTAGCGGCGTTACAAAAAGTAAACACGGCCGAAAGCAAAATCACCGCAGGGAACGAGACGCTCCAAAAAGCGCGGGACTATTTTAACGTCGCAAAAGCATTAATTGAAATGACAACGAAAAGCGGCGCGGATGCTTTAGCGCACTATGATGAAACGGTAAAACGTGAAATTGAACTTATTGAAAATGCAGCCGGACTTGAAACCTCTCCGCTTTTTACTTTTGCGGACGGCAGTTCAAACCGTGAAGACTACAGTCAGTATAAGCCGCGCGGACATTACACAAAAACGCCTGCTTTGGAAGCATACTTTAAAACGATGATGTGGTTCGGCAGAACCCATTTTATTATTTCCGAAGGGAGCAATGAAGGCACGGTTCCGGTTTCTACCGTTGATGAACTTACAAAAAATATGCTTCCTATTGCGCTACTTATTACGGATGTTGTCAATCAGGATTCGAATCTGCTGCAGCATTGGAAAAATATTTTCGATCCGATAACGGCTTTGATCGGGCTGTCCGACGATCTTTCGTTTTATGAATGTTTACCTTTGTGGAAAAATCTCGGCGTTACGGATCTGGCAGCGTGGAGCGACGATCCAAAAAACATCAGCGCTTTTGTAAAGCTCGCTGCTGAAAAGTTAAACCCGCCCGCTATTTCGGGGAACTCGGTGTTTCAATCCGCCAGTGCGGGAACCGAACAAAACAGAAAACCGCCGATGGGTTTCAGACTTTTCGGGCAACGGTACACCATCGATTCGTTTATTTTTCATGAAACGAGTGCGCCGCGCATGCAGGACATTGATGAGCAGGGAAATAGGATCGGACGAATGATGGTTTCAGCTCTGGATGTGCTGACCGCACTCGGCAGCGAACGGGCAAATAGTTTACTCGGTACGCAATACAAAACGTTTAAAAAATTACCGGATGTTTTAACGGCATTTAAAAATGCAATTGAAAAAAACGGAGCGGAAAAAGCGTTCGGTAAAACCTACTACGGAAGTGTCTTGCAGGAAATTGCGGCGATTGCGAGCTTTGAGCGCGGAGCCGGTTTTTACTTTACCGAAACGCCTTACTGGGATTTGAAGCAGCTCAATACGGGACTGGGGGTATATGCCGAATTAAAGCACGATACGATTTTATATATAAAACAGTCTGCGGCGGAAATGGGCGGCGGTGCGGATTGTACCTACCGGACAAAAGAAGTGCCGAAGCTCCTCGATTATGTTGAGCCGAATCTGCCGTATTTTGAAACAGTTACGATGTCCCTTTCTTTTTTGTATGAAATCTATAAAAATTACGAACTTGCCGATGAAAACACCTTGGACTACATACAACAATGTATCAAACAGTGTCAAACGCTTTTGGAAATTGTAAAACTGGAAATTCAGGATAAACCGGTAAGTGCCGAATTACTGGCGGAAATACAAAAAACGCCTTCAGTTTTAGGCTCATGTATGCAGTTTCAGCGAGATTACGGAAATTGGACTGATACAAAAAATACGGCAATCGTTGCGGATGTTTTCACCAATGCGGAAACCGGCGAAGTGCTTGAGTTGGGAACCGGCATTCCCTACCGCATCTATGTCGCGCTCAATGACGGGCAGGGCGGAAAGCGGATTGCCGTCGGCTATTGCTTTAATGCCTATGAATTTACGCAAGCGATGAATGACCGCTTGACGGATGAGCAGTGGCAGGAAAAAGTGTATAAGCAAAGTTATGAAAAAATGCGTGAATATAAACCGTATTGGTTGGATCAAAAATTGTTTGAAAAATAAGGTGAAAAAAAATATATTTCTTGTACCGGTTTTTTTTGTAGCATTAGCGATTTTATTTTTGCTCTGCTGTACGGCAAAAACGGAAGATGTGCAAACCGCTCAAGCCGGCAGCAGCTCGGATTGTCCGGTTTTCCGAACCGATGCAGCGCTTGGAAAAGTGTTTCCGGAAATCGAAACGGTACAGCACAGCGAGCTGCTCCCTGACAATGCCGTCCCCTGGGGCGGCGTCGTCAGTCACCATGCGCTTACCGGAAAATTAATCGATGAGTTTTTTGCCCGCTTGAGTACAAAACGAACGGTTGACACCTTTATCCTCTTAAGCCCCGATCATTTTAAAGTTTCACGCGAGTATGTTTCAATTACGGACGGTAGCTGGAACACGCCATTTGGGCTTGTTGAAAGCGATACGGCTCTCACCCAGAAACTTGCTGCGGATTTCGGTGTTACCTATAATCATAAACCTTTTTATGACGAGCATGGAGTTGCAACGCTCATGCCCTTTATCAAAAAATATTTTCCAAACGCAAAAGTTGCGGCAGTTGTTTACGAAGTGTTCAATCACTACAGCGGTGTTATGGTAAAAAAATACGCCGAATGCATTAAAAAAAATTTTCAAACCGAAAGCGGAGCCTTTTTGTTGATTTCGTCCGATTTTACGCACGGCGCGGATTTAAAAACGACGCTTGACCAAGAAGCCCGTAGCGCCCGTTTTTTTTCCGCACCGGCTTCCGTCAGCTGGCAAAACGTCACCTGCGACAATATGCCTGCAATCTATGTTTTTTCCCAAATTGCCGCGCCGCGCACGCGGGTGACAACGCTCTATAAAACCAACTGTTTCTTTTTGGCTCCCGCTGAAGCCGCTCCGAATGATATTACAAGCTATTTTTTCAGTTACTTTTGGGATGCGGCAGAGTGAGTACATTGTCTTTCATAGTATTTGTTGCATAAGACGCCCACAATATTATTGACATTCTTTTCTCTTTCGGTTATCATATCGGAAATGCGAACTCTTACAACGTTACAGATAAATAAATTTTATGATTCATATAAAAATCTGAATGTTACATTTACCCGAGATGTTATCTCAGCGATCGGGCTGCGCCCCGAGCAAATTATGCTCCGCTGCGGCGGTGAGCAGTGGGCTTGTATTATGAACTCCGCATCGATGATGCAGGCAAAGGTCATTTGTGAATTAAAATCAAACATCGTAACTGCTTTGAAAGAAAACCACCAATCCCTCAGTTTGCGGTTCGCTTTCAATGAAAACGACGGAAAAGAAACAGTGGCATTTTTCGTTTCCGGTAAAGTCATTAATATTTCCACGTTTCAAGCAAAAACGAATAATTATATTTTAGTCTCGATTGAGTACACACAAAAAGCTCCGGACGATTTAATCGAAAAACTGGGACTTTTATTGGAAGCGAATATTAACGCAACTAAACGAAGTTCCGAGCGTCTCGCCTTATCGGATGACAATATCCGTAAAATAGATCTTATATCACGGGATGCGTTTGTCTTTGTTCAGGGAATTCCGCGCCGCTGTGTTTTGATTGACATTTCTTTTGCCGGAGTAAAATTAATTTTGGTTGGCGTGGCAAATTTTTTGATGGGACAGGAAGCGACCGTTAAATTCGATTTTGATCATCCGCAAACGACTATCGGTGTTAAGGGAAAAATTGTACGAGCCGAACACGTGGAAGGCAGAAAAGATTTAATTGCCGTTGCAATTGATTTTAAAAAAGATGAAGTTCCGATTATTTTTAAAATGCATTTAAATAAATTTTTCGGACAGCATAAAATCTCCAGAGAAATCGAAACCGCACAACAAGCCGAAGAGCAAACCTCGCCCGCTCCTGATAGGATATAGCGGTACACAAACGACAGGAAATACAGTATGACAAACGAGAATACTTCTATTTTTTTTATTGCATTGCCGAGCGGGCATGAGCTTGCGCTGCATTTCGCACAGGAATATCCGAATTTCGATGCGGAAATTCCGCTCCCGTTTATCCCGCCGATATCGGAGGCTGCCGGTGAATCTCATAAACAATGCGGCAACGATTGTTGTGACGAACATCATCATAACGAAGAAAAAAAACAATCCGCCGGTTCTGCAATTACCCGCGATATGATCATTGCGGGGCTTTTGTATATATTCGGGTACGACCGCGATAACCGGCATTTTGAATATTACAAGGAGCTTTTTTTAGCAATTGAACATCAAGCGAAACAAGAACTCATTTCTATCGCAGTATTTGACACCGATAATTTTGAGTTTGAACCGGCATTCAATTTGCTTTCAGCGCTTGAAGGCCTTTTTCCGAATGATGTTACCGTTCTTTTAAATCTTGCGCTTTTTTATGATAAGCGTGCGCAATTTTACCGCCAGTCCGATTTACTTGCAGATGCCGCCGAAAACGAACAGCTTGCAGAATCGTATTACGGAGCGGCAATTTTAGCCGAGCCGCCGCTTCCCGAAGTTTTTTACTCTGCGGCATATTTTTATTTTAATCAAAAAAATTACGGAAAAGCGCATTCGCTTTTTAACAGCTACATCAATCTTGAAACAAAAAACGACGCGGCGGCAAAAGAAAAAAAACAAAGAGTACTCTCACTCATTGAAAGCATCAATGCACAAAACTTGGACGATGTTGCATACGCCGATGCGATTGCATTTATAAAACATGACGAAAACAAAAAAGCGTTGTCGCGGATTCACGACTTTTTGGCGGAAAATCCGCAATCTTGGAACGGTTGGTTTGTGCTGGGCTGGGCATTACGGAAATTGGAGCGCTACGCCGACGCGGAAAAAGCATTTCTTGCAGCGCTGGAACACGGCGAAAAAACGGCGGCAATCGACATCGAAGATGCGTATTCTGATATTTGCAACGAACTGGCAATTTGCTATTTAAACTTAAAAGAATTTGAAAAAGCAAAAAACTGGCTTTTTTCGGCTTTTGAGTTTGATACGGAAAATATTAAAATTATTTCCAATTTGGGCATGGTCTACTACACCGAAGGCGACAATGAAACGGCAAAGGGCTTTTTTAACACGGTGTTGACGATTAACGAAACCGATGAGTTAGCTCGGTACATGATTGCAAAAATAGACGGTAAAGAAAAGTGATCGACTTACATACCCATTCCACGGCTTCCGACGGGACATACACACCGGCACAGATTGTCGAATTGGCGAAAAAAGAAGGACTGACGGTGCTCGCTTTAACCGACCACGATACGGTCGCAGGTCTTGCAGAAGCGCAAGCGGCTGCCGCTGACGCGGGACTGACTTTTATCCCCGGTGTTGAATATAATATCGAAATTCCTTTCGGAGAGTTTCATCTGCTCGGGTACGGTATGGATATTCATAACGAAGCGTTTACCGCATTAATTGCCGATTGCACCGAAAAACGCAATGAGCGGAATCACCGGCTATGCGCAATGTTTTCCGATCAGGGGATTCCGCTATCCATGGAGCGTTTAAAGGCTCGCTTTCCCGGTCAAATCGGACGCCCGCACTTTGCGGCCCTGTTAAAAGAATTAAACATCGTAAAATCGGTTCAAGAAGGCTTTGATAAATTTCTTGCAAGCGGAAAACCCTTTTACCTGAAAACGAAAGGACAGAATTTTGAACACGTACTTTCCGTGATTCACCGTGCAGGCGGTATTGCAGTTTTAGCGCATCCGATGTCGCTTTATCTTTCGTGGAAAAATCTTTCAAAAAAAATTATCGAACTTCAGGAAGCCGGTTTGGACGGCATTGAAGCATGGAACGCGGGAACAAAACCGACGTACTGCAGGCGACTGGAGCGATTTGCTAACGAGCGCGGTCTCGTGATAACCGCCGGAAGCGATTTTCACGGTAAAAATAAACCGAATCACCGGCTGGGGCGAAAGTCAACCGGCAGTATAATCGAAGACCGGTACTATACGGAACAGTTGCAGCCGGCGCTGCAAAAACGAAAGGACATGCAGTGAACAAGCCTGATTTTCCGATGCGGTTGCACGTCTTTTTAGCCCGATGCGGTATTGCGTCTCGCCGTACATGCGAAGCGCTGGTACAGGCGGGACGGGTAAACGTAAATGGTGAGACGGTGTATGAACTCGGCACAAAGGTTACGGAAACCGATGCCGTGTGCTTTGACGGAAAGCCGGTTTGCATCGAAACGAAAAAAGTATATGTGCTGCTCCATAAACCGAAAGGCTACCTTTGTGCCTTGCGGGACGATTACGGACGACCGCTTGCAAGCGATTTACTGAAAAACGCCTATTCCGAGCGGCTTTACAATGTCGGACGCTTGGATCTCTACTCAAGTGGGGCGATTCTTTTTACCAATGACGGAAATTTTGCCGATGCAATCGCACATCCGTCCGGTGAAATCGAAAAAGAATATTTTGTTGAAACGGTTTTTCCGTTTGATGAAACCGTTTTGCACAAATTTACCGAAGGCGTTACCGTTGACGGAGTTTTATACCGATGCAAGCGGGCGGAAAAGCTCGCTCCGAAAAAAATGCGGATAACGCTCATTGAAGGCAAAAACCGCGAAATCCGCACTGTGCTGAAACATTTCGCTATTAAAGTACAGCAACTCACCCGTATCCGTATCGGAAACATTTCCTTGGACGGTCTTGCACCGGGGAAGTTTCGCAATCTTACCAAAACCGAAATTTCCGATCTTTTGCGGTTAGCGAAAAACGCTAAACTGCGGACACGGCAAAACAAGAACGAGTGCAAAACGCCCTGAGAACAAACAAGTTCGATACGTTATAAGTACTGTTTGTAGTATTCGTAGAGGGCTTGGGTGCCGGCTTCGGAAAAGCCTTTTTCGCTCATTGAGTCAAACGTTTCTTCCGCCAAGGCAAGCACCGGCAAGTTGAGCATTTCTTTTTCGGCAACTTCCAAAGCAATTCTCAAATCTTTTAAAAAGTGCTTGACAAAAAACCCCGGCGCGAAATCGCGATCTAAAATTTTTTTGCCGTTGTTAACGAGTTGCCAGCTGCCTGCTGCTCCCTGCGAAACCGCCGTGAGTAACTTTTTCGGCTCAAGCCCGACCACTTCCGCATACCGAATTGCTTCAACGGCGCCGAAAAGATTTGCCGCCACTAAAATTTGGTTTGCCGCTTTGGTGTGTTGTCCCGCTCCGGCACTTCCCATAAGCGTAAACGTTTTTCCGAGTACTTCAAAAAAAGGCAGCACTTTTTCAAACGTGCTTTTTTCACCGCCGCACATAATCGAAAGCGTTCCATTTTTTGCCCCGATATCACCGCCTGAAACAGGGGCGTCCAGTGCTTCAAGACCTTTTTCGGTACAGGCTTCGGCAATGTTTTTTGCAAGTTCGGGCGATGACGTAGTCATATCGACTAAAATCGTACCGGGCTTTGCTGCGGCAATTAAACCCGCTTCATCGAAATATACCTGTTCGACATCGCTCGGATAACCGACAATTGTAAACACAACACTGCTTTTTTCAGCCACGTTCGCAGGCGTTTCGCACCAAACGGCTCCCTGCGCCAGAACTTCGTCCGCACTCGCTTTTGTGCGCGTAAACACGGAAAGCGAACAGCCTGCTTTCAGCAAATTGAGAGCCATACTTTTTCCCATCACACCTAAACCGATAAAACCGACCTTTGCGTCTTTTAATTCCATAGCTTGCTCCTCAAGTATTAAAGTATTTTACACCGCCATATTATAGAAACCCAAAATACATCTTGCAGCATACTTTTTATTTTACAGCGAATAGCAAAATATGTCCAGTCCTCGCATACTGCGATAGTAAAAAATTAAAGCTCTAAACCACTTAAAATCATCATTGAAAAAAATTAATTTATATGATATAATTGTCTCCATTCACTATGTTTAAGGAAATATCTATGAAATCGAAAGTTAGAGCCTTACTTGCAAGGCTCGCACTACTGGTAACGGCCGTTGTTTGGGGGAGTTCATTGACAGTGATCAGTGCCATTAAAGATGCATTTACGCCGAATATGCTGTTGGCATTACGGTTTTCACTCGCCTGTGTATTGCTGGCGCTTATTTTTGCACCGCATTTGAAAAAAATTGACAAAGATTATGTTTTGTCAGGGCTGATTATCGGTTTTTTTTTATTTATTGCATACTCAAGTCAAACGATCGGGGTTACTTCGGCAAACGGAGCTCCCGGTCGGAGCGGTTTTATTTCCGCATCGTACTGCGTTATTGTGCCGTTTTTAACCTGGCTTTTTATGGGTGAAGCGCCCGACCGTTACAATATCATTGCGGCGATTTTCTGCATTCTCGGGCTTTTTTTTGTATTCTATCCGGAATTGGCAAAATCGGCAAATGTGAGTTTAAGCCGAGGCGATTTATATGCCTTGATGAGCGGTTTACTTTTTGCACTGCATATTGTAGCCGTTGCAAAATGGGGCGCCGGTAAAGACCCGTTTCTCATTACGATTTTACAGTTTGCGACGGCGGCGGTTTTATCATTTATTGTTTCGCTCATTTTTGAAAAACCTTCATTTCATACGGTTTCAGGTCCGGCGCTTTTTGCCTTGGGCTATCTTGCGATTATGTGTACCGCACTCGCGCTCTTATTTCAAACAATCGGACAACGATACACGCCGTCGTCAACGGCAGCCCTCATTTTGGGAACCGAATCGGTATTCAGCATTATCTTTGCGGTGATTTTTGCCGGCGAAGAGTTAACCGCCTCGTCGATTGTCGGCTTCGTACTTATCTTCTGCGCGATTATTGTATCCGAAACAAAACTGCAATTTTTGAAAAAGCACGCATAATTTGCAGACGTAGCGGGTAAAAAAAAGCATCGAGCGTATTTTTTTAAAAGCATCGGAAGTGCGAGAAAAAACGTCGACACTACCCCGCTTCGCCCGCCGCTCCATAGGCGTTTATCGGCATTGCTTTGCGAAAAGCGGCGGGCGTCCGGCTGCGGCGAAAGCTTTATTCTTTTACAGCCGATGCTTCAATTTTTGTGTTGTTCTTTGCATCTGCCGTTTCAATTTCATCTTTGATAGTTTTTGAAAGCTTATCAACGCTGTATTGAGATGCGGCAAGTTTTATCAGTAATTCCTCGTATAATGCACTGTAAAAGCGTATATCGTACAGACGGGAATCGTAGTCATCAGAAGTTTCCGCATTTACGTGAAGTTTTAATACCATCGAGAGGAAAGCCAAATATTCAGCCTGCTCTTTGTTAAACCAACATTCGCCTTTCCATTCGTTGATGCGGAGAAAATTTTGGAAATAAGGTTCGTTGAGCCATTTTCGCAAGACATGAGCTGCCCGCGTTGCTTGCGTTTTCGGGCGGATATCTTCCAACACAAAAAAGTTGGTTAGCATTTGAAATGAAGTCAATGTTTGATTATAGTTTAAGCCCTGATGTGATAAAATTTCCGCTATTTTTTTGTCAAAAAGCCAGTATTGCGTTAAATTCCGTGCATCGGCGCCGGTTCCCGATTCGGTGATGATATTCCGCACCGTGTACAAAATAACAGCTGCCCCGGACATTACTACCTTTTCGCGATTTTGATAAAAAGTGTTTTCGATCAATTTCAAAAAATTGACTTCGGACGGGGTTAAGTCGGCAGAAGGCAAAAAAGTACCGCTCGCCAAAGCAATTAAACGCTGTAGCAGACGTAAAAATGCCGGCATGATGGTACTTACTTGCGGATTTCCCGTCAGTGCCGATTTGGAAATCACTGCCTGAGCCGCATCAACTTTTTGCTTAAAATCGATAGCGGTTCGGATATAATTTTCCATCGCTGGGGTAAATTTTTCAATAAAGTCGGCAATATCGCGTGCAAAATCGGTTTCACTCCGATTTGCTTTTCCATTCGATTTATCGCGGAATTGTGAAAACCGTACAAGCGTTTCAAAATATTCCGGCGAGAGGACGCGCTCCAAAGCGGTGTAAAGTTCGGCAAATTCCAATTCCTTTACTTTATCTTCAATATTGGCACATCCGCAACCATCAAGCGCTTTACAGACTTTCCGATAGGCTTGTCGCTCGTTATCTTTTACTTCGTAAATGTCCCAAAAAACTTGGCACTGAAAACCGTCCAACGCAGCATAAAACCCCGAATGGGCAAGTTCCGTATTTTCGCGGATAAACATCCGATTGCTGCGCTGCTCGTGGAAAATCGTAAAGTAATCTTTTTCATTGGTCAGCTGCAATGCATTCATGAGACTTTTTTGTTCAATTACTTTTTCACCACCCGATTTTTTAACGGCATAGCCGGCGGAAACTAAAATCCAGCCATATGCCCGCTCATAGGCATTGTTGTAAAAAATCAGCGAACGCTGTCCGCCGCAATAATTCGACCAGGCAAATACGTTTTCATTAACGAGTCCATTATTCCAAAAATCAAACAAAAAGAAATTTTCCACACCGGAAAATATATACCGCTTCCGCAAGAGCGGAAAAATTTCTCGTTTGTGCCGTTCAACCAATTCCTGTTTCGGCTGTTCGTTATAGTAGGCACGCCGGTATTCCATACCGTATTTTTCTTCAAAGCCTTCGATTTGTCCGTGACCGAACATCGGTAATCCCGGCATAGCAACCATCATCGTACAAACTCCGAAATATTTATCGCCGGAGCCGAACTGCGCAATTGCCGTGTCTTCGTCGGGGTTATTCATAAAATTGACATACCGTTTTAAAACTTCCGGATCAAATTCCAAGGTGTTTTTAATCGTTGCACGGTATTTTTCGTTTTCTTCCCGTTTGAGCATATTCATAAAAGCGGAATTATATACGCGGTGCATACCGAGCGTTCGCACGAAATAACCTTCCATCATCCAAAATGCTTCCGCTAAAAGGAGCGTGTCGGGGACTTCTTTTTTGCAGCGGTCAACGACTTCACGCCAAAATTCTTCGGGAATTTTTTGGTTAAACTCTTCATTAGTGAGCGTAAACCGCGAGCGGCTTGCGATTGCGCCGCCCGAGCCGGCTTGCGGATACCAGAGGCGCTGAATATGTTTTTTTGCGAGGACCATCGCCGCATCGAGCCTGATTATTTTAAAGTTCCGCGCGACGTTGATGATTTCCTGAATAACCGCTTCTCGCGTTTCGGGGTTGAGAAAGTCAAGCTGTGCCGTATCATTCCAAGGAAGTCCCGTTCCGTCATTACCGTGATAAATATAGGTAACATCACCGGTTAATTTATCGAGACGCTTAAACACTACCGCGCAATCTTGCCGCGAATAATAGTGATCTTCCAGATAAACGGCAACGCGGGAATCGTGACAGAGGTTTTCACCGTTAAAGCTGTACGCCGGAAACGGCAACTCGCGTGTTTGCATAAAAAGATTCGGACGTTCAACAACCCAGTGCGAATCCATTGCCGTATGGTTCGGCACCATGTCCGCCGCGAGTCGAATCCCATAATGAGCACAGCGGGAGCGTAAATTTTCCAAAGCTGACCAGCCGCCTAAGTCATCCGCAATTTCGTATGAATTTAAACTGTACGCACTGGCGGCGGCATCGGGATTGCCGCAAATTTGCTTGATACGGGAACTTGCTTTTGAACGTTCCCAAATACCGATGAGCCACAGCGCGTTAAAACCGGCTCGCGATAAAAATTCCAGCTCTTCGTCGGGGATTTGATCTAAGCGGGAAATTTCCCGCGAATATTTTCTGCTGAGCTGATCCAACCATACAAGCGTACTTTTTGCCATGAGCGTTACGTTTGGCATCCAATCATGGTCTTTGGTAAAACGTTCGTATTCTTCGAGTAAACTTTCAAACGTATAGACATTCGTTTCAACTTGACCGCCCTGTGTTGCAAACCATCCCTGTTTTTCTTCTTCGGCGATTAAATCCAAACCGGAAAAAACGAGTTTCAGCCATTCGCCTAAAAAATCTTTCCAGTGACTGATAATATACTGCAATTGTCCTTTTATACTGAACGGTGAAAAATCCACCGGTTTTTTGAGCATTGAAATCAAACCGGTATTTTCAGGACCGAACGGTTTTTGCTGTTCGGAAAACGCTTTAAATGAACGCCAAAAAAGCGAATACCGTTTATTATTCCGCAGTGCTTCATCGTTAAATAATATAAAAAAAGGTTCAAAGGCGGGGTTTTCGTTGGCAAGACGCAAAAGGAGAAGTTCCTCAAGCGCTAAAAATTTATTTGCAACACCGGAAGCTTCATCTATGTCGGAAAGCCATTCCTCGGCGGTTTGTTTTTTTGTGTAGACCGCACGGGGCGGAAATTCTTTTATGAAGTCAAGGAGTAGTTCCTGCAGCGGTTCTTCCGTCTTGTCTTTTTTCCCCAATTCCGCGTTGATAAAATCGTACGCATCGGTAAAAAATGTTTTATTGTAATCACGGCGGTATAAACGGCATACATAGTGAAAAATTTCGTCCAGCAAGCCCATGCCGTTTAAAAGTCCCGCTTTTAAGTATGAAACGTTTTTTCCTTTTTCACCGAAGCTTTCGGACTTCAGCGCCTTGTTAAAAACATATACGAATTTATGGACTTCCGTCACATTTTTTAAAATCGTATTTCCCGTGGATGAAAAAAGGCTTTTATCAAAACGGCAAATATCACGCACAAAAGCACTGATATGAAATTCCATCAACTGTAAAAAATCATCAACTTTTTGTTTCATCTTGTCCCCTGACTAAACCAGACTTTACTTATTATACAGCATTTCCATTTTTGTTTCTAGAGGCGTTTTTCAGAAAACACTGATTAAAGGCTTGACGCCGTTTACCGGCAACTTTGCGAAGCAAAGTTTTTTGCAGAAGCAAAGTTTTTTTGCAAAGTACGGAATATCATAAAACATCGTGTTAAAGACTAAGTTTTGTATAATCGCTCTAGACAAATTATTTTAAAAATAGTATTATTGCAGAAAATATCACGATAATATGGAGGTTGATATTTATGAAATCAATTTCGAAAGTTTCAAAAATTGTATCATGCGCTTTCGTTGCATGTGTAGCAATGTTTGCGCTAAGCTGCTCGGGCAGCGGAAATGCTGTCTTAAATAAGGACAAGCCTTTGGTATTTTTTAACCGACAGCCATCGGATCCCACAACGGGAAAAATCGATATGGATTCGATGAACTGGAACGACAAAACCTACTATGTCGGGTTTGATGCTGCAGGTGGCGGTGCCGTACAAGGCAAATTGATTACGGACTTTCTTGAAAAAGCCGATGCGTCTATCGATAGAAACGGCGACGGAGTTTTAGGCTATGTTTTGTGCATCGGAGACGTCGGACACAACGACTCAAAAGCCCGAACCGAAGGCGTTCGAAAAGCGCTCGGCACATGGGCGGGTTCTACCGACCCGGGCGTTGTACAGGAAGGTTCGGTTACGATTGCGGGAAAAACCGTAAAGGTTGTAGAACTTGAAGGAAAGGCAATGACCGGTACCGACGGTTCAACGTGGAATGCAAACGCGGCAACCGAAGCGATGGGCGGTTGGGCAACAAAATTTGCCGACCAAATCGATATGGTTATTTCCAACAACGACGGTATGGCAATGGGCTGCTTACAGGCTTCAAACTATCCTGCCGGTGTTCCGATTTTCGGTTATGATGCAAACGCCGATGCCATTGAAGCGGTCGGAAAGGGCACGTTAACCGGAACCGTTTCACAGAATGTGGATGCACAGGCAACGGCAACTTTGCAGGTTTTGCGAAATCTTCTTGACGGACTGACCGGCGAAGATGTATACACAAAAGGGATCAGCACACCCGATGCCTATGGCAATAAAATTTCTGCGCCCGTTGACTACTGGAGCGATGTAAAAGCGGTTATGGCGGCAAATTCCGGTGTAACTATTGATAATTATGACGCATATCTTGGCGGAAGACGCGATCCCGGAATCAAGCAAGTAAACGGCGCAAAGAAAAAAGTGCTTCTCACGATCTACAACGCAGGAGATAACTTCCTTTCATCTTCGTATGTTCCGGCATTGAAATACTATGCACCGCTTTTGAACATTGACTTAACCATCGTTCAAGGCGACGGACAAAACGAATCGAGCTGTTTGGACCGATTTACGAACCTGAACAATTTTGATGCATTTGCAATCAATATGGTCAAAACAAATTCAGGTGCGGATTATACCGATAAGTTGAAATTCTAGTTTGTATATTTTTCTCTATCGTTCCTCAATTCTATGAGTATGGGGACGGTAGCGGACAATCCTTAAAAGCTCAAAAAGATTTTAAGGATTGTCTCATTTTCTCATGTTGCGGATATAATTTATGGAAGATACAGTCCTTGAAATAAAAAGACTTTCAAAATCTTTTGCAAAAAATAAAGTGCTTGACGGTATTGATTTAACGGTAAAAAAAGGCTCGGTAATGGGACTTATGGGAGAAAACGGCGCCGGTAAATCAACAATGATGAAATGCCTTTTCGGGATTTATACCCGTGACGAAGGGCGCATCTCACTGCTCGAAAAACCGATCGAGTTTAAAAATCCGAAAGAAGCGCTTGAAAGCGGTGTCGCGATGGTTCATCAGGAATTGAATCTTTGTCTTGATCGAACCGTTACCGATAATTTATTTTTGGGCAGGTATCCGACTCGTTTCGGTGTTGTCGATGAAATTAAAATGTTCGAATCCGCGCATGCTCTTTTTTCTTCGCTGGATATGCATGTCAACCCGAAAACGATTATGCGGACGATGTCGGTGTCACAACGGCAAATGGTTGAAATTGCAAAAGCCGTTTCCTACGACGCCAAAATTATTGTACTGGACGAACCGACTTCATCCTTAACCGAGCGGGAAGTCAAAAAGCTTTTTTCGATTATTCGAAACTTACAAAAAAAAGGAGTTTCGTTTATTTACATTTCTCACAAGATGGACGAAGTGTTCGAAATCTGCGATGAAGTTTCGGTCTTACGTGACGGTAAAATGATTTTCACCAAAGCAATTGCGGAAACAAATATGAACGAAGTGATTTCCGCAATGGTCGGTCGTTCTCTTGATAAACGCTTTCCCACGGTTGACAATACGCCCGGCAAAGATTTTTTAAAAGTAGAAGAACTTACCACGAAATATGCGCCGGTTTTGGATCATATTTCCTTTACGGTAAAAAAAGGAGAAATCTTCGGGCTCTACGGATTGGTCGGAGCGGGACGAAGCGAACTCCTTGAAGCGCTGTTTGGTATTCGGACGATTGCCTCGGGTGATATTCGGATTAATAATCGCGTATTGCGCTTTAAAAACAGCAAAGAGGCGATGCAGCACGGCTTTGCGCTTTTAACCGAAGAGCGAAAATTAAACGGTATGTTTGCAAAAGACACGATAGAATTTAACACTGTCATTACCAATTTAAATAGTTATAAAACCGCCGGCGTACTTTCGAATCGAAAAATACGGGAAGCGGCAAACCGGCAAATTAAAATTATGAAAACCCGCTGCCTTTCGGCCGAGCAGCCGATTGTCGCTTTGAGCGGCGGCAATCAGCAAAAAGTAATTATCGGCAAATGGCTTGAACGCTCTCCCGATATTTTTCTCATGGACGAGCCGACGCGGGGTATTGATGTCGGTGCAAAATACGAAATTTATCAGCTCATTATCGAAATGGCGAAAGAAGGAAAAACGATTATCGTTGTTTCAAGTGAAATGCCTGAAATTCTCGGCATTACCAACCGGATTGCAGTAATGTCAAATCATAGACTTGCAGGCATTGTCGACACAAAGACAACGGATCAGGAAACGCTTTTGAAGCTTTCCGCAAAATACTTATAGAGGTGCACGATATGGATACTGAAAAAAAAGAATACGAAGACTTTTCGGAAAATGTTTTTCCGATTGAAGACGATACTTTAAAAGAATATGCGGAAACGCTTTATGAACTGCGTAAAGACGGCGTCGATGAAATTGCCTCAATAAAAAATGAAATCTATCGGGCAAAACGGAATCGCCTGCTTGCTCCCGAAGTACAAAAGATGGTGCTTGACGATTATCAGCTTGCCATGGCGGATGCAAAAAAAATTGCAGCGGAAAATAAATCGGAAGAAAAAGCGCTTGCAGCAAAAGCGGTTCAGTATTCAAATAAACTTTTCCGTGAAAATATCAAGCCGTTTATACAAGCGGAAAATGAAAAACAAAAAAGCGCGAAAGCAGAATATCAAGCGGCAGTCGCTGCAATTCGTGAAAAAGACGAAACGGGAAAGAGAGAAATCGCGGCTTCATATTCGGGAAAAAAATCCAAAGAAGCTCTTGACGCATTACAAAAAGATTTATCGGCTCACAAAGTTGAAATCGAAGTATTGCTTTCCGATGCGAAAAATACTTACACGCAAAAAATAGAAAATTCCAAAGATGCAAAAAATCAAGCCTTTATCGACCATGTACAAAAAAACATCAGTTTGCGGAACGGAAAAACGAATGTACTCGAAAACATGACGTTATCATTTCGAGACTATATTTATAAGTTTAAGCTTTCTACTTTTTTACTCAATAACGGATTATACCTTGCCATTTTGGTTTTCTTTATTGTGTGTATTATTGTAGCTCCGCTTTCAGGAAGCGGTAATCTTTTATCATTGCCGAATATTTTTACGATCTTGGAGCAGTCTTCAACAAGAATGTTTTATGCACTCGGCGTTGCCGGATTGATTTTGCTCGCCGGCACCGATTTGAGTGTCGGACGAATGGTCGCTCTTGGCGCGGTTATAACCGGATTGATTTTACATCCGGGCGTGAACATTGTTACCTTTTTCGGTTTAGGACCATGGGATTTTACGGCGCTCCCGATGATATGGCGACTCGTTTCCGCACTGTCGCTTTCAATAATTCTTTGCGTACTTTTCAGCGCATTCGCCGGCTACTTTTCGGCGAGCTTAAAAATACATCCCTTTATTTCAACTCTTGCAACGCAGCTTATTATTTACGGTTTACTCTTTTTCGGCACGAGCGGAACGCCGGTCGGTTCCATTGATACCGGCATAAAAGATTTAATCGGTGGCAGATGGATTTTAGGCGTTGTTAACGGCGAACTCATTACTTTTCCGAAGTTGATTATTCCGGCGATTATCGCGATTATCGTCGCATGGTTTATTTGGAATAAAACGACATTCGGTAAAAACATGTATGCGGTCGGCGGTAACGCTGAAGCGGCAAGTGTGAGCGGAATCAGTGTGTTTCGCGTTACGATGGGCGTTTTTATTATGGCGGGTATTTTTTACGGGGTCGGGGCGTTTCTCGAAGCATTCCGCGCAAATGCAAGCGCCGGAACGGGACAGGGCTACGAACTGGATGCTATCGCAGCCTGTGTTGTGGGAGGAATTTCGTTTAACGGCGGTATCGGAAAGATAAGCGGTGCGGTTATCGGCGTGATTATTTTTACGAGCCTTACCTATTGTCTCACCTTTTTAGGCATTGATACAAACTTGCAATTTGTGTTTAAAGGTTTTATTATCATCGCGGCAGTTGCCCTTGACAGCGTCAAATACTTGAAGAAAAAATAACCGGTGTAATACGCAAAGGTTTTCCGAAACTCATTTTTGGAAGCCTTTGTGGAATACTCATCTTTTACAAAATTTCCCGAATACCAAATAAAATTTTTATTTTTTTTAATGATACTCTTGCGCTTTTCTTTTGTTTATAGTATACTTACATAAGTAGAAATTTTAATTTCGGAAGAGGTTTACCTTGTTGTATTTAGTTACGATGCAGTACAATCGAAGCGATTATCTGAGACTTGTCCAATATCGGAGAGCTTTATATGCAAAGGGCGTTCGTACCGTTGCAAAAGAAGCCGTTCTCAATAATGATGCTTTGTCACCGTATTATATTGCCAAGGTAAGCCGCTTTGAGCGCTTTAAACAGTTTATTAAAAAGCTCATCATATTCCTGGCGCACATCATTTCATCGGCAAATCGCTTAGTCGCTACCGACAGCGGACGCTATCAGACTGTTAAACATCCCAGTATCATCAATCAATACACCGATTATTTTGTTTCACATATCTTAAAAAACTACACAGCTTCAAAAAGGCAACGCGTGTTGCGAATTTAGATCGAATTCCTTTTGGAAACGCTGATTAAAGGTTTGCTACCGTTTAACACCGTTTCTTTCATCATTATTATTAAAAAACTATTTTTAAAATTTAGTATCTCATTTATATATTGAACTATTAAGGAGAAATTTATGATTATAAAAGATACAATGATGCGGAAGTCGATAGAACAACTTTTGAGTTATGTTCATAAGGATCCTGAAGTAAATATCGGTAAAGCGATCAACATGGCAAAAAAATTGGCGCCAAATGCTTATGTCAATCAGATTAAAGTAATTGAGTCGATTATTTCCGATAAAAACAGCCCTTACTATAGTTTTATTTTCGACAATATACTCAAATTGCAACCGGAAGTTCTTGATAAATTTATCGTCAACTTTTTATTAAAGGGAAATATTTTAACCGATAAAATCAGAAAAGAAGCGAAGAAAAAATATAACTGCAATATTCCGTGGACAATTTTAGTGGATCCGACAACGGCATGTAATTTAAAATGCAAAGGCTGCTGGGCAGCAGAGTACGGTCACAGCTTAAATCTATCCTATGAAGAACTTGATGATCTTATCAAACAGGCAAAAGAAATTGGCATATATTTTTTCATATTTACCGGAGGTGAACCGCTCGTAAGGAAAAATGATATAATTAAACTGTGTGAAAAACATTCCGATTGTGATTTTCTCGCGTTTACCAATGCCACGCTGATTGATGATGCGTTCGTTCAGGATATGCTACGGATTAAAAACTTCGTGCCGGCTATTTCCATCGAAGGTTCCGAAGCAACAACGGACGGACGCCGCGGTGAAGGCGTTTATAAAGCGGTTATTTCTGCAATGGATAAATTAAAGGCTGCACGACTTCCGTTTGGAACTTCTTGTTGCTACACTTCTCAAAACTATGAAGCGATTACCGGTGAGGAGTTTATCGACTTTATGATTCAAAAGGGAGCACTTTTTTCTTGGTATTTCCACTTTATGCCGGTCGGAAAATCAACGGGAACCGATTTATTGCCAAATCCTCAGCAACGGGAACATGTATACCACCAGCTCAGAAAATTCAGATCGGAAAAGCCGTTGTTTATCTTGGACTTCCAAAATGATGGTGAATATGTCGGCGGATGCATTGCAGGCGGCAGAAACTATCTCCACATTAATGCGAACGGCGATGTTGAGCCCTGCGTGTTTATTCACTATTCGGATTCCAACATTCGTGAAAAAACATTGATTGAATGCTTACAAAGTCCGTTATTCACAGCGTATCGCGAGGGACAACCGTTTAATAAAAATATGTTGCAGCCCTGCCCGATGCTTGAAAATCCGAACTTACTTCGCGAGATGGTAACAAAAACCGGAGCAAAATCAACGGATATTCTTGACAAAGAAGATGTTGAGCACTTGTGCGGTAAATGTGAGCACTATGCGGCTGCATGGAAAGGAAAAGCCGACGAAATGTGGGCTGAAACTTTGAGGCAAAAAGCGGCTGAACGTGCAGCAAAAGAAGCAAAGGCTGCAAACGAACGATAGTTATTTGTTCTTTTGATAAAAATGAAACAAAGTCGGTCATCTGATCGGCTTTGTTTCGTTAGGAGTGATGTTTGGTTGTGGAATTATCGAAAGCCTTAAGGAGGCACTGATTAATGCAATCGAGAATTGAGGGCATCTCTAAAACCTTGGTTAGATTTTTAGAGACTTCTTTTCAGTGCTCACCTTTAAAATCATTGTTTCAAAAATGTTCAGAGCCACTTATACTGAATATCGAGAAACAATAGGAAACACTGTTAAACGACTGTCAAGCCTTTCATCAGCGTTTTCATACAGTATTAAAATGATTCTACAAACTTGATTTCCGTGGCAG
>CALDWC010000164.1 GCA_937923945.1 uncultured Treponema sp.
AAAAGACAACTTTGATGAGTAGTAAACAATGGTAATTGTTCAGCGTTTCCTTAAGCACTATACAGTGGCACTCTTAAGTACTATACAGCGGCAGTTTATAGTACTATAAAGCGGCAGTTTATAGTACTATAAAGCGACAGTATTACCGGCTATACACTGACACTTTAAGGCACTATACAGTGCCTCTCTTAAGGAAACGCTGATTAAAGGCGTGACGCCGTTTAACAGCATTTCTCTATTGTTTCTCAATGTTCAGTATAATAATAGTAGATTCTGAACATTTTTGAGATGCCCTCAATTATCGATTGAATTAATCAGTGTCTCCTTATCAAAAAAAGTAAAAATTATGTAAAATTTTGTAACCTTTTTAAAAAAACGCTTGACAAAATATGTTTTTTAGGCGATAATAAATATGTATCAGTTCGGTACATAAATTTTGAGAGGAGGATTTTTTTGATGAAAAAAATCTTAAGTATTTTGTTGTGCGCGACAATGCTGGGTGGTGTTGTGTTTGCACAAGAAGGCGGACTTACGCCTCAGGTAGAGGCAAGTGCTTCAGTGAGTTGGGGTATTGATTTAGGTGCGGGTAAAGGCAGTGATGCAAAAGTGCAACATGGCTTTGAAAACCTTTTTAAAGCAAAGGTACTCATCCCGCTTTATATGGGAACCTTGAGTTCAAAAACAGAAGGTGATGTCAATGTTTCATTTGATATCGGTGCTGATCTGGCATACCGATTTGACGACTCAAAAAGCAACAGTACATCGCCGTATAAGCCATGGAAATCCGATGCGGAACTTGGACTTTGGAGAAACAAGTTGCACTCAATGAGCGCAACACTCAATTTTTGGGAAGGTTATCTCAACGTATATAACCGCCCCGATTTTTCTACGAATTATGCTCAAATCTGGCAGCCGATTCGTGATGACGGAGATGCTTGGGGACCGGAAACATCGGGTGATATTACCGCGTTTGGCACAAAACTCGGCTACAAAAGCGATGACCTTGCCGGTAGCGGCTTGAGTTTGAACACCGGATTGAAATTAGCTTCCAACGGTTCATGGAAAGCTGAAGAAAAAACATCCGATCGAACAGTCACATTTGAAAAAAAGCCTTTAAAAAAGGGTGATGAACTAAAAGCAGAAGAGAATGTCCTTTATTACAAAGATACAGATGTTATCAAGTCATACGGTAAAGTTGATGGAAAAACCGTTGAGTTCCTCGCTATTGTTCCGGGCGCAGCAGGTGTAGCTACAGTTCCTCCTGTTGCCAGTGATGAAGTATGGTACGCGGTAAAGACTGTTGAAGCTTCGACTGCTAAGCCGGTTCAGGGTATGTATGCAATCGGTTGGGACTTTTCTCTCGGTTACAAAGAATATATTAATTTTGATTTTGGTATTAACGCAACCTTTAATCCCGTTAAAAAGTTTATCAATGCCGGTATCTATACTGATGACGGTGCAGCCGGCTCAAACGAAGACAAAGTATATCTCGGTTTAGGATTTGAAGTGAGTTCGAAACCCGTCGATGGACTTGAACTTTCAGCGGCATCCGATATTTTAGCGAACTGCACCAAGGATAACAAAGTCGCAGCCGATGTTGTGTTCAATACTTCATACAAGTGGGCAAGTATTGGTTTATACTACGGTAATAAATACTCAGCCTATCGCGGTTTGGATAAAGACGGTAAAGAGATCGGAGATATGGCTATGAAGATTGCTTTTGCGTCCAAAGCGGACGGAGACACGAACCTCGTTTCCGGTTTGGCGTTCGGAGCGGATTTCCGACTCAATCACCTGTTGACATATATTCCTGAAGACGTAAAGAAAAATGGCTATATACTTCCGTTCGGATTTACTACATGGGTAAACTACAAGTATAACTTTACCGATTCAATGTGGATAAAGCCCTATGTAACGGTTTGGGGTGAATCCAACCACGATACGTACGCTGATGATACCACTGAGAAAAAAGGATACCTCGGTGTTGCATACAACGTCGGCGTTACATTCTCACCGGTAGAAAAGTTTGAACTTGACGCAAAATGGAGCCAAGGTAAACTTAACTGGAACAACTACGAAGGGAAGTACGACGAAGGGGATGGAATGATTGGTGTTCCTGCTAACCACAAATGCCATAACGGTACTTTTGTGTTGAGTGCAAAAATCATTTACTAATCCTTATGGAAACGCTGATTAAAGGCGTGACGCCGTTTAACAGCGTTTCCTAATTGTTTCTCAATGTTCAGTATAATAATGTAGATTCTGAACATTTACGAAACAAT
>CALDWC010000165.1 GCA_937923945.1 uncultured Treponema sp.
GCAATACCAAAGGTAAGATGATCGCAATACCTCAGGTAAGATGATCGCAATACCTTAGGTAAGATGATCGCAATACCTTAGGTAAGATGATCGCATTACCAAAGGTAAGACTATTACCTCGGCAGTAAAGGAAACGCTGTTAAACGGCGACAAGCCTTTAATCGGCGTTTCCATGCGGAAAGTACGCGGGAAGCGGAGCGAAAAGTATTTCGGGTAAGTTTAAAACTTTTTCGAGGCACTGCATTTTTGAAAAGTGCAAAAAATAGCCGCCAAGCTTTTTTCCGTTTCGATTTTTTTCCGCTCCGCCGGCATCACCGAAAAGCGGAAAGCCGTTTGCCGCACAATGAATACGGATTTGATGCTTCCTTCCGGTAAAAATTTGGATTTCAACGAGTGTGACGTTTTCCGTTGCAAAATAGCGCAGACTCCGCATGACCGTATGTGCCGGCTTGCCGTCAACCGGACTTTGAAATTCGCATTGTCCGGAAAAACGCCCAACAACGAGCGCCGTGTAAAAGCGCAATATTTTTCCGTTTCGGAGGGCAGCCGAAAAAGTTTGCGCTCCCCGAAGGCTTTGCGAAAACACGAGAATACCGCTCGTACCGCCGTCAAGGCGGTGGAGAGGACCGGGCGTAAAAGAAAGAGAAGGCTTTTTACCCGATTGTGCAAGGGCGGCGGTATACTCCGCCTTGACGGCGCTGTCTAAACTCTGCTTGCCGTGAACTAAAACATGGCGCGGTTTATTCAAAACTAAAAAATCGGCATCGCGGTACAATACGACAAGCTGCGGGGAAACCGGTTTACGCGGAGAAGAAGGTAACGGAGCTGCACTTTGGTGAATAAGGGTATAAACTTGAACGATGTCGCCTTGGACGAGGACGGCGCTTTGGTGCGTTTTTTTTCCGTTGACGCGGATTTTGCCGGTGCGGATGAGGGCGTAGAGTCGGGAAAGCGGGACGCGCGGGAACATTTTGCGGATGACGCGGTCGAGTCTCCGGTTTGCGTCGTTTTCACCGACGGTAAATTCTTCGAATTCCACGGGCGGTTCCGTTATACATTAGTTGAAAGCCAGATGAGGGCTTCGTTGAGCATTTGCACACTGATGTAGTGGTTCATGCGTTCAACCGCCATAAAGCGAATACGGCTTTTATCGCGGTACCGCAGCTGCAGTTTTTCAAAAAACGCTTTTTGGACTTCGAAGGGAACGAGAGCGTCTTTTTCGCCGTGAAGTATAAAAAGCGGACGGTCAATGAGCTTTTCGAGGTTGCATGCGGGATCGGTATTTTTTTCGGCAGCGGAAAGTTCGATATGATCGGTGCCGTATCTTTTTTCCGTTTCCTGTATGGCGTTTTGCCAGTCAAAGGCGCCGTTAAAAACGACGGCTGTTTTTAATTCGGGGTTGTGCGTAAAAATTCCGGCTGCCGTGTAGCCTCCCATCGAATGTCCCGAAACAGCGAGGCGCTTTTCGTCGGCGGAAAGCGCGGTCAGCGCATAGTGCTCGAGGGTTTGAAACTCCGCGAGGTTTTGCATGACGGTCGGCATAAAATAATCGTAAAGAGCGGTTTCGTAATTTTCAAGCGCGCCGCGCTCCCCGTGATAGATTGCGTCGGGAAGCAAAACTTGATAGCCGAATGAAGCAAAAATACTTGCGATAAAGCGCTGTTTGTGTTTATTGGAACTCCATCCGTGGTAGTAAAAAAGCGTCGGCAGTTTTTGCCCCGGCTCGCGGTTTTGCGCTTGCGGCGTAAAAACACAGCAGGGAATAGTACCGATGCGGATGCGGCGTTCCGCAATTCTATCAGGTTTATATTCAAACAGAGTTGATTCTTCCATAGCGGTATTGTAGCCGCTCTGGCATTTTTATGCAATGGCATATAAAACTCTGAAGTTATTTTTTTAAACGTTGTTATAATAAAATGATTTAATCGGAAAACAGGTAAGGCAACACCGGTTAAATCGATCGAAAAATTGAGTGCATATTATAAAACGCGTTCTCGTTTTATAATATGCACTCATGGAGGCACTGATTAATTCTCGATTGAATTAATCAGTGTCTCCTTATGGCAATTACTTTTGATTATGATTGATAAAACGGAATCAAATAGCACACGAGATTAAGCTTTGATCGCAACAAGTCCAACGCTGCTTCCTGCACATATAATTCTTGTGTTCGGTAATCATACGGACTTAACTTTCCGGCTTCATGCAATATCGCAGCTTCGTCTAAACGCGTATGAAGTATTTTTTCGGTTTCCGCCTTTTGATGTAACACAGCCCGTAATACACGAACCGTGTTTTGCGCCTCGGCTAATTGCTCGCGGTATTCGTCATCAAGTATCGCGTGCTGTGTGCGGTAGACCGTTTTCATATCGGCAAAGTTTTTATTCACTTGCGCTTTTTCCGTGAATATATCAAAACCGATATTCATTCCGAGACTGACCGTCCATTTAAAATCATGCCCCCTTTTAAACGTATTGCGGATGCTTTTAAAAAAATCATCACTATACCCGCCGTGTGCAGATTCAACATTTTGGAAATTGCATGCGAGAAAAAGATTCGGAACCGATTGCATGGTATTCCGCACCTGTTGTTGCCAATCTGAATTAAGCCGGAGTTTTTTTAAATCAAGCGCTGCAATGCGTTCTATTCTGATTGCCGAAACAAATTTTTCCCAGTCGGTAATCCAGCGCTCAAAATGCTCCGGTACATCCTGCAGCGTCAAACCGCAATGCAATAACTTTAATTCTATCGATTCAAAATTCATTCTTAGCGCTTGAACATCGGACTGTGTTTTTTCGTACGTCAAGATACTCTCATTCAGATCAACCGTTGAAAGTTTTCCTTCTTTCCAAAGAACGGTTTTTTTATCCAAAAGCGTTTTCAAAAGTAAAAGCTTTTCATCGGCAAGTTTTATTTTTTCGCACTGCACATAATATTCACCGAGGTAATACAGCGCGTTTGCCATTTCCATATTCGTAATTGATTGTTGTTTCAAGTGCAAAATGTGTGCTTCATTTTTAGCCGAATAAAAATCGCTTCGCGCCGCATCGACAAAAAGCTTCGGTGTAAAAACATACAACGGAACGTTCATCATCGCCCCCGTGCTGAACCCGTAATTAAATTTCATATTCTGCCCTTTTAACATCCGCATTCCGTTATTCGCAAATAGTCTCAAGTTACTTCCCAACAGCAGCTGCTGGTTGAGAACGAGATTTGAACTAAGGTCAAAGGCATTTGCCGATCTATCCTGCGTAAAGCCGATCATAGCGCCGGAATTTTCCAACGAAAGCTTCGGCAGCCACTTTAACTTTTCATTCTGTACCATTCGCGCTCCGATGTTGTTTTCTGCTTTCGTTACCGCAAGCATTTTATTATTCCTATTAAGGATACGTAAAAGTTCCGTATACACATTTTCTTCGGCAACTATAATTGCAAAACAATGCAAGGTAAACAGAAAACTGAACCATATCTTTTTCATAACTGTATCTCCATTTTTTTTATAAGGTATGAAATCACCTTTTGTTCGCTGACAATTATTTTTGCATTTGCAATCATACCTGACTTCAACGAAAGCGAATTTTTAAAAATAGTTTTTTCATCAATGTCTGACGTCTCATTCATTTCAGGAATTAAGGTAACGAGATAAAAAATATCATGGCCGTTCGACAATGAATCCGCCGAAATTTTTTTCACCGTTGCGTTTAAATTTTTAACTTTATTTGAAAAAGCCGGCAGTTTTAATTTCGCCTGCAATCCAACTTGCAAATCGGCAATATCCTTTTCTTTCACCCGCACCGTAATTTCATAGCCCGTTTCCGAAGGCGGAATAATCGAAAGCACCGGTTTATTTGCGATAATAAAATCATTTTCGTTGAGTGAATCCAGCACCAGCACGGTTCCGTCAATCGGTGCAACGACGCGATTATTTTTCAGCTGCGCTTCAATTTCGGCGAGACTCGATTCAAGATTATCGCGCTGCAGAGCATAGTTTTCTTCTTCGCTGATAAGCGTTGTCAAAAAATTTTCGGTAAACTGCGATAAATTAATTTTTGCATTTCTCCACAAGCGCTCCGCTTCAAGCGTTAATTCTTCGGTTGTAACATCAGCAGGTAAAAGTTGCTGCGTATGAAAATTTTTTTCGTAAATGGCACATACTTCCGCAAGCTGCTCTTTCATTTCAAAAAACATCTTCATGCGGGTAAACGCAACGGTTCGATTGTGCGGCACCGCATTTTGTCCCAACTTAAAACTTTCTATCATGGACTGCACATCGGAATATTTTTCTTCCAATATTTTTATTTTTGTAACGAGATTTTCTTTTGCCGCAACTTCTGAATCGGAGTAAAGCGAAAAAAGTACGTCGCCTTGTTTTATTTCCTGACCGTCTTTAAAATAAATTTTTTCAATTTTTCCCGAACGAAGCGAATGAACCGAAGAAATATTTTCCGACGGTCTGACGGTTCCGCTTCCCGATATTGCGTCTTCGCAATGTCCGAAAAATAACCAGAGTAAAAAAACCGCCGTAAATGCGCCGATTATTCCAATCACCGAATTTTCAAATGTTGAATGCATTCGGGAAAAAAATTGTTCCGAATAACTTAAATCAGAAACCGTAATGAGTTTTTTCATGCAGCGACCTCCCTGTTTTGTATGCCCCAAAGTTCCGCGTACTTGCCATTCATCTGCAAAAGTTCTTCGTGCGTTCCGCTTTCAATTATTTCGCCATTATCAAAGACAAAAATTTTATCAAAGTTTTTGATTGTTGACAGTTTATGTGAAATCATAATCAGCGTTTTATTTTCGGCGAGCGATTGAACCGCATCCATTACCGATTTTTCAGACATACTGTCGAGTGCCGATGTTGATTCATCCAAAATAAAAACATACGGATTTTTTAAAAACGTCCGTGCAAGTGCAAGACGTTGACGCTCGCCTCCCGATAACGAAGCACCGCGCTCTCCGATGTATGTTTCATACCGCTTTGGTAAGTTACGAATAAATTTATCCGCTTGAGAATAAACCGATGCCATAAAAATATCCGACGCGGATGCGGAGCTTTTTCCAAAAGAAATATTTTCCGCAACAGTTCCGTAAAACAAAAGCGAATCTTGCGGAACGTATCCGATGTTTTCACGTAAAAACTCAATGCTGTAATCATCAATATTTTTTCCGTCAATATTGATTTCACCGGAATCGGCATTTTGAAATTTCATCAAAAGTTTTGCCGCTGTGCTTTTGCCGGAACCAGATTCGCCGACAAATGCAACTTTGCTTCCAGCCGAAATTTTAAGATTCACATTGGAAAGCGTTTGTGTCTTTCCTTCGTTGTATGAAAAATTTACATTTCTCAATTCAATGTCACCCGCTAAAACACCGTCGCTGATTTTTGTTCCGCCTTCTTCTTCGATCTTTTGATCAAACACTTCCACGAGGCGGCGTGCTGCCGTTTCCGCTTCCTGTAGCGTAGGCTGTAGCGTTAAAAATCTAAAAAGCGGTCCGATAAAATATTGCGATAAAATCACAAATGAAATAAGCTGCCCCAAAGTCATTTCTCCGTTAATCACCGCACGCCCGCCGAACCAATACATGCAAAGCCGCCCGACTTGCTGCACAAAATATTGCAGCGCATTTTGTAAATTAGTTGTCGTGCGGATATTCAAGTTTTTCTTTGCCGCGTTGATTATTTTTTCTTCACACTTTTCGCATGCATTATCAACGGCACCGACGGCTTTAATCGTTTCAACGCCGTTGATAAATTCCACCAACATTGATTGCTTTTCCGCTTCCGATTCAGCCCGTGCGAGCATTTTTGTCCGATAGGGTTTTGCAAAAATTTTTGCAATCACGGCGCCGCATACAACCGATACAATCGAAACAAAAATAAGTTTGGATCCGAACCACACTAAAAATGCGGCACCGAATACGAGCATAACCGCATCGATCGCAACGGACAAAAAAGTCGTTGAAATTAAATTCCGAATTGTGGTGCCGTCATACATGCGCGAAATAATTTCACCGGTTTTGAATTTGGAAAAAAACTGCATTGGTAATTTCAACACATGAGAAAAATATTCCATAATAATGGTTGCATCAATTTTGTGCCCGAGAAAATTCAAAAGTTGATTCCGTGCAAAACTCAAAATTGACTGAAACGTTATCACGGCAAAAAAAGCGATTGAAAACGCATTGAGCATATTTATCAAACCGCCGCTGAATACTTCATCAATGAGAAACCGGAAATAAAATGCGGTCAACACGCCGAACAAGCACAGCATAATACTTGCAAAAAAGATTTTGGCGATATTCCGCTTTTCGTTTTTAAGTAAACTGAAAAAACGAAACACATCTTTCATACTGCCGCTCGATTTGGTAAAATCTTTTTTTGGCGTCATCAAATAAAATGTCCCCGCAAAACGCTTTTCAAATTCATCGAGATGAACTACCTTGACACCGTCGTCGTTTACGAGGTGCAAAAATTTTCCGGAGCGTTTTGCAATAAAACAATACGACGTGTTTTCGCCTTCCGACGGTTCCGTTCTCACTTCCGCGATAATCGGAAAAATAAGTTGATCGGGAACTTTCAAATCGGGGCAGATAATTTTTTTCAGTTTTAATCCGTTTTCCCTTGCAAGTTTTTCAAAACTTTTCCGACTGTGTGGCGCTTTTTTCAATTCCGCAACATTCAAATCTATGCCGTAAAAATGTGCAACATTTGCAACACAGGTAACACTATTTTCAAGCATACGTACCTCCATACATTTTAGCTTTCATGCTAATAGTAGTACAAAATATTTTTTTTAAAGCTAAATAGAAAAAAGTTTTTATTTTTAAGTTATAAAAACAGTTTGAAAATATTTACGATTTGTACTTTATAGATTGACGACAAATGAAAATAAAGTTTAAAAGTATAGTAAGATATTTCCTGCGATTAAATCGCGCATTGGTGAAAAATCTGAAAAATGTAAAATGACGGGAATAAGCCAATTCCTGCAAACCAAACGGCTGCAGGAATTGAGCTCTGTAATTTTATGTGCGGTTTGCCAAAGTGACAATGCGGTTCATTTCGTTGTTGACAATCATGTAACCTTCGTCAACGCCCATGCCCGGTTTTGCCAACTGCTGAGCAGCACCCGCCGCAACGGAGCAGTTTGTAATCACTTCCGCCGAGCGGTTCGTTTCGTTACAGGTTCCGCCGCAATAAGCGCCGACACCTTTTTCTTTGCAGTATAAAATTGCTTCAATCGTGTTGTTAATCCCACCCAGGTCGGGAGTTTTGATTTGAATCATGTGTCCCGCTTTGTGATCGGCAAAATATTTGATGTCTTCGAGCGTATTGCACCACTCGTCAGCAACCAGTTCAACATGCACACCATTTTTGTCCAAGCTCGCGGTGAGTTCCGATAAAACTTGCATTTGCTTTTCGCGGTCGCCCATATCCATCGGTCCTTCAATGCGAAGTTTAAAAGGGGCGGCTGCTTCTTCAAGTGTTTTCAAATAGGCAGTCATTTTCGGAACATCGTTGCCGGTGAAATCTCCGATCGTGCCGTACACATCAATGTGGAAAATCGGCTGGTAGTTTTTTGAAATGCGTTTTGTTTCAATGCGGTTTTTGAGCCACTTAACGTACTCCAAAAGTTTTTCCCCGTTTTTACCGGTTTTTTCTTCAACGTTGTTAAAAAGTCCGTGCGGCAAGACTTCCGCTTGCTTAATAATCATCTTGTCGGCGTTATCATAGCGGTCATCGCCCGACTGGGTGAAAATCGGGATGCGCTGAATTTTGCAGCCGGTTTTATATTCATCGACCACCACTTCCGCCATCGTGATATGGCGCGCCTTTGCAACCGCATCCAAGATGGCTTGCGTTACCCCATAGCGCAATGCCGTGTG
>CALDWC010000166.1 GCA_937923945.1 uncultured Treponema sp.
TATCAGCTCCATATCATGTGCAATTTTTACCGGTCGACCTTTCAACTTCTTTTTTCATCGGCATATTCTTGAGCATGCTCTGCCCGGTAATAAGTTTTAATTAAATAATCCGGTACCGCAGGATTGCAGCTGACATAGGGATTTTCAATTTTTTACTCACCGTTCCTCGCTTGATTTCCGTGTACAGGCTTATTGTTTACAACAGCTCAATTTACGCAATGAAAAATATCGTGATTTCAGAGTAATGCATGCAGTTGGTAATCCAAGCGTTTTCGCCTTTGCGTGCCGTTTCCGGAGCTCTTTGCGTCGCCCTTTGATGAACTCTTTCACTGCGACCGCAGACTTTACCTCTTGTTCCTCTCGGTAGCCGTGAAGTTAAAACGTTGCTTTTTTTTTCATTTTGCGATACACTGACAACATGTCGGAAAAAGCAAAGCGCATATATACACGTCCGATTTTGAAAGAAACTCCTGCTCACCCAATCAGTAACGGAAAAGCACAGTTCGGCAATTTTGAAGGACGTTTTGAATATTTTGCAATAAAAGGATTACACCGTCCGTTCGGCGACTTACCGGTTCCTACTCGCCTTACCGATTTGAGCGTTAACACTTTTATGCGATTTTTATTTCATGGTCCAAAAATTATCGGCGAAATTTCTTTTTTTGTATCTCCGATTTTTTCAACGATGGAAACCGTTTATTGGGATAAAACAACAAAAAAGAAAAATGCATATCGGCAATTCCTGCCGTCAGGTTTTCTGCACATGCCGAAATGGCTCGGGTATAATATCACCGCATGCAGAACATCACAGCGCTATGTGCGATTACTTTCTCGATTGACCCGCGGTTCCATGCACGCCGATGTTGACTTTGTCGGTTCAAAAGGGCGCCCTGCCCTTGAAGCTCGTTTCGATGTAAACATGCAGCATCCGGAAGCTGTTCAAATGTCTGCCGTTATTCCTTATTTTGTTACTAAACGGTGTGAGGCGTCCTATTGTTTTACCGCCCCGATGAGCGGATGGCTCAGTGAAAACTACCGCCGCGATTTTGCTTTCCCGATTGAAGATTCCGTGTGCTTTTTCGATTACCGCAAAGCCTACTGCGGCAGGCAAACCAAGCGGATATTACTCACGGCTTTCGGTACACAGGAAGGAAAACTGATTTCGTTTCAGCTCAGTTCGCCGGTAGCCCCCGACCCCGACACATACAATGATAATATCCTTTTCTATGCCGGTGAAAGAACCCCATTACCTCCGGTAAAAATTACCATGCCTTTCGGCATCGAGCAAAAATGGATTATCCAAGATACGGAAGGAATGGTTGACATAACGTTTATCCCGATTTCACTTTTATCGCGCAATTTTATCCGTTCGGACTACAACACCGTGTACGGAACATTTAACGGAACGCTGCTCCGCAAAAACGGTGAAGCGGTAAAACTTGACGCATACGGCGGTATTGCAAAAAAGTTTAACCTGAAATTTTAGCGGAATACCCGGAGCGGTTATCGCAATTTTTCGATGGTTTTTGCGTGAAGCGGATTCGCTTTTAAAGCTTTCCGCCATTCAGCGCGGGCTTTGATCAAATCCCCCGTCTGCTCATAAATCAAGCCCAATCCGTAATAAGCATCGGCATGTTTTTCGTTTATCGCCAAAATACTTACATATTCGGCACGGGCTTTTTCAATATCGCCTTCGGTAAAAAAAACTTCGGCAAGTTTCGCCATACAATCCAGCTTTAACATAACATCTTTTGCTTTTTCCGCCGCTTCGGTTAAATACATTTTTGCTTTTTCAAAATTGCCCGTTTCAATGTAGTTTTTTGCCAACGCATACAGTAAAAATTCATCCGCGTCATCGCTTAAATCATTCGTAAAAGCTTCAATCGCTTGTTGATTTTCACCCAAATACGAAAACGCCATACCGCGGAATTTATTTAAATCCGGATATTTTTCACCGGAGTCAAAAACTTTGTTCAAATATTTTAAGGCGGCATCGTAATAAAAATAGCCTTTTTGGTAATATGCTTTTCCTAAAATATAATACAACTGCGGTGCGTCTTTTTGTTCAACGGTATAGAGTGCTTTTCGAAGCGACACAATACTTTCGTCCAAAAAGTCATGCGCATCCGTTTCACTCGTTTGTGCCGACGAAAGATAATAGGCAGCAAATCCGTGAAGCATTCGGACGGCTGTGTCATTCGGGCGGCGTTCCAAAATTTTTGCCGTTTGGTCAAATACCGTCCGATAATCTTTTGCTTCCCAAGCGGTGTGCAAGTCATTATTGGTCGGCAACTTTTCATATAATTTTTTATATTTTACAATAAAAAATATTGCAAATGCTGCACAGATTAAAAAGATAATAATTATGCCGAAAAAATAATATTTTTTTGTCCGTTTACGTAATTGCACCATACCGTTTTATCCTTGTGTGCTTCACTGTATCATTATTAAAAACAAACTTCAAGGAGGCACTGATTAATTCAATCGAGAATTAATCAGTGCCCACCTTTAAAATCGTTGTTTCGCAAATATTCAGAATTTACCTTGTTATGCGGAACATTGAGAAACAATGGGAAACGCTGTTAAACGGCGTCAAGCCTTTAATCAGCGTTTCTTCAAGCGCTTGTGAGACGCCGATTACTTCACGAAATAATTGAGATGAGCCTCCGCACGGGCGGAGCTGCCCGATGCGGAAACGTTTAGTGTCGTTTTACTTTTTGCGTGGTTGTCATTTCAAGCGGTTTTTCCAAGAACGTAATTTTGGTAATACGCTGATACGGCTGTAAATCTTTGTTGACAGCATTGACAATCTCCGAAACAGCGGCTTGGGCTTTTTTATCGCTTTCGGTTTCACCGCGAGAACCTGCATTTTTGGTATACAGCGCGTCGGAAATGTAAATCAAAGCTTCAACTTCTTCATCGGCACTTTCTTCGCCGGTTTTATAGCCGCGGACGGTGATTTGTTCTATTTCGTTATAAAAAAGCTGAAACGCATTTTCGATTTCTTCGGGATACACGTTTTTTCCGCCGCTCGTTACAATCATATTTTTTGCCCGACCCATCAAGTAAATGTAGTTTTCATCGTCGATTTTACCGAGGTCGCCTGTTTTGAAAAATCCGTCTTCAGTAAAAACGGCTTTCGTTTCTTCAGGCATTTCATAATAACCTTGCATAACCATCGGACCTTTGAAGCACAACTCTCCGACGCCGTCTTCATTTGCATTGATAACCTTTGCTTCCATATAGGGAGCGAAGTAGCTGCCGACACTTTCGATTTTAAAGTATTCAACGGGGTTTAATGCAACAATCGGCGACGTTTCCGTCAAACCGTATCCTTGAACAAAGTCAATACCGAGTTCATTGTATCGCCGGAATACGCTTGCAGCAAGCGGTCCGCCGCCGCATATTGCAATGCGAATATGGTTTAATCCCGCTTTTTTCAAAATAGGACCGAAGAGTTTTTTTCCGATATTAACTCCGAAAACTTTTTTAACGGTATACGAAAGTCCCATCATCGTGTACATAAGTCCCGAAATGAAAAGGCCTTTTGCTTTGATGCCTTTCATAATACCTGCGATGAGTTTATTAAACAAAAGCGGAACGCCCAAAAGCATTGAAATCTTTCCTTCTTTTAGTTCTTTCAGCATTTTTGTTACCGCCAGCGATTTACCGAACACCACTTCCGCACCAACTGAAACGGTTTCAATCAGCACCGCAAGAAGCGTATACGAATGGTGCAAGGGCAGCAGCGCGTAAAAAATATCGGTTTCATAAATGGGTAAGTTCATCTGAGCGATATAGCAGTCACTGACCAAGTTGTTATGAGACAACATAACGCCTTTCGGATTACCCGTTGTGCCGGAAGTAAAAAGAAGAGCAGCCATATCGCTTGAAACGCAGGTTGTTTTCAATTCACTCAGCGGTGCTTTTGGCTTGAGGTTATATACGTACGCGTCTCCCTGCTTTTTATTTAAGCCGTATACCTTACCGAGGGCGGGGTTGGTTTTTGCTTTTTCATAAAAGACCGGATAACGTTCTTCGTCGAAAAAAGCGATGGTCGGTTTTGCCCGATTACACAACGTTTCGATTTCCTTATCGTGTAGCGCATAATCAATGGGGACGGCAACTGCATCGGCGAAGCCGGCGGCAAAAAAAACAATAGCCCATTCGGGAGAGTTTTTGCCTGAAACGACCACGCGGTCGCCTTTTTGCACACCCTGTTCTTTGAGCCAGAGCGCAAGCATTTTTATCTTCTCCAACGTTTCCGTGTACGTGAGCGTAATACGGTCAGGTTCAAACACGGTAAAAGCATTCCGTTGCGGAAAACGTTGCAACGTAATTTCAAGCATTTCAGGTAAAGTCGGCCATTCGCCGGTAAAATACGTTCCGCGAAATTCATCTAAAAAAGCCCACGGTTTGCGGGTTATTATTTTTCCCATAAAAACAGATCCTCACTATGGTTCATTGGTATCAGTATAATCATCGAGTTGACGAAATACATAAAATCATATATAATAATGGACAGGTGTTTTATCGGGAGGTTGCAAAATTTTATGAAAAAAGGTTTTTGTTTTTTACTTGTTATCGTAATGTGTTGTAATTTTACTTTTTGCCAGATTATGGAAAGCGAAAAGAACTCCGAAGTACACAATGAAAGCGAACAAACCGATTCAACACAAACGGATGACCGGTTAGCGCTAGTCAATGAAGCGATGAAATACAAAGGGACGCCCTACAAATACGCTTCGGCAACGGCAAAAGGCATGGATTGTTCCGGCTTGGTATACCGATGCTCGCTTGACGTACTGGATATTTCGCTGCCGCGGAGTTCGTCCGGAATTGCTTCTTTTTGTACAAAACTTTCCGAAAAAGCGGAGCCGCAAATCGGCGATTTTCTTTTTTTTAACACAACCGGTAAAGGAATTTCCCACGTGGGGATTTATCTCGGAGACGGGACGTTTATCCATTCGGCATCGGACGGACCGAAAACGGGCGTCATTATTTCCGCATTGAACGAATCATATTGGAAAAAATGCTTTTTATTTTACGGAAGCATTTTTAAATAAAACGCTATTTGTTTGATCTGATATTATTTACAAGAAAACAGAGGAACCGCTTTTCCTTGTAACTTCATAATTGAATAATTTTGAAACTTTTAGTATTATGACGGCGATTACAGTGGAAGACGAAATTCCGGTTTTCCGTTACTCGTAACTTCAAAACTTTTGAGGATTATATGAAAGAATCAAACCATACTTTTTTAGAAAAATTGTATTCAAAACCGAAAGTAATTATTGCGGTGATTACCGTGATTTCAATGTTCTTTGCGTTCCAACTTCCGAGAACCAAAATTGATAACAACAATTTTAACTTTATTCCCAAAGACGACCCGTCCCGTGTTGCCAACGACGAAGTCGCAAAAATCTTCGGTGAAGAAACCCCCATTCTCATCGGCGTTGAACGAAAATATAACACCGTATTCGATGCGGATTTTATCGATCAGTTGCGCAAAATAGACGCGGAGCTTTTAGCATTACCGATGGTTAAACGGACGGTGTCGATTTTAAATACCAACCATATGCACGGAGTTGACGGGGCGATGGTTGCAAGCCCGCTTATCGATGAAAATTATACGGGAAGCGATGCGGAAATTAAAGCCGTGAAATATAAGCTCCGCGATTGGAACGAAATGTATTCACGCACGCTCGTTTCGGACGACTTTAAAGCCGTGCAGTTTGTGGTGTTTTTATCAATCGGCAGTGAAGAAGCGGGAACCCCCGAAGTTTTAACCGTTTGCCGTAAAGCCTTGGATATTGCACGAAACTGGGATTTTCCCGACTCAAAAGTATATGTAACCGGTGCACCGGTAATCAGCGAAATGGTAAACCAGGCAACCGCCCACGATTTGGCATTTTTGGTGCCGATTGTTATTTGTGTTGTCATCGGTGTTTTATACCTTTCATTCCGCCGAATTTTAGGTGTCGTTCTGCCGCTTTTAACGGTTTTACTTTCCGTTGACTGGGCGGTCGGAGCAATGGCGCTTTTTGGGATAAAACTTTCCATTTTGTCAACCGTTATGCCGGTTATTTTGGTAGCGGTCGGCAGCGCATACGGCATTCACGTGGTAAGCCATTACTTTGACGAAATGGGCGTATACACGAGAGAGTTGAGCCGCGAAGAATATACGGCGGTTATCATTGCGGGTATGCGGCGGATTATGTGGCCGGTATTTTTAGCGGCGCTTACCACCTTTGCCGGTTTTGTGTCGTTCTGTTTTACTTCGGTGGTGCCGATTGCACAATTCGGTATTTTTTCGAGTTTCGGCGTTATCGCCGCATTCGTTATCGCCGTGCTGCTCATTCCGGCAATTTTGATTCTCGCCGGACCGAAAGCGTTTGTCCGTAAAAATAAGCTGGTTCATGAAGAAACTAAACTGGATACTGCAATCGCAAAAACACTGATGGTGATTACCTCGCATAAACGCACGGTGCTTTTTTTCTTTTTGCTTGCTTTGATAATTTCAGCATATTTCAGCCGCTCCATTGTGATTGACAACGTTCTCGTAGAATATTTCAAAAACGATCCGACGGTTGCCGATGCGGATAACTTTGTCCGCGAAAAATTTGCCGGTGCAAAAGAAATTTCACTCATTATACAATCGGACAAAGAAAATGCGGTCGTTCGCCCCGATGTCCTTTTAGCGGTTGAAAATTTTTCTCAGTATTTTTCCGCCTATCCCGAAGTGGGAAAAATTACCTCGATTGCCCCACTCATTAAACGCATTAATCAAGTTTTAAACTCCGATGCTTCCCCCAAAGGCTTACAGCCCCGCGATGCGTTTGCGGAAAACGGCGATGAATCTGACGACGGTTTCGGTGAGTTGGGAGATTTCAGCGATTTGGAGAACGACGCTGCCAAAGGAGCGGATGATGATTGGGGCGACTTCGGAGATTTATTACCCGTTGATGACACCGGCAGCAATGAAAGCAAAACTATCGATGATGCCGCGTCTGAACGGGAAACAGCCCAAGTCGAACACTTAAAAAATTTGAAATTTTTTGATTTTATAAAATATCTTGACGAAGCGGTAAAAGAAGCCCCTTCGACCGAAAATTTACAGGCGACCGAATTGGTTCAATCGCTGACGGAAAAAGTAAATTACAACGGTTTGGCATATTATGAAATTCCGCACGAACCGCAAAAATACGGCAAAACCGACATAGAAGGCTTACAGCAAGTTATCAATGACTACCTCATATTGCTGGCTTCAAACGTGGACGGTTTTGTCGACCACGCGCTTAATCCGAAAGTCCAGCGAGTTATGATTCAACTTCGCACGAAAGGACAAATCGACACCGAAAAAGTGGTCTCCGACATGCAAAAGTATATTGATGCGAATTTTCCGAGTGATGTTACCGTAAAAATCGCCGGCAGCTCGCTCATCGAACAGTCGCTGAATAGTTTAGTGGTCAGCTCACAGTTTATATCACTTGCAATTTCGCTCGCGATTGTATTTATGATTTTGAGCATATACTACCGCTCCATTTTCGCAGGTATTATCGGAAGTCTCCCGCTCATTTTATCCATTTTGGTCAATTTCGCCATTATGGCATTGTTCGGTATTAAGGTAAATATCGGAACGGCGCTCGTCGCAAGTTTTGCAATCGGTATCGGCATTGATTACACCATTCACTATTTGGATGCGTATCACCGCGAAATTATTACACCCGATAATCCCGATTTTTTGTATAAAACCTTTTACGGTTCCGGCAAGGCGATTATCTTTAACGCTATTTCGGTCGGAGCGGGATTTGCCGTTCTTATTTTTTCCGATTTCCGTATTTTGTCCGACTTGGGCTTTTTGATTTGCCTCGTGATGCTGGTTAGCTCACTGTCCGCGTTGACCATTCTTCCGGTTCTTTTAAATACGTTGAAACCAAAGTTTATCAAAAAGGTTTTTAAAAGAGACGGGCAAAAGGCAAAACAATAGAAACGAACGCAGCGAATTTTCGCTGCGTTCTCCCGCCAAGAAAAACCTCTAACCGAGGTGAAGGAGTTTTAGATGAAAAAAATGATTAGTATTGTCGTTGCGGCGCTTATGATGTTTTCCGTTGCAGCGGTAACCCCCGAAGAAGTGTTGGAAAAGGCTCGAACACAAACCACGGTTAAAACGATGGCAAGTGATGCCGAAGTGAATATTCAAGCGCCGATCGGTAATACGATTGAAATTCTCAAGCTGCGCCAGTACACCGGTAAAGATGCAAACGATTTACAGTCGTCGATGATGATTTTTATGGGACCGCCGAAACATAAGAATACTCGCTTTTTGATGATTGAACGTGCAGACGGTTCAAATGACCAGCGCGTATTTTTGCCGTCAATGGGCAAATCCAGACGGATTGCAACCGAAGCGGAAGGGAACAATGCGTTTTTTGGAACGGATTTTTCCTATAACGATATTGCATTTATGAGTCGAGCAATTTCGTTGGATACGCATACTTTTTTGCCGGAAGAAACCTACAACGGCATCGAATGCTACGTAATCGAATCCGTACCGAAAAACAAAAAAGATGCTTACTCGAAAAGCATCTGCAAAATTGCAAAATCAAACAATTTGCTTTTGTGTGCCGAGTTTTTCGACAAAAAAGGCAAAGCGGTAAAACTCATTGAGCTGTTAAATTACAAGAATATCGACGGTGTTGACACGCCGATGGATGTGAAAATGACCACCTATGCAACGCAATCTTCAACAGTGATTTCCATTAAAAAAATCCAGTATGGACTAAAAATTCCGTCGAGCGTTTTTACCACACGGTACCTTGAAACCGGAAAATAATAAAAAACCGATTGAGTCGGCAGCAATATGCCGGCTCTTTTTTTTGTCACTATGAACACGCAAATTTTACAAAAACTTTACAGATGCTTTACATAATCTTTACAATTGATACCTACAATATATTTGCAACGTGCGGTACTACTTTTATATTTTAAGGAGATACCATTTGGTACTGTACGTTGCCTTTTAGGAGGGATAGTTATGGATAAGCATTATCTGACAAAGACGGAAAAATTTTG
>CALDWC010000167.1 GCA_937923945.1 uncultured Treponema sp.
TTTTAAAGGTGGGCACTGATTAATTCTCGATTGAATTAATCAGTGCCTCCTTAAGACTTTGTCTGAACTTAAGAAAAATCTTAAACAAGCTTTTCATCGGGATATTCGCCGAAAAGCGCGCGAAGGGCGTATTCGTATCGACTGAAAAGTGCGGGGAAAATTTCGAAGCGTTTTCCGCGCCGCCCGCCGAACACGGAACGGTTTTTCGCATTGTTTTGCCGGATGCGGCGGGCGTCCTTTGCGGTACCCGCACGATGACCTGATGTTTTTTCACAAACTCGTGGAAAACTCCCGATATCCCCTTGCACATTTTACTGTATTATATTACCATTTTATATGAGTAATTTAAAAATACCTGTACGCTCGCAGGTTGCAAAGAGCGATAAATGGGATTTGGAAAAATTGTATGCAAGCGAAGCCGATTGGCAGCGGGATTTGGAGAAACTGCCGGCACTGCTGGAGGAAACGGTTAAAACGCGAGAAACACTTGAAAACATTGAAACGCTCACGTCCGATGTTTTTTTAGCGGCGTTAAAAAGTTACGAAAAGCTGGATCGGCTGGCATCGAAAGTCGGACATTATGCATCGCTCATGAAATCGGCGGATGCGAGCGACACGGCAAACAATGAACGCATCCAAAAATTTATGATTGCAGCAACCGAACTTGACGCAAAGACGAGTTGGTTCATGCCGCTTTTAATGAAACTGCCTGAGGACAAACTTTTAGCCTGGTGCGAACAGCCCGAATATGCCGATTATAAGGTATACATCAAAAAACGCCTATACTTAAAAGCGCATATTTTGTCCGAAAAGGAAGAAAAAATCATATCCCTTTTCGGCGAAGCTTTGATGACACCGCAAGAAGCGTTTTCGATTTTATCGAATGTCAGTTTCGATTTCGGGATGGTCACAACGAAAGAAGGTGAAAAGCCTTTAACCAATTCGAGTTATTCGCAGTTTTTACAAAATGAAAACCGCGCCGTTCGCGAAAAAGCCTACAAGCAATACTATGCAAAGTTCGATACCTATAAAGACACGGTCGCGACTTTGTACGCCGGAAGCGTAAAAACCGATGTCGCCTATGCAAAAATCAAAGGCTTTCAGTCCGCCCGTCAATCCTCCTTGTATCGCGATAAAGTTGATGAAGCGGTGTACGATAATTTAATCGCAACGGTGCGAAAAAACTTTGCACCGCTCCATAAGTTCTATGCAATTTTGAAAAAAACGCTAAAATTGAGCGATTTACGCCATTATGACGTATATATGCCCTTGGTTGCAAACGTAAAAAAACTCACCCCTTACGACGAGGCGGTTTCGATTATCCATGACGCCTTAAAACCCCTCGGTGATGAATATGTAAACACTATCACAAACGGGCTGCGAAACGGCTGGGTTGATCGCTACGAAAATGCAGGCAAACGATCCGGGGCTTTTTCATCGGGAGATTATGACGGATATCCGTACATTTTACTGAACTACAAAGAAGACGTTATCCGCGATGTGTTTACCCTCGCCCACGAAGGCGGACACTCAATGCATTCGTGGTATTCCGTGCGGAATAATCCGTATATGTCGTACAACTACACGATTTTTGAAGCGGAAGTCGCATCAACGTTTAACGAAGAACTTTTATTCCGGCATTTGCTAAAAAATACAACGGATAAAAAAACTCGCGGTTATTTGCTCAGTATCAGAGTCGGTGATATTTTAGCGACATTGTATAGACAAACAATGTTTGCCGAGTTTGAAAAAATGACGCATGCCGCCCTTGAAGCGGGAACGCCGCTCACGACCGATTATATGCGTCATATATATCGCCAGCTTTTGGAAGACTATTTCGGTCCGGAAATGAAATTTGAAGACGTGAGCGATTTGGAATGTTTCAGAATTCCGCACTTTTACAATGCTTTTTACGTGTATAAATATGCGACGGGTATTTCCGCATCGTTGGCGCTCGCCGACCGCGTGTTAAACGGCAAAACTGCGGAACGGGAAGATTACTTTAAGTTTTTGAAGTCGGGCGGCTCGCGGTACCCGATTGAAGCGTTAAAAGTTGCCGGCGTGGATATGTCGCAGCCGGAGCCGGTACAAAATGCATGCAGCCATTTTGCACAACTCGTGAATGAACTTGAAAAAACGCTTGCAGAATTATAAAAAATAAAAAGAGCCTTTAAAAAGACGCAAGCCCCACGAATGCGGGACTTGCGGTGCATGAACACCGGACAATCAAAAGGAGGGAAAGACCGCCCGGCAATGCATAAGGAGGTATGTTATAATTTTATAAGGAGGTATATTCTAACATACATTAAAACAACAAAACCATCGTAAAAAGGTTACACCGTGATTAAAAAGAATTTGAAAGTTTTTTGAACCCCCCCCCTCACCGCCAAAAAACCTCTTAAAATTTCTCGAAATTATAGACAATTTATACAATAAAATGTATACTCTCGCCTTGAGGTTGTGATGTTTTTAAAGAGTCTGGAAATTTTTGGATTTAAGTCTTTTCCAAACAAAACAAGAATAGAGTTCGGCGAAGGGGTTACCGCGTTGATGGGACCGAATGGCTGCGGCAAAAGCAATGTAGTCGATGCCGTGAAGTGGGTTTTGGGCGAACAGTCGCCGAAAACACTGCGGGCGGGTAAAATGGAAGACGTTATTTTTAACGGAACGGAAAACCGCAAACCCCTCAATGTCGCCGAAGTTACCCTGACTATCAGTAACGAAAGCGGCTTCTTGGATTTAGACCTTTCCGAGATTGCAATTAAACGCCGTGTATACCGCTCCGGCGAAAGCGAGTATTTTATCAACAATCAACCGGTGAAGCTCCGCGAAATCCGCGAACTTTTTTGGGACACCGGCGTCGGAAAAGTCGCTTATTCCGTGATGGAGCAGGGAAAAATCGATCAGGTACTTTCGAGCAAACCGGAAGATCGTCGCTATCTTTTTGAAGAAGCCGCCGGCATTACCCGCTTTAAAGTGAAAGGACAGGAAGCGGAGCGAAAGCTGGAACGCACCGACGAGAACATCAAACGCATTTCCGTTGTGCTGGACGAAGTAAAGCGTTCCTATGATAGTTTAAAAGTACAGGCGGAAAAAACAAAAAAGTATCAAGCGTTGAGCGATAAAATCTTTGAAGCGGAACTGGACGTCCAGCTTTTAAAATTGCGTGATAGCAATTTCCGTCTCAATGAAAAAAGCGAAGACGTTGAAAACGCGAAAAAAAAGATTGCGGAATTGCAGGAAAATCTTTCGAATATTAATAATTCCGTTTCGGAAAATTTGGATTTGGTTAACGAAATGCAGGCGGAGCTTTCCGAAAAACAGAAAAATATTTTTGCCGTCGCAGCCGAACAGAACACGAAAAAAGAAAACTGCAAAATTTATGAGCGCCGACAAAGCGAATTGAAAATAAAAATTTCGCAGCTGAATGAGCGCAAACGCGCGGTGAATGAAAAAATTGAAAGCTTAAACACCGACATTGACGAACAGCAAGCTGCGCTTCACGATTTGGAAAAAAATCTGGTCAACATTGAAAAAAATATTGCGGAATTTAAACAAACGATTGAAATTGCGGAAAACAAAATCCGGACAAACAATACTTCCATTGCCGCGAATGAAGCAAAAATCAAAGCGCTGGAAATCAAGCAAAATGAAAATGAAGCGGCGCTGCACAATATCACGGAAGACATTGTAACCGAGCTTGACAAAAAGTTAAATCAATCGGGGTATTCTTCAAAAGAACGTTCGGACTGCGAAACCGAAGTTTTTACTATGCTCGGCAAATTAAAAATCGTCATCACCGGACGGAAAAACTTATGTGCCGATGCCCGCAATTTTGACGGAACGGGTGCCGAGTTCACCGAAAAAATTCGCATGAGTTTTGACGAAGTTGAAACTTTAGTTGACGCTTTGCAGGAAAAAATGCAGGAATACAAAAAAATGTCTTTCGGCTTTATTGATGAGTTTTTATCACCGGAAGGTATTATTACCAAAAAGCGTGCGATTGATAAACTGATACAGGAAAATAAAACACAATTTGAAAATTTTCGTACTGCAATCGCCGAGCTCCACACCGAAAATACCAACCTCGATAAAAAAATCGGCGAGTACCATACCACGTTAACCGGTCTTTCGATGAATAAAACCAAAGCGGTTACCCAAGCGGAATCGTGCAAGCAGCAAGCCGGTATTTTTAAACGCGAGCTTGCCAGTCAGGAAAACGGTTTACGCGAAATTGAAAACGATATTTTCCTCGAACAAAAAAACTTTGAAGAAAACGAAAATACGATTTTGGATTTACAAGGTGAAATAAATATACTGGAAAATAAAGGAAGAATACTCACCGAAGAATTAAAAAAACTGGAAGATGCGATTACACTTCGCAGTTCCGATCTCGCATCAAAAAAAGATAAAATTACGTCGCTCACCGAAAACCTCGGAAAACAGCAAGCGCTGTTGGAAAAACATTTAACCGCCGTTGATTATATTAAAGCGGATATTGAAAATATTAAAACCGCATTCCGCGAAAATTATTCGGTTGACTTGATGGAACACGAAGAACGGATGTTCAAAATCAAAGAAAATCCGCAGGAATTAAAAAACGATTCGGTGCGGTTAAAACAGGAGCTGAAAAATTTAGGCACGGTTAATCACATGGCGATCGAAGAATTCACCGAAGTAAAAGAACGCTATGATTTTTTGAATACTCAAATTACCGACTTGCAAAAAGCGCGCGATGATTTAAAACGCATCACCGACGAAATCCGCGCCGAGTCAACGGAAATCTTTTTGGACACATACCAAAAAATTAAACGCAACTTTCACAATATGTTCCGCCGTCTTTTCGGAGGCGGTAAAGCGGAAATCAAATTGGAAGATCCGAAAAACGTGCTGGAGTCGGGAATTGCGATTTTCGCTCAACCGCCGGGCAAACGACTCGAAAATATCGGACTGCTTTCCGGCGGAGAACGATCAATGACGGCGGTAGCTCTCCTTTTTGCAACGTATATGGTAAAACCTTCGCCTTTTTGCTTTTTGGACGAAATCGATGCCGCCCTTGACGAGCAGAACGTCATCCGGTTTACGACAACTTTGAAAGAGTTTGCGAGTATGAGTCAGTATATCGTGATTACGCACAACAAACGTACCGTTCTCGGGGCAAATACGATGCTCGGCGTTACGATGGGCGAGTCCGGCGTTTCAACAATCGTATCGATTAAATTGCAAGGCGACGAAAAACAAATTGACGAACAGCAGCGTATCGAAACCGATATGGAAAATTTTGTGGAAGAAGATGTTCCGGTCGAAGAAGGCATTTATATTCCGGAGCGTCCGCCGAAACGAACAGGTGTTTCTGCCGAACCTCAAGCGGAGACGGCACCAAGTGCAGAAGAAAAACCGGAATCCGCAGAATAGCGTGCGCCGTTTTTCATTAACGAAGTTCGGTATAAAATTATTTTTTGGTTTGCCGATATAATAATTGTAGTGAAGTCACTCGTGGAGATTTTATGAAAAAAATACTGGGATTGCTTTTAAGTGTTATCATACTGATTTTTGCTTGTAAAACAACGTCATCGCACATTGGCGGTAACGATCTTTTCACCTTGGTTGAAACAGGCAACTTGGAAGAATTAAAAACGCATGAAGCGGGTGAACTTTCGGTTACCAACGCGGAAGGACTAACGCTCTTACATGCGGCGGCACTGTACAACCGTCCCGCTATTGCCGAATACTTAATCGGACAGGGTTTATCGATTGAAGCGTTGGACAATTATGCGCGTACTCCGCTCCTTCTGGGCATGTACAGCGACAGTTTTGATGCTTGTGCCGTTTTAATAAAACACGACGCACATATTTTTGCCGCCGATTTCGATAAAAACACGCCGTTCAGTTATTCCGTTGCAAAAAACAGTTATACGCATCTTTTAACGAAGCAAAATGTGTATCAACGTGATGCAAACGATGCAACGCCTCTCCACCACGCCGTGCGCATGCAAAATCGCCCGCTCGTTGCGTTTATTTTAACGCTCGGAAAGCCGAGTGCCGAAAAAGACAAGTCGGGTAAAACTCCGATGGAGCTGGCATACGAAACCATTTCAAACAAAAACTCGGTAGAAATCGCCGTCGATATTTTGTTGGCGGGCGGAAAGCCGGCAGGCGGGGAATACGCCCAATTTGAAACGGCTGCATTGCGGAGAAACTTCGGGATGCGGTTCGACGACGGAAATACTCCGCTCCACATTGCCGCGCAAAAAGGGCAAAAAGGAATTGCCGAGTTTTTAATTGCGAAAAATGTCATGATTGACGCAAAAAACATCGCGAACGCAACACCGCTTCATGAAGCGGTACGCAACGGCAATGAAGAAATTGCGTTGATGCTTTTAAATGCAAAGGCGAACCCGAATGCGTGCGATGCAAACGGAAATACGGCACTCCATTTGGTGATGCCGGAAGCAAAACGTTCGGTGTTGTTCGGTCAGCTTTTAAAATACGGTGCGGATGTCAATGCGCAGGATAATTACGGTGAAACGGCGACGCACATTGCAGCCCGAATCGGCATGAGTGCCGATATTATTCAAACGCTCGTTGATGCGGGTGCCGACCCCAATGAACGGAACAAAAAAGGGCAAACGCCGCTCATGCTTGCCGTTGAACGCAATCAGCTGGAACAGGCAAAAGTGTTTATCAAACTGGGTGCAAACATCCACGATCAGGACAATGACGGTATCAGTTCATTTATGCGTGCGCTCGATTTAGGAGCGGATGCAACGAAGCTGATGGTGAACAAAAAAAACATTGGGGTTCGGGACAGCTTCGGGCGTACACCGCTCCACATTGCCGTTTTAAAAAATGCACCGCTGGATTGTATCAGCTATCTTTTAGGTGAAGGCTCCGAAATCAATACGCGGGACAAAGACGGAAACAGTCCTTTGCACGTTGCTGTTGAACAGAACAATAAAGAAGTCGGGCAGATTTTAATTTCGAAAAATGCCGATATTTTTTTAACGAATAATGCAGGCGAATCTCCATTACGTCTCAGTTACCGTTTAAATGCAGGACGCGAAGATTGGCTCATCAGTAAAAAAACAATTAATAGCAAAGATGCAACGGGCAACACACCGCTCCATTTGGCTGCCGAGTGGAATAATCCGAATATGATCGGCTATCTTCTGGACAGGGGCGCAAACATCAATGCAAAAAACGACATCGGTGAAACGCCTTTTTTCAGTTCTATGAAAGGAAATAGTCCTGCCTGCATTGACGCACTGTTGAATTATCCCAATTCGCAAATAAATATTGCGGCACGGGATTTTTTGGGAAACTGCGTGCTACATACTGCCGTCCAGTGGTCGGCATACGAAGCGGCAACGAAAGTAGTCTCGCTGACCAACGGCGCTTCGCTTGTGCAAGCTCGCAACCTTGCGGGAAAAACCGCGTTGCATGTTGCCGCGGCTCAAGGCAGTTTGCGCTTTATTCAAATGCTGCTCGGATACGGACTTGATGTAAACGAAACGGACGAACTTGGTCGGAGCGCGTTAGTGTATGCGATTAACGGAAATAAACTTGAAGCGGTGAAGTATTTGCTTTCACAAAATGCGTCCCCGATTCAGCAGGACATGTACGGTCAAACCCCGCTCCACTTCGCTGTTGAAAACAAAAATATCGAATGCGTGCGTATCTTGCAGGCGGCAGGTGCAAATGCGATGGCAAAAGATACCTACGGTCAAACACCGCTTTCACTTGCAATGAAACAATCGCAAGCGATGATTTCAGCCGTTTTGGGAAAAAATAAAACAGTACAAAACAGCGACGGCGAAAGTCCGCTCCATATTGCGGTCATCGAAAACGCGGGAGCCGAGCAGTGCGCCTTTTTGCTGAATCAAGGGTATCAAATCAATAAACGGAACAAAGACGGCAGTACGGCTTTGCTTTTGGCGGTGCAGTTCAACCGTTCGGATATCATTCCCGTTCTGTTGTCGCACGGTGCCGATGCTTTTGCGGCAAACAATGTCGGTATTTCTCCGCTATCGCTCGTCCTCACAGAGCATACCGAATATTTACAGAATTTTTCAACGGCGCTGCATGATACCGGCGATGCAATGGGCGATACGATTTTGCACTATGCGTCACGCCTTTCTACGGTTGAAACGGTGCAGGCTTTGCTTACGGCGGGGCATCAAAAAGAAGTACGGAATCTTGAAGGTCAAACGCCGCTTGATATGGCGCGCCGCTGGGAAAAAACGGATATAGCGAAACTCCTCGCCGGCTATGTACCGGCATCGGATGTACCTGCAGATAAAAAGGAAGAAACACCGGCAGTTTCCACTGAAAAAGAGATGGAGAAACTGGATAAAACAAAAATCGAATCGGTATCAAAACCGACGGAATCTGACGATACAACGAAAGCGGAAATGACATCATCTCCTGACGACGGAGCTTCTGCGGAAAACACGCCCGATTCAACTGAAATGCCGGAAGAAACTTTCAGAAGATAAAAAATAACGAAAACGGCGCTTGACTTTTTTTGGCAACTCTGCTATAATAAAAAACACTGGGGGTGTAGCTCAATTGGTAGAGCGCTTGCATGGCATGCAAGAGGTCAGGGGTTCGATTCCCCTCATCTCCACTTTTTAATTTAATTGTGGTAGGAGCTTGTATGAAATTTAGTGTCGATGATGAAATTGATAACCTCTTAAATTTTATTGACAGCTCAGTGAAAAAAGAAGAGCCGGTTACACCGGTTGACATAAATAAAAAAACTATGTTTTCAAAATCACGTGAAGCTATCGGTGAAGAAGCACGTGATCCCAGTGAAGTTGATCTCAGTGAAAAAGAATTTCCAAAAGTAACTAAGTCCTATGCGGAAAAAGGACATCACCATTTTGATTCAACTGATTTTTATAAAAAACTTTTATCAGATGGCGGCGACACGGCAAAAAAACTGCATCAGTCATTGACCAAATATTTAACGGTTGCCGATCCGAAAGACAGAGCAGTCTACCGACAGCAAATTATTACCGACTATTGGAATTTTATTTCCGATGTATCGTCCGAAGTTGGCTCCGGCATGGCGGAACGCGAAAAAAAATATGCAATACGATACGGTATGGTGTTACCGACGCTGCTCACACCGGAACAAAAGAATGCGTTTTCCCGAGTGATTGATGACAACCCGCTCTGCGTACCGATTTACTATCTGGACGAATGGTTCGAAGCTATCGGTTCCGGTAAAATTAACCCGTCTGCAACCGATGAAGTTCGCATCAGCCGAAAAAACGAAGACGAACGAATTAAACAGCTTTTTGACAAAGCAAGCGGACGGAAACAGAGTAATGAAAGTTTGCTGCGTGCAAAGTCGGATGAACGTGCCCGCTACGAAGACGATATTCGAAATCATTTAGACGAGCTTTTTGCCCATGATTTTGTGCAAGGGCTCAGTGCAAACATAAAAGCCCCCTACACGGAAGCGCAAAAACGGGGCTTGACAAAAATCAACGAATACATGCGCAAACTTCTTGCCGCGGATCGCGAGTTAGTTGCACTTTTGAATGAATACAAGCGTGCAGAAAGTGATATAAAATCGCTTGAACAGAAAATGGTTCATTCGGAAACGGAAAAAAGTGTTAATCTTTCCGGCGTTGCAACCGAATTTGACACAATTCGGCAAATGACGAAAATGTGCTGCGGACGGCAGGGAAACCACTTTCCGATCTTGTCCCGCGAATATTTACGCTCATTGCCGGAAGAAATCGGTACACGCGAAAATATTTTAAAAGTGCTGGCAAAAATTGAAAGCATTGATCCAGAAGTTTTTTGCCGACAATATCGTACTCAGATGAATCGTATTCCGCCGTTTGTTATTTTAATTCCGAGCTACGGCGATATCGGCTTTTGTTGGGAACCGTTTGACCGCTATAACCGAATAACGAGTCGCGGGCGAATCGCCGTACCGATGTATGCGAAAAATGTAACTGCTTCGATTTTGCGGGCACTTGCTGATCTTCGCTGGCAGGTTGCAAAAGAAAAAGCTTCTTACTATTGGATGGAAGAAGGCTTAACCGGCAATTACTATCAGTGGTATCAAAATCAAAAATTAAAAGGCGACATCAAAGACTATTTTATTGACGATTATTTGGTATGGATTCTCAAGGAAAGTGAAGGCATCCAAAAACTTTCGCGTGAAGTCCGCGATATTTTTTGGCGGTATATGCCGTTCAGCCAATCGATTAAAGATGAACTGAAAACACGGGCGCCGGTGTATCAGGAGCTTTGCCAAAAAGATTTAAATCGTCAGCTTTCCGACGGATATTAAACTCAAAAGAAATACGGCATTGCTAAATTCTTACCGTTGTGTTATACTGCCAAAATGGATTACAAAAAACTTCCCGTATATGCGGAAAAGCAAAAAATTTTAGATTGCTTAAAGACAAATCAAGTTATCGTGGTCGAAAGTCCAACCGGTTCGGGAAAAACGACACAGCTACCCGTGATTCTGCACGAAGCGGGATATAGTGAACAGGGCATGATCGGCGTAACGCAGCCGCGGCGTATTGCTGCTTTGTCGGTCAGTGAATTTATTGCAAAACAGCTCCATACAAACATGGGCGATTTAGTCGGCTATAAAATGCGGTTCAGCGATATGACGAGTGCCGACACGAAAATTAAAATTATGACAGACGGCATTTTACTGCAAGAGCTGAAGCTCGATCCCTGGCTCAGTAAATATTCCGTTATTATGGTTGACGAAGCGCATGAGCGCAGTTTGAATATCGATTTTGTGTTGGGACTTTTAAAACGCATTTTGAAAAGTCGCACCGATTTTAAAGTGATTGTTTCATCGGCAACAATTAACACGGAAATGTTTTCGCTGTATTTTGATGAATGCCCAATTGTAAAAATCGAGGCGGAAGCCTATCCGGTAACACTCATTTTTGATCCGCCCGAAGTGGCAGTTTCGACGGAAAGCGCCGTAGCGGAAAGTGCATTGCACGAAAAAATTGCATCGATTATGTCACGAATTGTTTTAGAAAACCGGAACGGCGCCGTACTGATTTTTTTACCGGGCGAGCGTGCCATTAAAAACTGCATTGACCGCTTGGCAACTGATCCGCAAATCGGACGGAAACTGTATTTGTTGCCGTTGTACGGGCGACTCAGTAAAGAAGAACAGGAGCGAGTTTTCGATAAGCCTCCGTTCGGAAAACGCAAGGTAGTCGTTGCCACGAACATTGCGGAAACTTCGATTACGATTAACGATATTGTAACGGTTATTGATTCGGGACTTGCAAAGTTAAATCACTACAATCCTTTTACGTTTACTTCAAGTTTGGAAGAAACACCGGTGTCGAAAGCCTCGTGCAATCAGCGACGCGGTCGGGCGGGTAGGACGCAGGCGGGAGTTTGTTACCGATTGTACAGCCGCTCCGATTTTGAAAGCCGCTCGATGTACACCGTTGAAGAAATTTACCGCACCGACCTTTCGGAAGTTGTCTTGCGGATGTCGGAGTTGGGAATTTATGACTTTGAAGATTTTTACTTTTTATCATCGCCGGGAAAAAAAGACATTATCGGGGCGATTGACACGCTGAATCTTCTTTCTGCGTTAAACCCCGACCGCACCTTGAGCGATATCGGAAAACTGATGTGTGCGTTTCCGCTGAGTCCGCGGCAATCGCGCATGATTGTTGAAGCAATTTTGCATTTTCCGCGCTCAATCGAAGAAGTCGTTATTGCGGCAAGTTTTCTTTCCGCACGCAGTCCTTTTATTTTTCCGGAAGGCTACGAATTGGAAGCGACGCAAGCGCACACCCGCTTTTATGATGACTATGGCGACTTTGTTTCTTTTTTGCGCATTTTTAAAAAATATACCGCGTCCGAAAAACGAACGGATTTTTGCAAAAAAAACTTTTTAGATGAACGCATTATGGCGGAAATCGCAAATATAAAAGAGCAACTGGAACTGATTGTCGGCGATTTGGGGATTCCGATTTTGTCGGGCGGTTCAACGGTTGATTATTTGCAGTGCATCGCAACCGGCATGATTCAATTTGTGTGCGTAAAGGAAGGACGCGGCTCATATCGGAGTACTACCGCCGGAAAAATTTTTATTCATCCGGGATCGTGCATTTACAAGAGCAATCCCGAATTTATCGTTGCAGGCGAAATCGTCCGCACCACACGAATGTATGCAATGTCGGTATCGCCGCTGCCGAAAATTGTAGTCGAAACGGTAGCCCCTGCCCTATTGAATGCTGTTCCCAAAAAAGAATCGCCGAAAGAAAACCGGCAAACAAAAAGACGCCCCGCTGTGCAAAAACCGGAACGCGATAAAACAAAACGCGACGATACGAAAAAAATCGCAACCAATTCGGTGAAACTGCTCGGGAAAAACTATGACGTACAAAAAATTTCCGGCAGAAAGTTTTTAATTTTACCGATTGCGGATATCCGCGAAATGATTACGGTGATGCAGTCCAAAACGAATGAAACCGATTATGCGCTGGAACAGGCAAAAGGATTGCGGGTAAAAATTATCACGAGTGATAAAAAAGAACTTTTAAGCGGCGAAAAATTGGGGAATGCGCTTAAAATTATGCAGCTTTTTAACACGGAAAAAATTCCTGAAAATACGGTTCCCTTGCAAAAGAATTTTTCGCTTTCAAATACGAATGACTTATACGTGTTAGTTGCCGAATTGCCGAAACTCTTCCGTACAGCGGCGGTAAAACGCAACACAAAAGAACTCGGTTTTGTCACGCTCTGTTCGGACGGCACTGATGTGTGCTGGTTTAAAACGATGCGGAAATTTCAAAATGCACTGTACGAAGCTTTTGCAACGGTTCAGCTCATTGCCGCAAAGTCGGCGGAGCTTTCCGAAGCGGAAAACAATACAGTAAAAACGCTTTATGCACAAATGAGTCGATTTGTAAAATAAACACAGCGTTTCGTTGAATCATCCCCGTCGCTATTTTACAATATCAAATATGATTTTTGCAAAAAGCAGCACGAGGACAATGAGCATCATCACTTTGATTAAGCGATTTCCCTTTTTAATAGCAAGCGACGAACCGAGCCAGTTTCCCGCAATGCCGCAAACGGCGGCGGGAATCCCGAGTGAAAAAATAATTTTTCCGCTGAAAAGGTACGCAATGAGCGAAGCGTAATTCGACGCAAGATTAAGCACTTTGGCGTTTCCCGACGCGGTTACCAAATCGTCTTTCATCAAACTTGAATAGGCAATAATCGCAAAAGTACCGGTACCGGGTCCGAATAGTCCATCGTAAAATCCGATGAGCAAGCCGATAATTGCGGCGAGCCGATATGCTTTTGCATCGGAAAGGGACTGTTCAGCGGGAGTGATGTTTCCAAAATCTTTTTTGAAAAATAAAAAGAGGGCAACAACGGGAAGAAGTATGATAATAATAATTTTCAACACTTGCTCGTCAATGTGCAATGCCAATTTTGAACCGAGGTACGATGCCGCAAATGAAGTAAGCGCGGACACAAAAGCGATATTAAGATGCATCGCTTTTTTTTGGAAAAAAGTCAGCGTTGCCACAGTGGTGCCGCACGCCGCGGAAAACTTATTGGTGGCAAGCGCATTGTGCGTAGGAAGCCCGGCAAAAAAATAAGCAGGCAACGAAATCAGTCCACCACCACCGGCAATTGCATCAATAAATCCGGCAAGAAAAATCAAAGCACATACAATAATAAGCTGGAAACTCATCGGCAAACTCCTTTCGTTTTCGATATATACTTATATAAACTTATCCAAAATAACGGCTAATCCTTGCGTCGTAAAGCCGACATCAATATGATCAAAAATTTCTTTTGCATCTTTGAACACAAAAGATAAGCCTCCCGTTGCAATACGCACACACGGTTCACCCAGTTCTTCTTGCATACGCTGTAACAGCGAAGTAATCAGCCCCTTATAGCCCAGCACGATACCGCTTTGAATGGCGCCAACCGTGTCGACTCCGAGCGCTGATTCCGGCTCGACTAAAAATACGGTCGGAAGCTGCGCTGTATTTGAAAAAAGAGCTTTACAGGCAGTTTGCAAACCGGGAGCGATTGCAACGCCACGAACGGTTCCCGTACTGTCGACGGCGGTAAACGTCAAAGCGGTTCCGAAATCCACAACTATACACGCTTTTTTATAGGTGTAAAAAGCAAAAACCGCGTTTGCTAAAAGATCCGTGCCGATTTCTTTGCGGGCGGTTTCGGGAATATGAAGCGGTAACTTGTCATAACATGCTGTATCAAACACGGTAACCGGAGCGGAAACTAAGCGTTGCAGTGCGGTTTTAATTTCAGCGGTTAACGCCGGTACTACCGACGAAATCAGCACTTTACTGATATCCGAAAATGCAACGCCCGCCGAAGCGAAAAGCTCGGTAAAAACTTTTGCGTACATCCGTGCATTCTGCGTTGTTTCGGTTGCGGTGCGTTTAATCGCTGTTGCCGGTTTATCAACTGATTCAAAAAATGCCAGCACAATATTGCTGTTTCCAATATCAACAATGAGTAACATTGTTTTCCTCCCATGAGTCTCAAATAATTCCGAACATTGTACGATATTTGTAATTTTATCACAAGTGGTTTATGAAAAAGAGAGGTTAAATTTACAACGCACGGGGAATTGACAAAATATTGTATTCCGCTATACTTACGGCTTGGAAACGCTGATTAAAGGTTAACCGTAATTATCGTTGTTTCTTAACATAAGGCTTTTAGATTATAATGACATTGTTTTTATATATGATTTTTATCTATCCCGTTTATATGTTTGTGGAGTTTATTTTCTCTTTGGCAAATATGCTGACTAACGGGAACACGGGATTATCAATTGTTGTTTTGAGTCTAGCGGTGAATATTATTTGTTTACCGATATATTTGGTTGCAGAAAAATGGCAGGAAAAAGAGCGGGCAATTCAAAAAAAACTCAAGCCGAAAATAACGGATATTAAGGCGGTATTTTCAGGAGATGAGCGGTATATGATTCTTTCAACGTTTTACCGGCAAAATCATTATCACCCGCTGTACGCGTTACGGGGGCTTTTTCCGCTTTTAATACAAATTCCGTTTTTTATTGCGGCGTATTCTTTTTTATTGCATCTACCGCTTTTGCACAATACCTCGTTTTTATTTTTGGAAGATTTATCTGCGCAGGACGGACTGCTAACAATCGGAGGTATTTCAATAAATCTTTTGCCGATTGTGATGACCGCTATCAACATTGCCGCTTCTGCCGTATATGCACATGACTTGGAGGTTAAGGATAAGTTGCAGCTTTATATTTCTGCGGCTATTTTTTTTGTCCTTTTATATAATTCACCATCAGGCTTGGTTTTTTACTGGACGCTGAATAATCTTTTTTCATTATTGAAAAATATTTTTTATAAAGTACCGGTGAGTAAACAGGTCTGGTACGGTATTGCCATAGCCGCATTTGCTGTTGCAGCCGTAACAACCTGGGTACTTTCCGTACCGTTCAAGGCAACGCTTATACTGATTGTTTGTACTGTGCTGGTTGCACTCATTCCGGCGGTGAAAAAACTTTGTATCGCGCAGGAAGCGAAAGGTCGTTTTTCTGTCTTGGAAAACAATAAAAGCCGATTCGATATTTTTTTACTGAGTACGGTGAGTATCCTGTTGCTGATTGCTCTGGTTATTCCGACGACAATGATGGCAAGTTCGCCGACTGAATTTTGCAATGTGGAAGGAATCAAAACACCGATTGGTATTTTATATTATACGGGTGCACAGTGTCTCGGTTGCTTACTTTGGTTGATTGCCCTTTATACGCTTTTTAATAAACCGCAGGTACAAAAGACGTTCGCATATCTTTCTTGTATAATCTTAGCTATTTCTTTAATTGATGCGTATATTTTTATCGGAAATGAAGGAACCATATCCAACTTTCTCACCTTTGAAGATGAAAAAAAACTACAAGCAAGCTATACGCTTTTTACAATGAACCTTGTCGCCATTGCGATAGGAATAGCCGCGATGACGGCATTGCTTTTTTCAAAATTTGCCCACGCCGTTATGCTTCCCTTTTTAAAAATTATTATCGCAGCCTGTATTGTGTTGACGCTGATTTCCGGAATCATAATACACAAAGGAATGCAAAACACATCCGGGACAGCGACAGCTTCTGCAGAGATTGAACATGCATATACAGTTTCCAAAACGGGAAAAAATATTTTTATTATTATGCTTGACCGCTCAATGAATTTTTTTCTCGATCCGATATTTGAACATTGTGAGGCGGTACAAAAAGGATACACCGGATTTACCGTGTTTGAAAACACCGTTTCATTCGGCGAGTATACCAATATGAGTGTTCCTTCGTTATTCGGCGGCTATGAATATACACCGGAAAATATTAACAAACGGTCAACCGAATTGCTGGTCGATAAGCACAATGAAGCTATGAGTGTGTTGCCGAAACTTTTCAGTGAACACGGTTGGAATGTCAGTTTTACCGATCCGCCTTGGCTCAATTATTCGTGGGAGCAGGATTTATCCGTGTTCGATACTTATGATATGACAACGGAAAACATTGATTTTAGCGGAAAATACACTGCTTCTTTTTTTTACGATTTAAGCCTTTCCGACACAGCGCAGCGAACCGCACAAGACCTCCCCGTTATCTACGGCATAAAACGGAATATGCTCATGTTTTCTATTTTGCGTCTTTTGCCGCATTTTGCACAAAGCGTGTTTTATGCAAACGGAAAATACGGCTCGGTTAATCCGGGACCGCTTCTGCGTTATACTTTTTTTAATGCGTATTCCGCGCTTGAAAATCTGGACAAAGAAGTGGAGTTTGTCGAAAGCGGCGACTGTATCAATATCATTGTGAACAATGCAACTCATGAACCGCCGGATAGCGATAATGTAAAATTTATCGGTAGGGATGAACTGATTCCGTTAGCAAAATCTTTTTGCAAAAACCAATATACGGAAAAACATTTTTATGCAAATTATTTAGCGCATGAATCGTGCGCAAAGTTTTTTCAGTTTTTAAAAGAAAACGATTGCTACGATAACAGTCGAATTATTATTATGGGGGATCACGGACGTTACGGTATAGAAACGGTCGCGATGAACTTTTTAAAAAATTTTAAAAATCGCGGAATTGAACCGACACGGATCATGCCGCTTTTGATGATAAAAGATTTTAATGCGGAAGGAAAACTAAAAAAGAATCATGACTTTATGACTTTGGCGGATGTTCCGATTTTAGCAACCGAAGGGCTGCCGAGCGAATTACAAAAAAATCCTTTTTCAGGCATCCCGTTCAAGCAATCGCAGGACAAGCGGGTGGTAAAATCAATGTACACAGGGGATTGGCACGCTGATCGTCACTTGAAACTTACCCAATTTAAGGAATTGGGTACAGAGTGGATGTTTATAAAAGATAATGTTTTCGATTCTGCTTGCTGGAGCAAAACGGGATTTGATGAAAAATAAGTTAAGGAGTTATTATTATGATATCGTTGTTGTATATTGACCCGGGTACGGGAAGCATTTTATTTTCGATTGTGATCGGCTTAATCACCAGCTTATATTTTATTGCAAAGACCGCCTTTATTAAATTGAAAGTACTGGTGTATAAAGATAAATCAAAAACAAGCGTCGCGCAAAACACCGGCGTTGTAATCTATTCGGAAGGCAAACGCTATTGGAATGTCTTCGCACCCGTTTGCGAACAGTTTGAACGGCATAAAACACCGCTCGTTTTTTATACTTCATCGGAAGACGATCCGGTGTTTGAACAAAATTATGAATATGTAAAACCTGAATATATCGGAAGCGGTAACAAAGCCTTTGCCCGCCTCAATATGCTTGAAGCTGATATCTGCTTGATGACCACGCCGGGATTGGATGTGTATCAATTAAAGCGTTCAAAAGGCGTCAAGCATTATAGCCACATTTTGCATGCACTGGATGATGCAACGAGCTATCGATTGTTCGGTCTCGATTATTTTGACTCGGTTCTTTTATCCGGCGAATATCAAAAAAACGGCATACGGGAACTTGAAGCCTTGCGTGGAATTGCACAAAAAGAATTGGTTGTAGTCGGCTGCCCCTACTTGGATGTGTTGCAGAAAAAAGTGCAATCATTGCCGCAGGGAGATGATAACTTTACGGTGTTGGTCGCTCCGTCATGGGGAGCGAGCGGCATTTTATCCAAATATGGCGAAAAACTTTTAACGCCACTGGTACAAACCGGCTGGAATATTATTGTCCGTCCGCATCCGCAAAGCAAAACAAGCGAAGCGACTTTATTGAAAAAACTGGAAGAAAAATACAAGCAATGCGAAAATATTTTTTGGGATTACGAAGCGGAAAATCTTTCCTCGCTTTTAAAAGCCGATATTATGATTTCCGATTTTTCAAGCGTTATCTTTGACTATTGCTTTTTATTTGATAAGCCCTTTTTATACTGCAATAATGAATTTGATCATCGCCCCTATGATTCCGGCGATTTAAAAGAAACACCGTGGAAGTTTTCCGTTCTTCAAGACATCGGCGTTGAACTGAATCCAGATAGCTTTAACAGTATAGAAAATGTGATTATGTCAGCCTGTGAAAATAATATTCTAAAAATAAACAGAGCAAAGGCAAAAGATACGGCGTGGCAAAATCGCGGGGCTGCCGGAGAAGCGGTATATGAATTTTTAACAAAAAAATGTTCCGAAGTACGAATGCAGGAACAAGGCCGCAATACGCTTTGTAAGGATGTGCCGGTTTCTCAAAACTAAAGTTTTATCATCGCGTTCCGTTTTGTTATAATCCGCGCTTTTTAGCTTCTTGCCACAAAGCTTCCATCGTGGATTCGTTTTCTTTGCACAATTCCAAGCCCGCTTTTTTCATTTCCGTTTCGATATACCGAAAGCGCCGTTCGAATTTCGAGTTTGCATGAAGCAGCGCAAGTTCGGGATCGCTTTTTACAAAGCGGGATGCGTTCATAATAATAAAGAGGAGATCGCCCAATTCGTCTTCGATTTTTTTCGGATCACCCGTCGCAGCCGCCTCAAAAAACTCGCCCTTTTCTTCTTCGATTTTGCCGGCAACGCCCTCAAAAGAGTCCCAATCAAAACCGCACTTGCTCACTTTTTTCAAAAGTTTTAACGCACGGAGCATCGGCGGAAAATTTTTCGGAATGGAATCGAAAATCGAATCCGCTTCTTCATGTTCAACGGTTTCTTTAATGTTTTCCCATTGTTTCAAAACAGCTTCGGGCGTTGCGGTTTTATCGGCACTTTCAGGACCGGCGTAGCCTTCGGTTTTACCGAAGACATGCGGGTGCCGCCGAATGAGTTTTTCGGTAACATCGGAAAAAACCTCGGCAACGGAAAACGCTCCCGCTTGCTCATACATATATGAAATCATCACGGCATTTAAAAGCACGTCCCCCAGTTCTTCCCGCACATGAGCGAACATATCGGCATGTTGCGTATCGGATACAACGGGGTTATTTTCGTGTTCTTCAATGGCATCAACCGCCTCGTACGCTTCTTCCAAAAGCGGGCGACGCATTGTCATCGGTGTTTGCGCAATATCCCAAGGACAACCGCCTTCCCCACGGAGCCGTTGTATTACTTTAAAAAATGCTTCAAAGCGTTTTACCAATTCATCAATGTCAGTATCGTTTATTTTCATATCGGTTTTATTCCACTCCGCCGAAAGTTAAAAACTGCGTCCGCCACCGCCGTGTGTTTCACCGCTCGATGAAGTATGTGTGCTACTTTCGTCGTCGCTGCTCGATTCGGAGCGGACAATTTTTTGCGTAAAAACATTCGAGGAAATAAGTTTGTCATTCGTCGCGGCAAAGCTGACCGCAGCATTTTTTCCGGCATTGAAAGCGGGTTCCATTTCTTTTACTTTATTTCGCCGTTTGATGCCGAAAAAACTCAGGAGAAATGTTAAAAGTCCGCCTCCGACACCGACAGCCGCATCGCGTGTGCTAATAGTATTAAAAAAACAAAATGATAAATCGTCAATATACGAATCAATCGCAGACGCATAATTCCGATCTTTTAAGCCGTCGTCGTATAGTGTGTCCAACAAGCGCTCTATTTTACGGTCGCTCAATTTCCCAATTGTTTTGCTGCCGTGCGTACTGATCTGCATGTCGCCGCTTCCCGGTGTACCGTCTCCCGTTGCAATTAAAAGCAAAACACCTTCTTTTTCTTCGCCGTAGCCGTAGCCGTTATAGTCAAAATAATCGTCGGCAAATGCTTCCCGCGATTTTCCGTTAAGCGACGGCACAATCACGACAACGGCTTGACTTTTTGTTTTTTGTTCAAATCGTGCAAGTTTTGCTTCAAATGCGGCAATCTCATCCGCAGATAAAACGCCCGCTTCATCAACGACGATTGCTTGAGCATAAAGACTTATGCTTGCAAGTATCGCGATACACAAGAGCAGAAACTTCTTTGTCAATTTTACCATATCAAAAGCCCTCCTAAAATAAGTAAGCCGGCGACAATTGCCGCTTTGATCACACTGCCGAGTATCACTTTTCCCGTACTGAGCGGTGCTTCGCCTGCAATTGCTCCGGTTTGACCGTTTACCGAAAAGATATATGATTTTCCTTTGTACACATAACTCAAAATCCAACTGGGGAAAAGCGTATAGGAAAGCCGATCGGTTTTGAGCGTTGTGTTATCCTGTTCATCTTCAACACGCGAAACATCATACGACGAAGCGATTTGGTCCTGTACCGTCTCCTTTGCCCGTGCCGTTAAATTCTTTTCGCATGCTTCTTTCGGGCGATCGTACTGCTCGGAAAAAAAACCTGCGAGGTAACCGGGAGAAAACGGAAGCTGCTCTTCTTCGTCAAAATTACTAATCGCATTGATAAGATTGGTATTGATCTTTGAAAATGCAAGTTCGTTGATATTTTTAATCGTACTTTTACCGCTTCGTTTTATATCGTACTTTTTTGTTTCGGTGTATTCGGTGTCGCCCGATTGCCAGACTCTCGTTTCAACGCCGACTGCCGAGTAGTCGATGTGCGCCGTAAAATCAGCCTGCCAGTAGGGCAAATAAATACCGGTCATTTTTTTCTGCTGCATTGTTCCCGTAAAATCGTGCGGTACATATTTTTTCTTTTTTGCCCACGCCAAAAATTTTGCAAGCGCTTGCTTTTTGTCAATTTTAAACGGGATAATAAAATCGGGTTTAAACTCATTTTCCAAGCGGGATGCAATGACAATCGGACTGTGGCAGTAATAGCAGTACGCCGTATTTGCCGTATCGCCGACAACTACTTCCGCCCCGCAGTTTTTACACGTATAGCCTAAAACGCCGTCGCTGTTTGTATCTTTGCGCGTTTCGGGCTGTGCGGTACTTTTTGTTTTTTCCATCGCCGCCGTTAATTCAGCTTCGGTAAAAGTGCTGAAGCAGTAATCGCATTTAAAGCCCCCGACTTCCGGCTTAAAAACAATCGGGGCGCCGCATTTCGGACATTTATAATTTGCCATATCAGTATTCCTTATGAGCGGTATCCGCTTCTACTGCAATTTGTTTCCGCAGTTCGGGCAAAACTTCGGCGAGCCTTCAAGCGCGGTGCCGCAATTCGGACAAGCGTTTCCCTGTGCAGCCGGTTTTTGCGTACCGCAGTTTGCACAGAATTTGCCGCTGTTTTTCGTACCGCACTCAGGACAGAACCATGCACCCGCTTGCGCCGGTGCTTGTGCCTGCTGTGCCTGTTGGCCTTGCTGCTGCATTTGCTGTGCATTCGTTTGGCTCGCCTGTCCCATAAAGCCGCCTGCCGCATTCATGCCCATACCCATGCCCATAAACGCCATACCGGCACCTGCGGGATTTGAACCCGCCGCTTCCATACCGCGCGCGATTGAACCTTGCACAAAGCCCTCGCGAATAGTCGGATCGGAAAGCATCGCACCTTTGTTGCGCATATTGATAAGCTCTTTCGACTCATCATCGTAAGAAATATTAGCAACACCGACCGACAACACTTCCATACCGCGAAGCTCTTTCCACTTTTCGTCGAGAACTTCCGACATGTACTTGCTGACTTCCGGTCCCTTTGACGGCATGTAGGAAATGCGCGTACCGTCGGCGGACATTTTGTTAATCGTTGCTTGGAAAGCTTCCAAAAATTCCGACAAATACTGTTCGTTTATTTCATCGATGTGAACCCGCTTTGCACTGCGCGGACAGGCTTCTTTGAAAAACTTAATCGGGTCGGTAATTTTAATGGAATAATTTCCGAATGCCCGTAAAAAAAGTTCTGCGTTATAAAAGTTATCAAAATAGTTAACCGGACTTGGCGTACCGAATTTTATTCCTTTGATTTCCTGCAAGTTGACAAAAAATACTTCCTGCTTTTGACTTGGAACGCCGCCGTACTTAAAACGAGAAAAAGTTTCTTTTATCGATGCACCGAACTGTCCACTGAAAAGCGACGGTGTCGAAGCGTTATCAACTTTAAAGTATCCGGGCTCTGCAGTGTAATCGACAATTGCACCACCGTCGACCAGCATCATAAATTGGTTTTGATTTACATGGATAATAGAACCGTTCGTAATGTAATCTTCCGTTCCCTTTTTGTTGCTGTTCCGTCTGTCATTCGGACGCACTTTCACGCCCTTCGTCAAAACGATACCTTCTGCCATATCGTCCGCTTCAATTACTTCTTGCCACTGATCGGCAAGACCGCCGCCCACTGAACCGGCTAATGCTGCAATTAAACCCATAATTCTCTCCTTGAAAAAAATCTATTCGATTAAAGCACGCAGATTACGCTGTCGCTTTAAAAACCGTCTATTATAACAAAAAATAAATTTTATCGCAAGGCATACGGTAAATTTTTCTGCCGCGTTAAGGAGGCATTGATTAATTCAATCGAGAATTAAGGTCGCCTTTCAAAAACACGGGTTATATTTTTAAAAGGCTACCTCTCATTGTCTCAATATGACAGCCAATACCCTGTGTTAAGTGCAAGCGAAGAAACCCCGTGTGTCAACATCAAAAAATACAGAGTCTGTACATAAAAATGGAGACTATGTATCTAAAAATACAAAGCCTGTAAATAAAAATAGAGACTGTGTATCTAAAAATACAGAGTGCTAAAAAAGGCACTGATTAAACGGAATCAAGCCTTTAATCAGTGTTTCCGAAAGGACGCCCGCCGCTTCCTCAGAAAAAACGGTAACCGAAACATGAGCGGCGGGCGAAGCAAATGACCTTTTCCGGCTTTTTCTCCGCACCGCGAAGCCGATATCGAATCAGCTGATTGAGCAAACGTTCCCCCCCCTCTTGCACAGAAAAACAAAACGTGATATAAGTACCCGCTATGAAAATTACATTGATTTATACGGGCGTTCTTTTTGTACGTACTTATTGCTTTAAAGTTGATGACGCAACAATGGCGGTTGTCGATCCGGGCGGAGCGGACGAAGAATTGGTAGACTTCCTAAAGGAAAGCGGTGCAAAAACGCTTTCGATTATGCTCACCCATGGACACTTTGACCATGTCGGCGGCGTTGCGGATTTATTGCACCTTTACCCCGATTCGAAAATCTATATTCACCGCGATGACCGCGTTTATTTAGGGGACACGGGAGTTGCCGAACACCTCAAATGCTTTGCTCCGATTCGTGCCGATCGGTATATTAAACAGTATGAAGCGGTTCATAAAACTTTCCCGCAGCCGACCGATCTTTTGCAGGACGGCGATACGGTAAACGGTTTTACGGTTATCCATACGCCGGGACATACACCCGGTTCCGTTTGTTTTTATTCCGCAGCGGAAAAAGTTTTGTTTTCAGGCGATACGCTTTTACGGCATGCTCGTGGACGCACCGACTTGTACGGCTGCAGCGAAACGGCAATTGCCGCGTCTTTAAAAAAGCTTTTGCACTTACCGGGTGAAACCGTCGTGTATCCGGGACACGGAGCGGAAACTACAATTGCCGAAGAACGGAGGGTTCAAATCGAATATCTCGCCTGAATAACTCACGGAGAAAAATATGCAAAAGCTCGAAAAATAAAATAGCCTCTTCACTATTTTTGTTTTTTTTAGTATACTGGAGCATATCATACCATGCAGTGATTATTGCACAATAGAGGTAATTATGAGTCAAAATAATAGAGACCCGAACGATCCTTTCGGATTTTTTAACGACCGAGATCCGGATAATAAAATGCCGCCAAAGTTTGGGGGCGGTTTCCCGATTTGGATTTTAATCGGGCTTTTTTTATTAGTATTGATTTTAATAAATCAACTTTTAACAACCGCGACGGATTCCGCTTTAATTCCTTTTTCGGAGTTCAAAGACCGAATTGAACGCGGTGAAATCAAATATGTTGAAATCGGGCAAGCATACTTTTCCGGTTATACGTCAACGGCAGCAGCTCGCCAAAACGGAAATAAGTCGGGACTTGCTATTTTTGCCGGTGCGCAAAACAGCAATTTTAAAACTGTCGGAATTGTTACCGATAATTTTTTAAAATTACTTGATGAAAAAAAAGTTGTGTACTCAATAAAGATAAAAGAACCGAGTTTTTTAACGGAAATGCTTCCGTGGATTTTTTCACTTCTCCTCATATCCGCCTTTTTCAACTTTATGATGCGGCGTATCGGAAAAAATATCAGCGGCGGACTGGGCGGCGGTGTTTTTTCACCGGGACAAAATGCCGGCGGAACAATTGTTGAAGGAAAAGTCGAAACCCGGTTTTCGGATGTTGCAGGAGTTGATGAAGCAAAGGAAGAATTGGTTGAAGTTGTTGACTTTTTGAAAAATCCCAAAAAGTACACCGAAATCGGCGGTAAAATTCCGCGCGGTGTGCTTCTCGTTGGACCGCCCGGAACCGGAAAAACATTGCTGGCACGTGCCGTTGCAGGAGAATCGGGCGTTCCTTTTTTCAAAATCAGCGGTTCCGAGTTTGTAGAAATGTTTGTCGGTGTCGGAGCTTCCCGCGTAAGAAAGCTCTTTAAAGATGCCCGCAATAAAGCGCCGTGTATTGTATTCATTGACGAACTGGACGCAATCGGTAAATCGCGAATCAACTCGGTAAATTCCAACGACGAACGGGAGCAAACACTGAATCAGCTCCTCGTTGAAATGGACGGTTTTGACGGCACGAGCGGACTTATCGTCTTAGCGGCAACGAACCGCCCCGATGTATTGGATCCCGCTATTCTCCGTCCGGGACGTTTTGATAGGCAGGTTGTCGTCGATAAACCGGACGTCCGCGGTCGCGAGCAGATTCTCAAAATTCACGCAAAAAATGTAAAAATGGAGTCTGCCGTCGACTTAAACGACATCGCGAAGATGACGAGCGGCTTTTCAGGTGCCGACTTGGCAAATGTAATCAATGAAGCGGCTCTGATGGCAGTTCGCGCAGGTCGAAAACTTGTCAACATGGAAGATTTGCACGAAGCGGTTGAAAAAAATATCGGCGGGTTACAAAGGAAAAGCCGCGTGATCAAAGAAAAAGAGCGTCGTATTGTTGCTTACCATGAAACAGGACACGCAATTGCGGCGGCTTTTACGGAAGGCGCAAATCCCGTGCATAAAATTTCGATTATTCCGCGCGGTATTGCGGCGCTTGGTTACACGCTCAATATCCCCGATGAAGATACCTACCTCCATACGAAAAGCGATATGATTGCGGAAATCGATGTGCTTTTAGCGGGACGAGCTGCCGAAGATATTGTGTTCGGCGAAATTTCAACCGGAGCCGGCAATGATTTAATGCGCGCAACCGATATGGTCAGCGAAATGATTACCACTTACGGAATGAGCGACAAGTTTAAAAACGTTGCTTTGACAAAACGCGGTTCGGGCTTCGGTTCACGTAGCGGCGAGCCGACACTCGTGCGGGAATATTCGGAAACAACGCAACAATATATTGATGAAGAAATTGCCCGCATTATTGATGAACGATATAATGCCGTTTGTGAACTTTTAAAATCAAAGCGAGATATTATCGAATATATCGCGAAACGGCTTCTCGAAAAAGAAGTGATTGAAAAAGATGAATTCGATGAAATTATCAAACACGGCAGTGATGGAAATTTAGTTGCGCTCAAAGAAAGCCTTTCCACTGAAAACATCGCCGACAAGAACGAATAACATAACAACAAAAATATAAAAATGGAGACGCAACCCGTCTCCGTTTTTTTATACAATATACAAATTAAGGAAATGCGGTTACTGTGGAAGCGGATTCATGCCGAGGTTTACCGCCGTAATTGCTATCGCAAGGGCATCCGCCGCGTGGTCGGGCTTCGGAACTTGATGCAAGCCCAAAAGTAATTTCACGCATTGTTGCACTTGATTTTTATCGGCTTGTGCAACACCGGTAACCGTTTTTTTTACCGTATTCGGTGCAATTTCACACACCGGAATATTGTTTTGATTCAGCGCCAATAAAATAACGCCCAAAGCTTGCGATACTAAAAGCCCGCTTGAAACGTTTTTTGAAAAGTATAAACTTTCAATTCCCGCCCGAGCCGGATTATATTCTTTTATCAACTGCACTATACCGTCATAAATCGTCAAAAGCCGCTGTCCGTGCGGCGTTTCTTTTTTTGTTGCAATCGTTCCGTACGCAACATGCACAAACCGAGAGCCTTCCGTGCGGATAATTCCGAAGCCGGTAAACGCTAAGCCGGGATCAATACCGAGAATGAGCATACGAGTCTCTAATTGCGGGCAACCAACCGCATTTTAAGGGTAACTTCTTTTGAACCGCGCAAGACGGTGATACTTATTTCATCATTCGGTTTTTTATCTTCAAGAATACTGTAGTAATCGGAAAATTGTTTTACTTCCTGATTGTTGATTGCAATAATAATATCGCCGCCCAAATAGAGAATTGAACTATTTCTGCCGAAACCGTAGCGCACCGGTTTTGTGCCACCCTGCAACCCGCTTTTTTTTGCATTGGTGCCGTTTTCAACCGAGGAAACGAGTAGCCCGTAATTTATCGGCGAACGAGCCGCATTTGCAATAGCGGTATTCATTTGTACCAGCTGTGCGTCAATCGTACCGCGGTTTACCTTGCCGTACTTTATCAACTCGGGAACGACACGGCGGGCGGTATCAACCGGCACGGCAAAACCGATACCTGCTGAACTTCCCGAAGTCGAATAAATCATCGTATTGACGCCGACTAAAAAGCCGTTTGCATCGAGTAACGGTCCCCCCGAGTTTCCCGGGTTAATCGCCGTATCGGTTTGAATCATATTGTTAATAATAATATTTTTATCATTCCGGATGGGGCGTCCTAACGCCGAAACAATACCGACCGTTAAGGTTCGATCTAAACCGAACGGGTTCCCGATTGCAAGAACTTTTTGCCCGACTTTTAAACGCGATGAAGTTCCGAAAGGAATCGTTTTTAAAACAAGATTTTTCGGCGGATCAAATTTTAAAACGGCTAAATCATTTTCAACGTCGGTGCCGATTACCTGCGCTTCATATTGATCGCCGTTAAAAAGTGAAATATAAATTTTAACGGCATCTTCAATAACATGGGTATTGGTAACCACATAGCCGGCTTGATCAATAATCGCACCCGAACCGGTACTGCCATCCATCGGTACCGCTTCAAACAAAAAGCTCATTCCCAGCACTTGCGTTGAAATATTGACAACCGCTTCATTGAGGTTTTCATACACACGAATATTTTGCAGTTCATCTTGTGTATAGTTTCCTTCGCTCACCGTAACGGAGGCAGCCGATACCGGCGGTACGGCTTCGTTTATTCTTTGAAGGGCTTCTTCCTGTGTTCTTCCGCTGGATTGCGATTTGGAGACAAAAAAACCCGTTCCGAACGCTAAAAGCACAACAGCGATTACCAATCCCGTATATACAATATTTTTTAAAATCCGTTTCACTTTCAAATCTCCTTGTTAAATTTTATAATAAAAATGCCAGTAAATGGGCAACAAAACCTGCAAATAATCCGCCGAGCGTATGGCTGAAAATTGCTTTTCCCGTCAGTTCTTTTGCATCGAGGGCGTCCATCATGGCAATATGCGTTGAAATATATCCCGACCAGCACATACAAATTGCAGTAAATACGGCAATATCGTTTGTAGTGACGTTTCCCGCCTGTGCCATCGTTTTAACCATGCCGAGTGCAGCCCCCGTTGAACCGAGCGCCGTAATCGGAACGGAAATCGCTTCGGGAGCACTGAATCCGAACAGCGGAGTTACAATAAAGCTCAAGCGTTCTCCGACCCAGGGAAGAAAAGCCACGCCTTCTCCAGCCGCTCCGGTATAAACTCCGTTTGCACCGGGACCTTTGGTCAAAAGGATCACCGCCGTACAAATAACGAGCACACCCGGAATAATTGCAACGCCCATATCCACTCCTGATTTTCCGCCGTCAAGTAGCGCTTGAATAAAGCGGGAACCGATGCCTCCTTCTCTAACAATGCGCATATTTTCAGGCATCGCTTCACATTGCTTTGTCGGCGCGACAGCTTCCGTACCGTAGAGTTTTTTTGAAAAATGAAGCATTAACCGTACGGAAAGAATGCTTCCGGCGACCGCTCCCGCATTTCCGAGTAAAACGGCGGGAACTGCCGACGGTACCTGTTTCAAGCCAATCAAGGTCGTCGTGGTAATTAATCCCATACCGAACGAAGTCGCAAGATTTGTTAAAACCGGTAACTGGTATTGCTTAAAATACCGGCGAAAATTATCATCATCGGCAAAAGGCAAAATTGCAGGATTATCGGAAAGATAGCAGTTTAACACACCGAGCGATGCAACTCCCGGTAAATCATAAATCGGTTTTATAATTTTTGAAAGCAGCTTATTCACTAATGAAAGCAAACCGAATTCGGAAAAAATTCCCGACATTGCTCCCGTTAAAACCGTAATTGCCATCAAATAAAAACAAACATTAATGAGTAAATCAAACGCAGTCGCCATGATGGTAGAAATCATATTGACTGCGCCCATTTTAAAACCGATACTCACAAAAAAGCCGAAAAAGAAAACGGTAAAAATAAAATTTTCAAGTCCGATATCTTTTTTGAAAAGAATTTTTTTCGCCATAAAACGGTACACTCCTCTGTATCAGTTTTTAAAAAACACACGCCGATTGCAAAATAATATTTGCATACGGTGTAACTTCTCCGGTACGGATAATCGCTTTGCACTGTTTTGTTTGCCGTTTAAAATCATCATGACTGATAAAGCAAATACTGAGATTCGGAAACAATGCTTGCACTTGTTTGAGTACTGCATCGTTCTTTGTTTTTATTTCAGCGGCGAGCGTTATTTTTTCGATTTTCATCTCGCGTGCAACAACCGTGAGAACTTCCATAAATGAAGGTTTACCGAATTCAAGTGATACATCGATCAGTTCAACGCCGTCAGGACACGGCAAACCGCAATCGCCGATACAAAGCGTATCAGTATGCCGCATATAGGAAAGTACCCGTGAAATGGGTGAGTTCAAAATTCCGTTTATTTTCATGAGGCACAATATAGCACGTTTTATCATTTTATGTAAGGGTGAGATTCGTTTCAGCAACTTCTTTCCAATGGGGAATAGAGGGTACGGCTCCTTTTCTTGAAACGGCAATAGCCGCCGCTTTTGACGCATACGAAAGAATTTTTTCATCGTCGGCACCTTGAGCAAGCAAAGCAATAAAATATCCGGTAAAAGTATCCCCCGCTGCAGTGGTATCGACAGCAGCAACCTTATATACCCCATGTGAAAAGACTTTGCCGTTATGTAAAAAAAGCACGCCGTTTTGTCCGCGCGTTAAAATAATATGTGCATGCGGAAACTTTTTTTGTAATGCGAACAGCGCCTCCTCATCGCTCATTACGTCGTTTGTGTCAAGCAATAAGCGTGCTTCCGTTTCATTTACAAAAAAATAATCAACAAACGCAAGCGGATACGAAAATATCGTTTGCGTAAACGGTGACGGATTAAAAAAAATACTCAAGCCTTTTTCGTGAGCTTTTTGGATAAGATAGCCGACATTATTTATTTCGTTTTGCAGCAAAAGATAGTCGCCTTTTGAAAAAGATTTTAATATTTTATCGATTACTTCTTTGCTCTGTAAACCGTTTGCGCCCGCATAATATATAATGCTGTTTTTTCCGCTCGCATCGACTTGAATACAAGTATGTCCCGTACTTTCAGGGTATGAGTAAAGAAAGTCTAAGTGTAATGAAAAAGGTTCAAGTGCTTTGAGTAAAAAATCGCCATCGTTTTTACCGATTCCGCCGGCAAGATATACCGGAATATCCGAAGTGTTTTCGAGAGCAAGCGAGACGGCAAGTGCTTGATTAAGTCCCTTGCCTCCCGGAAAAACACGGCGCTCGGTACTTGCAATCGTTTCACCTTCTTTCACGATATGCGGGACGGAATACACATAATCAATGTTGAGCGAACCGAAGTTTAATATTTTCATAACTGCCTCCTTTACCGTCGAACGGTTTTCCCCGAGTAAAAAATCGGTTAAGAAAACCGTTCGTACCAGTTAAAGCATCAACCGCTTATTTTTTTATGAGCGCAACGTCAACCGGAATGGATTCGGGAACGCTGTTGCCGGCAATAATTTGTAGAGCGGTTTCCACGGCAACCTTGCCCATCTGTTCAGGCTGTTGAGCAACGGTTGCAGCAAGTGTACCGTTTTTTACAGCAGCGAGTGCATCATCGGTTGCATCAAAGCCGACAATAACAATTTGTTTACCGCTTGCAGTTGCCGCTTCCAATGCACCTAACGCCATTTCATCGTTGTGAGCAAAAACACCTTTCAGCTCGGGATTTCCTTGGAGAATATTTTCTGCAACGGATAAGCCTTCCACGCGGTTAAAGTTTGCGGTTAAACTTGCAACAACATTCAGTTTGCCGTCAACCGCTTGGTGGAAACCTTTTCCCCTGTCGATAGTGGCGGAGGCGCCATTCACCCCTTGCAATTCCGCAACTTCGGCATTTTCACCGACCAAACTCAATAAATATTCACCGGCCATTTTAGCTCCGGCAACATTGTCGGAAGCAATTTGACACGTCACACTTTCGCCAATTACCGCTCTGTCAACGGCAATAACGGGGATACCGGCTTTTTTTGCATCGGAAACTGCAGGCGCAATTGCTTCCGAATCAACGGGATTCACAATCAAAACCTTAATTTTTTTCGAAATTAAGTCTTCAATGTCGCTCGTTTGTTTGACAACATCGTCTCCCGCATCTACGACTACCAGATCGCAATTTTGAGCTTCCGCAGCTTTTTTTGCTCCGGATACCAGCGTTACAAAAAACGGATTATTTTGGGTTGAAACTGCAAGCCCAATAACAGCCTTTTCATCACTCGTCGTTTTTGTGCAACTCGTGAGAATCAACAGTGCCGCGGCGGCACTGAATAAAAATTTTTTCATATCTTTCCTCCATAAACAAAAGATTATGATTATTGTATCAACACCATTTCAATTATTTATTTCATTTTTCTATCCGATAAAACGGCAAGAAGAATAACGAAAGCTTTTACCACTTGCTGATAGTAAGACGAAACTCCCAAAATATTCATACTGTTATTCAGCGTTGCAATAATTAACACGCCCGTCAGCGTACCGAGTATTTTTCCGCGGCCTCCGTTCATACTGGTACCACCGAGCGCAACCGCCGCAATTGCGTCAAGTTCGTAACCCATGCCCATAGTCGGCTGCGCACTGTTAAGCCTCGACACCAAAATAATTCCGGCAAGTGTCGAAGTAAGCCCTGATATACCATAAACTAAAAATTTAATAAAACCGATATTGATTCCCGCAAGATGCGCCGCTTTTACATTGCTGCCGGTAGCATAAATTTTTCTTCCCAGTACCGTATGATGTAAAATAAAATAAAAAACTCCGAACACGATGAGTAAAATCCATACGGGAAACGGCACTCCAAGCAATGAGCCTTTTCCTATAAAGGTAAGTATCCTGCTGTCCCCTAAGCCGGAAATGGGGCGACCGTTACTGAAAATCATGCTGATACCGCGGTATGCGGTCATCGACACGAGCGTTGCGATAAACGGCTGCAGTTTTCCTTTTACAATCATAAGTCCATTCAGTAATCCTAAAACCAAGCCGAGCAGCAAAGCAGTCAATAACGCAAGGAGAACCGGTGTGCCGTGTTTTACGAGGTTCGCAAAAATAAGTGCAGTAAGGCAAAGTGTTGAGCCAACAGATAAATCAATGCCGCCGGATATAATTACGGTAGTCATACCGAATGCAATTAAGCCGTTGATTGCCGACTGCCGTAAAAGCTGCAACAGGTTATGCAGCGAGCGAAATTCCGGACTGACAATGCTCACCGCAATAAGTAAAAGCACGAGCGCAATTTGCGCGCCATAATCCTGCCCCTTTTGCAAAATCGTTTTTTTGTCAATCATTAAGAGAACCTCCCGTAGCAAGCGTCATAATTTTTTCTTCGGTAATATTTTGTGCAATTTCTCCGGCAACCCTCCCCTCATGAATCACAAGGACTCGATCGCTCATTCCGATAATTTCAGG
>CALDWC010000168.1 GCA_937923945.1 uncultured Treponema sp.
TATACTCATTTATATTTTTTTGTCATGTAAAAAATGGTAATTAATCAGTGTTTCCAAAAGGAAACGGTATGGGTAAAAATTTTTTGAGTGCGGGAACCGATGTGAAGCGTAACAGCGCCGACCGCCTATCGGTGGGCGGGTACCGCAGCAATTCGAAGGAAAAGAGGCGGGCGTCCGGTGCGTAAAAGCTTTATAAAAACAGTGCTAAAAACGCAATCGGTTACTAAAAAAAATGCGAACGCTTGTTGAAAGTTTATTTTTAAGGTATACTTTCTTTGCGATAGAGAAAGACAATGAAGGAATTTTTTTTTAAAGCGGTAAAAGCGGCAGCCGGAAAATGTGCGGGAACGCCGAGCTATTCAAAAAACCAAACGGTGGTATATACTGCAATTTTTTTGTGTGCGGTTGCGGTTTTTATTCCGAATAAAATTACTCATTTTTCTTCGCAGCTGAAAAATCAGTACACAAAAAATATAATTCAAGCGGTTTCGCAGCCGATGGTCGATTTTGCTCAAATGCTACCTTTCAGTGCGTTTTTTGCGAATGCGAGAAAAAATGTTTTAACCGCATGCGGAGTACAGAACGATTACCACTGGGATAATTTTTACTATACGGAAAAAAATGCACTCACCGTTGCGGCTTGTTCGGACGGCAATGGTGACATCGATAAAGCGCATGCGTTACCGGAAATGCAAACCGGCGACGCTCATACGTTTTCACCTTCCGCGCTGTTGGCGGAAAAAGCAAAAGCGCTACCGGAAAACAATTCTCTGCTCGTGGCACACTACGATTACACAAAAGAGCATCCCTTGCGAATTTTATTCGCAGGCGATTCACAAATGCAAAGTATCGCCGAAGGTTTTAAACGGAACATCGGCACCGAATCGGCGTTTGAAGCGATCGACCTTGCGGTAGTGTCTTCGGGATTTATCCGCACCGATTATTATAATTGGCCGGCAAAGTTTACCGCACTTTTCAAGGAAGCCGAAAATGAAGAAAAACCTTTTGATGTTGTTGTGTTACTTTTGGGTATGAATGATTATCAAAATTTTTTTGACGGCAACAGAAAGCTGTTTCGTTTCGGAACCGATGAGTGGATTGCCGCATACATTGAAAAAATTAAAACCGTGATGAATATTTTGCAAAGTTCGGTAAAAAAAGTGTACTGGCTCGGTTTACCGGCGGTAAAGTCTCCGTCGTTGAATGCCGATATCACCGCCGTTGAAAACGCCCAAATAAAAGCGATGGCGGCACTGGCGGACACGAACGTGCAACGGATTTCTTTGCGGGAACTTATCAGCGGCGGAAGTAGCGTTTACACCGACCAAGTACAAACTGCCGACGGAAAGCGGATTCAGCTGATGCGCGAGGACGGGACGCATTATTCGCTGGCAGGCGGTTCATTCGTTATGAGCGAAATCGAAAAGTATTTTTACTTTGATTTTAATATTGAAAAATATAAAAGTATAACGCATTGACAATCGCTTTTTTATGAACTATAATAGAACATCGGAGAATAGTATGCACGATTTTTTTTCGTTTTTCTTTTCGTATTTTTGGTTAATTCTTTTTATTATTTTGGTTGTCATTGAGATTTCTACCTATAATCTTACCACGATTTGGTTTGCACTCAGTTGTATTCCGCTCATTTTTTTGTCGAAACTCGGATGGCGGTATCAGCTTTTAATTTTTGTTACGCTTTCAACACTCTTTTTGGCGTTTACGCGTCCGCTTGTACTTAAAAAGCTCAAACAAAAAAAGAATCCCAATGATCTTACCGGTAAAAAAATTATTGTTACTAAAAAAGTTACCGAACTGCAAAACGGTGAAGGCAAAACACAAAACGGCGTTATCTGGAATATTGTTTCAAGCGACGGTGGTGAAATTGAACCGGAGACGATGTGCGAAATTGTAAAAGTGAGCGGAAATACGTTAACGGTAAAACCGGTGTGTAACGCTAAAAGTGAAGTTTAAAAAATTTAGAAAAACGTTTGAAATGAGAAAAACACCCTTGCATAAAGTTTTTTTTTGTATTACAATTTTTACATGAAAACAGATATTGAAATAGCGAGAGAAACGAAGCTAAAAAAAATCGTTCAAGTGGCTGAAGGTTTAGGTATTAAAGAAGATGATTTAGTACCTTATGGAAAATATATTGCGAAAGTGCCGTACACCAATATTGATGACGCAAAGATTAAAAAGCATAAGCTCATTTTGGTTACCGCAATTACGCCGACCAAAGCCGGTATCGGGAAAACAACCGTTTCAGTCGGTTTGGCGCTCGGTATGCAGAAAATCGGCAAGAATGCGGTTGTTGCACTGCGCGAGCCTTCCTTGGGTCCGTGTTTCGGTATGAAAGGCGGTGCGGCAGGCGGCGGTTATGCTCAGGTTCTTCCGATGGAAAACATTAACCTGCACTTTACCGGCGACTTCCACGCGATTACTACGGCACACAATATGATCAGCGCCTTAGTTGATAACTACAATTTCCGTAACCGCGGAACTCCGAAACAGATGAAAAAGGTTATTTGGAAACGCGTTTTGGATGTCAACGATCGAGCGCTGCGGAATGTGATTACCGGTTTGGGTGCGGGAAACGGGGTTGTTACGGAATCGGGCTTTGATATTACGCCGGCTTCCGAAATTATGGCAATTTTCTGCTTGGCAACGAGCATTGATGATTTGCGCCGTCGCATTGAAAAAATTATTGTCGGCTATGACGGTGAAAACAATCCGGTTACGGTAAAAGATATGGGCGTTGCAGGTTCCATTGTGGTTTTGCTCAAAGACGCGTTGAATCCGAACCTCGTACAGACAACCGAAAACGGTCCCGCATTTATTCACGGCGGACCTTTTGCAAATATCGCGCACGGCTGTAACTCAATCATTGCGACTAAAACAGCCCTCACCTACGGCGACTATGTAATTACCGAGGCAGGATTCGCCGCTGACTTGGGTGCCGAAAAATTCTTTGACATAAAGTGCCGAAAAGCGGGGCTTTCTCCGGCATTAACGATTATCGCTGCAACGACCGGCGGTTTAAAAATGCACGGCGGCGTTCCCGAAAAAGAAATTTCCAAGCCGAATGCGGAAGCCTTGAAAAAAGGTATGGCAAACTTGGATAAGCACATCGAAAACATGAAAAAGTTCGGACAAACGGTTATTGTCGCTTTGAACAAATACGGCTATGACACGGACGAAGAGCTGAACATTATAAAAGAACATTGCGAAAAACAGGGCGTCGGTTTTGCCGTTAACAGCGCATTCGGTGAAGGCGGAAAAGGTGCGGAAGCTTTGGCAAAATTAGTCGTGGAAAAGATCGAAAAAGAGCCGTCAAAGCCTTTGAAGTTTTTGTACAACGACGACGATACATTGAAAACGAAGATTGAAAAAATCTGTAAAGAAATTTACGGAGCTGCGAGCGTTACCTTTGAAGCCGGTGCTGCAAAAGACCTTGAAAAATTGCAGGGAACCGAAGCCGCAAAGTATCCGGTTTGTATCGCAAAAACCCAGTATTCGTTCTCGGCTGACCCGAAACTCTACGGGGTACCGACCGGCTTTGAAATGCATGTCCGCGAAGTTGTCCTGAACAACGGTTCGGAAATTGTTGTCCCGATTATGGGAGACATGATGCGCATGCCGGGCTTGCCGAAAGAACCGCAGGCAGTGCATATTGACTTTGTTAATGGGCATGTTGAAGGCTTAAGCTAATTTTGAAAATATGCGACCAACTACTTCGTCGTCGGCACGGATGCCGACAGCGGAGTACAGCAGGTGAGTTTTGAAAATACAAATGTATCAAATTTTCAAAACTCAGCCGTCTTCCGAAAGACCTAAGGATGTTTTTCGGAAGACGCAAATGCTCAACGTATCATAGATACGCCTCCGCTTCGGTTTTGTTCGCTCCTTGTATTTGACTCGCCTCTTTCCAAAATTGATAGGTGAAGTGTCAACTACTATGTCGGCACTGATTAATTCAATCGATAATTGAGGGCATCTTTCAAAAACTGATGTTTTTAAAAGACTTCTTTCAGTGCCAACATTTAAATCTCTTGTTTCGAAAATATTCAGAGGCACTTATGCTGAACATCGAGAAACAATAGGGAAACGCTGTTAAACGGCGTCAAGCCTTTAATCAGCGTATGCCTATGGGGCTCCGGTCGTTAAAATTCCTTTTATCGTCTTTGAAAAATAAGGTCTTTTTTGTATTTTACCAAAAACGTACTATGTTTTCCCCAAAAACATAGTACGAAATTTTTAAAACATACTATGTTTTTTTTAAAACACAGTATGTTTTCACCTAAATCATAGTAAGAATTCGGCGTACGCTGATACACGGTGTCAAGCCTTTAATCAGCATTTCCTTGTGTCTTTGTTTTTTAATGCAATTTTATTAAAACTCTTTATGAATTCTTTGTTAGCTTATTGACAAAAACAGAAAAAAGGTAAATAATACGCGTATTTGCACTTTACGTGTGAAAATTTTATAGTTTTAAGAAGGTGATTTATGAAGAATAAAAAGAAAGGTTTTCTTTCGGCGTTTTCAATCTGTTTTATTGTAGTTATCTTGGCGGTTATACTGACATGGATAATACCTGCCGGATCGTACAGTACCATCGAGTATTCGGAGGATAAAAGCGCATTTTTAATAACCGATGTTGACGGGGCGATTACGGAAATGCCTGCAACACAGGAAGTACTTGACGAGTATCGGATTACGGCAAAGCTGGAAAACTTTTTAAACGGCAATATTACAAAGCCCATGTCCATACCGGGCACTTATAAGAAAATGGAACGGCAACCGCAGGGACCGAAAGAGTTTTTAGACTCGATTGTTACCGGTACCGCCGATGGTTTTGACATTATCTTTTTTATCTTTATGCTCGGCGGGACGATCGGTATCATCAATCATATCGGCGCTTTTAATGCCGGAATCGGGGCGCTTGCCAAAATATCAAAAGGCAGAGAGCAGATTATTATTATTGTGGTAACGATTCTCATTGCGTTTGCCGGAACCGTCGAAGGCTTTTGCGAAGAAACGATTGCACTTTATCCCGTACTGATCCCCGTATTTCTTGCAGCCGGCTTTGATGCAATTACGGCTGTCGGTGCCGTATACATGGGTTCGACCATCGGTTGTATGTTTTCAACGCTCAACCCGTTTTCAGTCGGTATCGCGTCGTATGCTGCCGGTACTACGATGAGTAGCGGTATTTTATTTCGTGTCATCGGTCTCGTTTTCGGAACGGCAATAACCATTTTATATTTAATGCACTACGGCAGAAAAATAAAAAAAGATCCGAGCAAGTCGTTAATCTTCGCGCAAAAAGACGACATTGAAGCAAAATTTTCAACGAGCGATATAGAAAATATTCCGACGTTTACTTTGCGTATGAAACTTGCGTTGGGGATTTTCGTGTTGATGTTCGGCGTTATGATTTGGGGAATTTCAGCACGCGGTTGGTGGTTTACCGAATTGGCGGAATTGTTCCTCGTCGGTGCAATCATTATCGGTATAGTCGGCGGACTCGGTGAAAAGGAAATAGTTGATACGTTTGTCTCGGGTTCGGCAGATCTTATGGGTGTGGCGCTTATTTTGGGTGTGGCACGCGCGGTTACCATTATTATGGATAACGGCAGAATTTCCGGCACTATCCTTGAAGGATTATCAACTGCCGTTTCGGGGCTTCCCGCTGCAGTGTTTTTAGTGCTTTTGATGCTGATCTATGTATTGCTGGGCTTTTTTGTGAACTCGTCTTCGGGACTTGCGGTACTGTCCATACCGATTATGGCACCGCTTGCCGATGTGGTCGGTATCCCTCGAGAGCTTATTGTGTCCGCATATGTGTACGGTTTGGGCATCATTACTTTTATAACGCCGACCGGTATTATTATGCCTTCGTTGGAAGTGGTCAATGTTAGCTATGATAAATGGCTGAAATTTTGTATGCCGCTTCTCGGAATGCTCACGGCGTTCGCCGCTGTTATGCTCGTCGTTCAGTATATGTTTGCATAAGATGATATGGTCTTCTGAAAACGCACTATTTTCAGGAGACTTTTTATATTTGGAAATAAAAAAACTATATTTTAAGGAGAAAAAAAATGTCTGTTTTACAAGGCTATGAACCGAAAGATGTGTTGATGTATTTTGAAGAGCTTTCAAAAATTCCCCGCGGTTCGGGAAACACCAAGGCGGTAAGCAATTGGTTGAAAGCTTTCGGTGAACAACGAGGACTCGAAACATATCAGGACGAGTTGGGCGATATAACCATCATAAAAGAAGCAAGTAAGGGATTCGAAGGAAGGTCTCCGGTAATCCTGCAGGGGCACATGGATATGGTGTGTCAAAAAACGCCCGATTGCAAAAAAGATATGGAAAAAGAAGGTTTAGACCTTTTTGTTGACGGAGATTTATTAAAAGCGCGCGGAACAACGTTGGGGGCGGATAACGGCATTGCGGTCGCGATGATGCTTGCTTTACTTGCCGGCGATTACCAACGTCCTCGTATTGAGTGTGTATTTACCGTTGATGAAGAAACCGGTTTGTACGGTGCCGAATCCTATGATCCCAAGCATCTGAAAGGTAAAAAACTAATAAACCTTGACTCCGAAGAAGAAGGCGTTGTCACGGTGAGTTGCGCCGGCGGAACCGCCCTGAATGGAAGTATACCTGTTTCGCGGGAAGCGTTTGGTAGCAAAACCTTAGCGCTGCATGTACATGGCTTAACGGGCGGCCATTCCGGTTCGGAGATAAACAAGGGGCGCGGTAATGCAAACAAGGTTTTGGCACGACTTTTGCAAGAACTTTCTCGGCAGATTGAGCTACGGCTTATTTCGATAGACGGCGGCACTGCCGACAATGTTATTCCCAAAGAGTCAAAGGCATATATTGCCGTAAAAAATGCTGAAGAAGCCGAGCGTTTGAGCCGAACGATCGGTGAAGAACTTGCGCAGCAGCATAAGGCGGATCCAGCATTTACGCTCGATATTGCCGAAGAGCATGATTCTAAACTGTTGCCGATGAGCGAAGTTTCAAGTAATGAGATTATTGCATTTTTGAATATAGTGCCGAACGGTGTACAAAAAATGACTTTCGGTATGAGCGACTTGGTACAAACATCATTGAGTTTGGGGATTGTCGCTACGACGGAGCGGGAAGTTAAAATCGTCAGTTGCGTTCGAAGCGCGGCGGACAGCGAGCGGGATATGCTGTGTCATGAAATTGAAGCGATGATACGACTTTTGAACGGTACCTGTACCCTCGAAGGCACCTATCCGGGTTGGCAGTACGCGGAAAAATCTCCGCTTCGCGATTTGGTGTGCGATATTTACAAAGAGCAAACCGGCACCGCGATGAAAGTCGAGGCGATTCATGCCGGTTTGGAATGCGGTTATTTCGTGGAAAAAATTCACGGTCTTGAAGCTATTTCTATCGGACCTGATATGCAGAATGTGCACACGCCCGATGAGCAGCTTTCGATTTCCTCGACCGAGCGGACATTCAAGCTTTTAAAAGCAGTACTTATGAAGATATAGCAACGCAGAAAGCTTTTAAAAACTGAGCGCTTATCTTTTTTTGATGCTCAGTCCGTGATGAACCACTGATTAAAGGTGAGCACGGAAAGGTAGTCTTTTAAAAACTTTTAGTTTTGAAAGGCTACCTTAAGGAAACGCTGATTAAAGGCTTGACGCCGTTTAACATCGTTTCCTAATTGTTTCTCAATGTTCAGTATAAAGGTAGATTCTGAACATTTGCGAAACAACGATTTTAAAGGTGAGCACTGATTAATTCTCGATTGAATTAATCAGTGCCTCCTTAACCGTACAATATCGTACTCGTTCTCAAATCTCAAAATAAACGGGCATAAAATAAAAGAGGTAATGATATGGATAGCCGCAAAAAAGCATCGCCTGCGTTGGTGTTTATTATTCTGTTCGGAATGGTGAGTTTATTTTCCGATATGACGCACGAAGCCGCTTCCAGTATCCGCGGTGCATTTTTCAGTTTGCTCGGAGCCTCAAGCGCCGCAATCGGTTTTGCTTCGGGTTTGGGAGAATTGGTCGGTTATTCGCTGCGCTATGCGTTCGGAAAGTTAGCGGACAAAACAAAAAAGTACTGGACATTCGTTATTTTGGGCTACATTCTTGATATTTTGGCAGTTCCCGCTTTGGCTTTGGTCGGTGAACACGGTTGGATTGCAGCCTGCGCCTTGTTGATTATTCAGCGCACCGGTAAAGCGCTTAAAAAACCTGCAAAAGATACGCTCATGTCGTTTGCCGCAACACAGGAGGGTATCGGTAAAAGTTTTGCGATACAGGAGCTTTTGGATCAAATCGGCGCTTTTTTGGGACCGCTTTTTTTTAGCTTTGTGATGCTTTTCAAATCGCAGCTTCCCGTGTACCGGCGCTATGCAGCGGCTTTCGCATTTACGGCAATTCCCGGAGCTCTTACTTTGCTCCTGCTGTTTGTTACAAAAAAAGCGTTTCCGAATCCGGAACAATTCGAGCCGGAAGTGAAAGCGGATGCCGCCTTAAAAGTGGATAAGCGTTTTATCTTTTACATCATCGGGATCAGTTTTTTTGCATTCGGTTTTTTGGATTATGCGCTCATTGTTATGCATGTGTCGCGGACCTTTGTCGGCACGACCGGACCGATTACCGTTGAAACCCTGCCGCTTTTATACGCGGGCGCTATGCTGGTTGACGCGGCGGCGGCTTTTGTGTTCGGGATTTGGTACGATAAAAAAGGCATGCAGGCGCTCATCGTTTCGGGTTTGATTGCAGCGCCTTTTGTATTTTTTCTTTTTGCTGTACATTCGGTACCGAGCCTCATCGTTGCGCTTGTTTTATGGGGCATCGGAATGGGGGCACAGGAGTCCATTTTGAAAGCCGTGGTTGCAAGCATTATTCCAAAATCAATGCGGGCAACCGGCTACGGCATTTTTGAATTTTTCTTCGGCATAAGTTTCTTTTTCGGCAGCTGGCTGCTCGGTGCACTCTACGAGCGTAGCATGTGGGTTATGGTCGCTGTTTCGTTTACGGCACAACTGTTTGCAATTCCGTTTTACTTTCTTGCCCGCATTAAACCGCCGGTAAAAAAATAACGATGGTGCCGGCGGCGGCACGGATTTTATATCGGTATCAATTTCAGAAAGTGCGTGTGTATTTCACACCTTAAACTTTTCGACTTCAGTAACTAAGTTTTCTATTGCTTCTTTATTCTTTTGGGTAATTTGATTTACATCCTGTACTGCATTATTTATCTGTACCGCCCCCGATGCCATTTCATTCATACTTTCGGTAATAACGCGTGTTAAGTCATCAAGCTTTTTCATTTCACCGGCAACTTGCTTGCCGCCTTTCAGGATTTCCGCAGAACCGTCTCGTACTTCTAATGTTACCGCGTTAATATTTTTAATTGCCGATAAAACTTCTCGGCTTCCGTTTTCCTGTTCCTGCATAGCTTGCATCAGTACGCTACTCGTCTTTTTTACTTCTTCTCCTCTTTTTCGAGGCTCACCAGTTTTTTCATTACGCGGTTAAATCCGGTGAGACGTTTTTTCACGGCGGCGGAAATTTCTTCCGTGCTACGTTCGGTAAAAAGCGTTACGACTTCATCAATTTTTGTTGCAGTGTAAACGGTAAACGTTTCCGCCTTAATCGCTTGCAGAATTTCGTCCGGTAAAAATAAATCTTGCACATTCGCTTCAGGAATGACAACGCCTTGTGTGCCGGTAAAGCCGAGAATTTTGCACGCGTTAAAAAAACCAGCGATTTTTTCGCTCACGCCACCGATAGGCTGGACATCGCCGTGCTGATTTAAGCTGCCGGTAATAGCGAGGTCTTGACGGATTGCGATTTCCGCAATCGAAGAAAGTAAGGCGATAAACTCCGCACACGAAGCCGAATCGCCTTCGACCATACCGTAGGATTGCTCAAAACATACGGACGCATCCACGGAAAGTTTTGTGTCCCGTGCGTAGGTGTTTTTTAAAAGCGATGAAATAATTAAATGAGCTTTGTCGTAAATTTCACCGGAAAAGCCGACTTCCGTTTCAATGTTAATAACGCCCGTTTCTCCGGGAGAACTTTGTGCGGTGATTACTTCCGGTATGCCGAAAGAAAAATATCCGCGATCTTGAACGGCGAGACCGTTGATGCTTCCGATTTTTTTACCGGCGACGGTTAAAAACAAAATGCCGCATCGCAGTTCTTCGAGGTATTCCTGTTCGGGCAGCGAAGAAAAAAAGCGAACCCGCTCCAGCGTTCGCGCAATGATTGCATCGTTGATGGTTTTCGCGCCGCTTTCTTCGGCAATCAATGATGCCTGTAACAGTATATCTGAAATTTTTGCGAACTGTGTTGAAATAAATTGACGGGAGCCTGCAAGTTTACACGCATACGCTAACAAGCTGGCATATCCGGAATTGTCAATTTTTTTGATGGCGTAGTTTTTTGCCATTCGTTCAACGAGCGAAAGAAAAGCGGCTTCGTTTTCATCGGTACGGAGCATCACCGGAGAAAATTCCGCGCATATTTTAAAGAGCTTCGAAAAATCCGCATCGGTTTGGTAAATCGCATCGTAGGTGTTTTCTTCTCCGATTAAAATAACTTTAAAGTTTGCCGGAATTGCGACCGGCTTAAAAATACTTGTAGGATTATTGCTGCTCGGCGAAATTTGAATTTCGATTTTACCCGATTGCAGTACGCGCTTCAAATAAAAGTAACTGTCTTCGTCGGCGATTAAATCGCTGAAGCGCAGTACCAAATATCCGCCGAAGGCTTTGTGAACGGCGCCTGCCGCAATTCGCATGTGCGCATCGCTGAAGCCGATATCATTTGCCGATGAGCTTTCAATCGTACCGAAAAGATTTGAAAAGGTTGGCAAATTTTCCGTGATTAAATAATCTTTATCGACTGAATTTTCACAGACTATATTGATGTCATACTTTGCTAAAAACCTTTTCTTTTGATTTGCATTTTTAAAATTATGGGTAAACGTGTATGTCCGCGTTTTTAAATCGGAACTGACTGCCGTTAAAAATTGGATAATTTTTTCGCAGTATTCTTTTCCGTTTGTTTTAAATTTTTTCTCAAACGTTTTGACCGAGGCAAAAAGCGGTTTAAGATTTTCATCGATAATCGGTTTTACCGAACCGTCAAGAAGTTCATCCAATCTTTTTTGAGTATCTTCTTGATTCGCTTTTATCGCATCAAACAATTCATTCATCGATTCGACGCAGCGGTAGTAATTTTTTTTTATTGTTTCAAACTCTTTTTTAGTAATCGCTTTTTGTTCAACGAGTTCCCGCAATTCCAAAAAGCTTACTTCATTGCCGTTAACAATCGGATTTAAATCAAAACTGCTGGGTGCGCCTTCCTGTTTTATTTGCACAAACTTAAAACCGGCTTCTTTTGTTTTTGCTTCAAAACTCATCAAAAGTTCCGTCTCGCGAGAACTGCCTTCGTTGATGAGCCGGTTTGCAGCGGTTAAATAACTTTCCGAGTGAACAAGGGTGGAACCGCTTGAAACAATTTTTGAAATCGCCTGCTTGAGTTTTGTTTTAAAAGTGGCGCCTTCACCGCCCGGAAAAAAAAGTGCATCCGGCTCCAGTTGCTTTTTAAAATTATGCACGTATGCGATGTCGGTTAATTCTTTGTAGTTCGGTTTCAACTTTTTTGCAAGCTCAGTAATGGTCGTGCGTCTTCCGGTGCCGGAACTTCCCATCACAAAAATATTAAATCCGGGTGCTTGCAATTTCAATCCCATATTGATTGCATCAACGGCACGCTGCTGTCCGATGATTTCCGATTCAATGTTTACTTTTTTTATTTTTTCAATTTTTGAAGGATCAAAACTAAATTGGGCTTCGTTAAAATCAATTTTTCTCATCGTTATTTTTATCATCTCCAAAGTAAGGTTAAAGTTTACCATAAAGCGGGGAAAAAAGCAATTGACGCGTGTTGTACTATGGCGTGTTTATTGGTAGCAACTGCAAGGTATTGGAAAGATATTTGTACCTAAAAACACCGCCGGCATATTGTCATGGATATTTTACATTCGCTCAATATGGCGGAAATGCAACACTACTGTAATGAGCGTTTTTATATTCTCCGGTTTTTTGCGTTCTTTTCGTCGGCGGTTACATCTTAGGGAAACGCTATTAAACGACCGTCAAGGAAACGCTGATTAAAGGCGTGACGCCGTTTAACAGCGTTTCCTAATTGTTTCTCAATGTTCAGTATAATAATGTAGATTCTGAACATTTACGAAACAATAGATTTTAAATGTGGGCACTGATTAATTCTCGATTGAATTAATCAGTGCCTCCTCAAGCCGTTAATCAGTTTTTCCTAAAACATTTTGCAAAAAAACTGCAAGTAGAAGTTTTTATATCTTTACAGTACAATGTAAATGGAGCAAATTAAATTTATGGATGATGAAAAAGAAAAACTCATTCACGATTTTCTGAAAGATAAAAATTATACTCCCGAAGAAAAGCAACGTATCACGGACGCGTGGCATTTTTTGTGCGAACGGACGGGTGGAAAAACATTCGGTGAAATCGAGCCGGAACCGTTATATCTGCACTATTTACGTGTTGCAACTATTTTAGCGGAAAACGGCATGAACGGCACGGGAATAGTTGCAGGACTTTTGCATGATATTTATCGGCACGGTGCAAACGAAGCCGAGGTGAAAAATAAGTTCGGTGAAGCGGTTGCGAAAATCGTAGACGGCACTTCTAAAATTATGCAAATGCCGATTCATACAAAAACGCTGCAACAGTCTGCCGCGATTCGAAAAATGTTTTTCGCTTTGGCTGATGACATTCGGGTTATTATTATCAAGTTGGCGGATCAGTTGGATCGGATCCATCACATAAAAAAATTCACCCCCGATGAACAAAAAGCGCTTGCCAGTGAAGTGTTGGAAATATGGGCGCCATTAGCCGATCGCTTGGGCATGTCAAAAGAGAAAAATGAATTTGAGGATTTAAACTTAAAATACACCAACCCGGAAGCATTTCAGCAAATTAAAAAGCTCGTCAACCAAAAACAGAGTGAGCGGAAAGCATACTTGGAAACGGCAATGCAAAAAATAACGGAGGCTGCCGAGAAAAACGGTTTTAAAGTGAGCATCAGCAGCCGGGCAAAACATTTTTATTCCATTTACCAAAAGATACGGAAACGGAATGTGCCGGCAGACCAAATTTTTGATTTATTTGCCTTAAGAATTATTTGTGACACGGAACAGGATTGTTACACGTTAATCGGTGTGGTGCACAGCCTTTGGAAACCGCTTGACGGTAAATTTAAAGATTATATTGCGATGCCGAAATCGAACGGGTATCAGTCGCTCCATACGACCGTTATGTGTGAAGGTCATCCTCTGGAGATTCAAATCCGTACGCAAAAAATGCACGACATTGCCGAACACGGTATCGCGTCCCATTGGCTTTATAAAAAAGGTTCAACGCATGATTTAGTCAGCGAAAGCGGCTTGTCCATTTTTAATCAGTTGCGGGAAGTTTCAAGTAAGGATTTTAATAACGATGAAGCGTTTTTTCGGGACTTTAAAAATGAGCTTTTAAGCGACACGGTTTTGGTTTTTACGCCCGCCGGTGATGTAAAAGAATTGCCTATTGGAGCGACTGCGGTTGATTTTGCGTACAGCATTCACTCGGATATCGGGCAAAAAATCGTCGGTGCAAAAGCGAACGGAAAAATCATTCCGTTGAATCGACCCTTACAAAACACTGAGATTATCGAAGTTCTCACGCACCCGATGGCGCATCCGCAAGAAGGACAGCTGGAATATGTAAAAACGGCAAAGGCGCGCCAAAAAATAAACGCATATATTGCATCTCATCTCACTGATATGCCTGAAAAACCGGTGCGCACGGATAAACCGCGTCCTGCTGCACATGGTAAAAAAACAACCGCCGGCAATACTATTGAGCTCGATCGGCGAAAAGTGGTGATTGCAAATGAAAAAAACTTTTTGGTACGTTTTGCGCAGTGCTGCAACCCGCAATACAATGAACCGATTTCAGGATATGTTTCTCGGGGGAGGGGAGTTATCATTCATCGGGCGGACTGCACGATTTTTCAACAGATTCCGGATATTGAGCATCGCACCATTGACGTTCATTGGGCGGAACCGAAGGAGCCGGCGAAGTAAGCGGAGCGATGGAAATCAACTTTCATAATTTAAAAAAAAACGATATAAAAGGCATGGGAACGATAGACATTTTTGATTACTTTGAAACGCATGCAAAATTTGAGCGTTTCAAAGTGCAGAGTCTGACCGTTTAACGAGCCGTGCTATTTCAGTGCGAAGTTAAACGTCCAGAATTCTACCTTATTATACTGAACATTGAGAAACAATAGGGAAACGCTGTTAAACGGCATCAAGCCTTTAATCAGCGTTTCCATAAGGGCTGCGTAAGCCCTTATTCAATCAACTACCGCTTCAAGCTCAATGCCGTTTCAAGCATCGTGTCCGAAGTTTGAATGGTTTTTGCGTTACCTTGGAAACCGCGCTGCGTTACAATCATATCAACAAATTGGTCTGCCAAATCGACGTTACTCATTTCCAGCGTACCGGCGATTAGTTTACCCTTGCCGACCGTTCCCGACGTTGAAATATTCGCATAGCCGGAGTTATTCGATTCAACATAGGTGTTTTCTCCCGCTTTTTCCAAACCGCCCTGGTTTGAAAAACTCGCCATAGCAATCTGTCCGATATCTTGGCGGACGCCGTTTGAATACACGCCCGTAATCACACCCGAGTTGTCAATCTTGAAGTTTTCCAAATAACCCATAGCGTATCCGTCCTGCGTATATGCTTTGGTCGTACTCGTTTCGGCAAATTGTGTTACCGAATTTTTTGAAGTACCGGTTTGTCCGAGATTAATCATAAAGTTTCCGCGGGTCGGATTTCCGTCGGGTCCGACCGTTGCTTCCGGTACGTTGTATGAAACCTGCAGCATAACCTGCCCGCCTTCATTCGTAACGTTGCCGGCGGTGTCGGTTACTTGCAGTAAATGTCCGTAGTTGTCAAATTCCAAAATAAAGGTATTTCCCACTCCATCCGTTGTACCGACCCCGGTACGGGTTTCCGTTTCGGCTCCGGTCATCGGATCAAGCACATTGACCGTTCCCTGCCACTGGTTCGTTGTTCCCGGCACTCGTGTAAACGCGATGCTCAACTCTTGCGTATTGCCGAAACTGTCGTACACTTTAAACTGTGTTTGCCATGTCGACTCAAGAATCTCTGCCGGGTTTGCATTTTCGGGGAGAACCGGAAGGCGCTTGTCCAAGTTACAGGCGTAATTCACCACCGTTGTTGCTTTCGCATCCAACTTTTGCCCAACCGGAATAATCAAATCCTCAACATTGCCGGAAGTATTCAGCACGCGGGCACCTTCGGCTTCCTGCACCATCCAACCCTGTACACGCATACCGTTCGCCGGATTTACCAAAGTTCCGTCGCGGTCAACGCCGAATGCACCGTCTCGGGTATAAAACATTTTTTCGCCGTCTTTCAGTACAAAAAAGCCGTTTCCCTGCACCGAAATATCGGTATTGATACCCGTCGTTTGCAAAGCTCCCTGCGTATGCACCGTATCAATGGTTGCTACCATCATACCGAGTCCGACTTCTTTCGGATTTACACCGCCCAAATTTTCCGTCGGTCTCGAAGCACCGTTCAGTTGCTGCGAAATCAAATCCTGAAAATTCACCCGACCGCGTTTAAAACCCGTCGTGTTTACGTTTGCTACGTTGTTACCAATCACATCCATTCTTGTTTGGTGATTCTGCATACCCGAAACACCTGAATACAATGACCTCATCATATGAGTATCCTCCCACTCGTTTTAGTTTTTCATTTTATTTTCCGGGCGTGTCGGCTTTGTCTTTATTCCTTGAGGACAAAGCCGTCGGGCTTTCCGAGGCTCCGCTTTCGCTTCGGTACGAACGCACCGAAATAGCTGTGCGTTCGGGGACGGTGCCGTGCATTTTGG
>CALDWC010000169.1 GCA_937923945.1 uncultured Treponema sp.
TCTTTCATATTTTATTTATCGGAACTTTAGAACTTTTTAAAAGTTGATTTCCGTGGTGCTTTATTTTTTATCCCTTGACTTTTTCATTGCTTTTTTGTAGAATGCTCCCATCAGTGTAAACTGAAATTTCCCGCGTAGGCGGTGTAATAGTGAAGGATTTGAGAAATGTACCGGCGTAACGTGCTGAGGCACCTGAGCTGTGTGCATACGCTCAAGCTATGGAGGACACATGGCAGTAGTAACCATGAAAAATTTACTTGAATCGGGCGTCCATTTTGGACATCAAGTAAACAGAAAAAATCCGAAGATGGATAAATACATCTTTGCGGAACGAAACGGTATCAATATTATTGATTTACAAAAAACGATTGTTGCAATCAGAGCGGCGTACGATGCGGTACGCGAAGTCGTTTCAAGCGGTAAATCGGTTTTATTTGTCGGCACAAAAAAGCAAGCTCAGGAAACCATCCAAAAAGAAGCCGAGCGCTGCGGAATGTTTTACGTCAACAACCGCTGGTTAGGCGGTATGCTTACGAACTTTTCTACGATTAAAAAAAGCATTGCAAAATTAAAGAGAATCGAAAAGATGGAAGTCGACGGTTCTTTCGATAACTTAACCAAAAAAGAAGTCGCCGTGCTTTTGCATGAAAAACAAAAGCTCGAAAAAAACATCGGTGGGATGAAAGACATGAAAGAACTTCCCGGGATTATGTTTGTTATTGACACATGCAAAGAAGAAATTGCAATTCATGAGGCTGACCGTTTAGGAATCCCGATTGTTGCCGTTGTCGATACTAACGGCGACCCGTCGCGCATTACTTATCCGATTCCGGGAAACGACGATGCAATCCGCTCTATTTCGCTTTTTACGCAGGTGATTGCCAATGCCGTTTTGGAATCAGACCATGACACCGGTTTGAAAATCATCGAAGACTTGCAGGATGAAGATGAAAGCACAGCCGAAGAAGGCGTCGATCCGTATCAGGATAGAGACGAAGAAATTACCGATTACAGCAATTATGTTCCGTCCGATGATAAAAAAACGGATACCGATGATGAAATCGAACATCCGCTCGTTGATGAAGATGCATTATACGAAGACTAAATTATTTTGAGGAGAATGAAAATTATGGAAATTACCGCACAACAAGTAAAAGCCTTGCGCGATGCGACCGGTGCCGGAATGATGGATTGCAAAAAAGCTCTCGTTGAAACCAACGGCGATACAAAAGCCGCTGAAAAACTTTTAAAAGAAAAAGGGCTTGCTGCGGTTGAAAAACGAACCGATCGTGCAACCGGCGAAGGGGTTATTATTATAAAAGGCGACAGCAAAAAAATAGCATTTGCCGAGTTAGTATGTGAAACCGACTTTGTAGCAAAAAATGCGGATTTTATCGCGGCTGCGGAAACTGTTGCCGACAAAGTGTTTACCTCTGAAACAAACGAGATAACCGATGAATTAAAACACGTCGTGTTGGATTTAGCAACCCGTGTTCGTGAAAATATGAGTGTCAATCGGGTCGCTTGCCTAAAAGCATCCGACAACTCCTGCATTGCACACTATGTTCACCACGACAAACGAACCGCCTCGGCGATTATCTTCAGTTCAGATAATCCGAGCATTTTTTCCGATGCGAATGTCGATAAATTTATGCATGACTGCTGCTTGCACATTGTTGCGTATACGCCGGCATATTTACAGCGGGAAGACGTCCCTGCCGATTACATTGCCGAACAAAATGACGTATTTAAAAAGCAAGTTGAGTCTTTGGACAAGCCGGAAAAAGTCAAAGAAGGTATTATCAAAGGTAAACTGAATAAGCATTTTACGGAAATTTGTTTTTTAGACCAACCCTTTATTGATAACGAAAAAGTTTCGGTTTCCGGTGAAATGGCTGCCGTAGCAAAAAAAGCCGGCGGTTCTTTGAAAATCGAAAAAATGTATTTCTGGAAAGTCGGTGATTAATTAGCTGCAAGCGTGAAAATAAAAACGGTATACCGAAATATTTTGGTACACCGTTTTTATCGCAGGCTGCCGTAATTCACTTCTCCGATTTTATGCCGGATTCTATTTTGTATTCTTCAATTTTCCGGTGAAGGGTCTTTCGTCCGATACCGAGAACATCCGCCGTTTTTGTTTTATTTCCTCCCTGCCACGCAAGCGTTTGCGTAATCAATTCTTTTTCAACATCGGCTAACTTTACGCCGAGCGGAAAACAGAAGTGTTTTTCATCATCAACGCGGGTAACGGCTGGCGGCAAATCGCTGAATTGAATCGTATTTCCTGAACTCATCACTACGGCGCTTTCAATACAGTTTTTTAACTCGCGGATATTTCCCGGCCAATCGTAGTTGTACAACGCACTGCGGGCTTTTCGGTCGAGTTCCAGCGGCGGTTTTCCGTTTTCTTCCGAAAATTCTTTAATAAAACTGTACACCAAAAGCGGAATATCTTCTTTGCGGTTTTTGAGCGGCGGCACGTCGATATGTACCACATTGAGTCGGTAAAAAAGATCTTCACGGAAATTACCTTTTTCAACTTCCGCCTTGAGGTCGCGGTTTGTTGCCGCAATGATGCGTACATCGACAGTGATAGTTTTTTCGCCGCCAACACGTTCAAACTTTTTTTCCTGTATAACGCGCAATAATTTAATCTGTACATTTTGATCAATTTCGCCGATTTCATCTAAAAAAATCGTACCGCCATCGGCAAGTTCAAAGCGTCCGCGTTTAGTGCTGATTGCTCCGGTGAAAGCGCCTTTTTCATGCCCGAATAATTCGCTTTCCAAAAGCGTTTCAGAAAGAGCGGCACAGTGTACTTTGATAATCGGTTTATCGTAGCGGTCGGACATCGTATGAATTGCATCGGCAATAACTTCCTTACCGACGCCGCTTTCACCGGTGATTAACACGGAAGCTCGCGAGGGAGCAACTTTTTTGACAACCGCCATGAGGTCTTGCATGATGGGGCTTTTTACGACAATGTTTTTTGCCGCTCTGCTTTTGTTGAGTTCCTGTTCCAACTCACGGTGTCGCAGCACCAATTCGCGGTTTTTTAATGCTCGCTTTACGAGGAGCAGTAAATGGTCTAAATCGAGCGGCTTGGTTAAAAAATCATACGCGCCCGCTTGCATTGCAGCAACCGCCGTTTCAATCGTTCCATGTCCGGTGAGGACAATCACCGGAATACCGGGCATTTTCGAGATAACTTCATGGAGAATTTCCTCACCGCTGATTTCAGGCATACGGAGATCGGTAATGATTAAATCGGCATCATCCCGGCGAGCTTTCCGAAGTCCCTCCGCTCCATCAGCAGCGGTAATTACTTCGTAGCCCTCATCTTCAAGAGCAATTTGCAAGCCTTCACGGATATTTTTTTCATCATCAATTACTAAAATCTTGAATTTCATGCGTCGGTTATTTTATCACAGTTTCCGCTTTTTTTTAAGTACTTTACCCCTCACAAGTTTAGGAGACACACCGCGTTCTTTTAAAAGTATAATCGTTTTATTTCAGCACCAAATGTCCTAAATCCAGCAGTTGACTATATAACGGCGAAAAGTGCTCGTCCAATCCAACGGTTACCGCAAAAAAAGCGACATATTCGTAGTCGGCAGCAGTCTTGCTCGTTTTATAAATGTCATCATCCTCTGCCGTGTTTGAAAGTTTTTTAAAAGCAGCACCGTTATACCGAAACACATCGGAATCTTTGCTGCTATCAAGATACAAACCGGCTTTTTCCGCATTCGGATCGGGCGGTACACTGTAATCATACAGGCGAACTTTAACGACACGATCGGCTGCTGTGTGCAAGATAAGCGGTTCATTGCTGCCTCGCACCGCTTTGTACTTTTTTGTTTCCAAAAGATAACGGGCGGCGGCGTACGGACTAGAATTGTTGTATGAGTTAATTGCAGCCACATCGGTTTGCAAGTCGGTTGTTGTTGCATAAATTTTATAGAAAATTTGAAAGCCCTTACAATATGTGGAGGCATTTGCGGTATCACTGGTTCTGAATTCGATATACTGCTCTGCTTCCTGCTCGGAATCTACGTGACGGGTATAATGGGGCGGCTCCAAATAAACGAGGGTATCTAATCCGCAAGAATCGAGGAGAAAAAAAAACGAGCAAAAAAACAAAAAGCCCCTGTTTTTTACTCGTTTCATGAATTATACCGCCTCAAAAAGTCCGCACTGCCGTTTACAGACGTGAAAATGAAAACAACACCGGATAAGTTGATTTAACAACGTCATCTATTTACCGAGACCAAGTTCAATCACCCTAGTTTTACTCAACGAAGCCCATTCGCTGTTCGGATAATCGGCAACAACCTTGGTGTAGGCATCAACAGCGGCGGAGGCGTCGATATTCTCCTGTACGCGGGCGGCATTAAAAAGAGCCCGAGCCTTAAACGGAAAACTTACACAATTCGCCGCTTTACGGTAAAAATCAATCGCTTTTTCGTTTTGTCCCAGTTCGTCGGCACAAGCTGCTGCATTATAGAACACAACGCCCGAAGTATATAGTTCTTTCGGCAAATTCAGTTTTTCATAAAATGACAGAGCTTTTTCAAAGTCGCCGTTTTTGAAATAAATATCCGCAATGTACTGAACCGCCATAAAACCGGCGTAATTATTCTGAACAGAATACGGAGTTAATTTTCCAATCAACACAGCTTCTTCATCGGCAAGCAGCTTTTTTTCTTCATCAGTCATTGAATCAGCCGAGTTTTTTATTTTTTCGGATTTAAATTTTTCAAATGCGATAATCTCCGTTTCGATTTTAGTAATTGCAGCTTTTTTTTGCCGCTCAATCACCATAAAAATTGCAATCACTGCAATAACGACAACAAACAAAGTACTCAAAGCAACGAGTACTTTTTTACGATGCTGTGCAAAAAAACTGTCAACTCTATCGGAAAATGTCACTTTTTCATCTTGATTCATTTTAAAACTCCGTTATCCGTTTATTCTACAAAAAAGCGGAAAATAGCCTAAGAAGACGCTCCCGCCGAAAAACGTAAGGAGCGCACGCAATAATTATTTTTCTTTACTTTTCAGCATATCGCCGAGTGTAAATCCGGTGTCATCATCTTTTTCGTTCGACATATATTTGGAAACTTCAGCTTGCTGCAAACGTTTTTTATAATCTTTAATCGAAAATGCAACTCGTTTTTCTTTCGGATTAAAATCAATCACTACGGCTTTTACTTTATCGCCAACTTTGTAATTTTTCAGCACTTCATCCGGATTATCCTCAGGGTTTTCCACGAGGTTTTGTTTGTGAATTAAGCCTTCAATATCACCGGGTACTTTAACAAAAATACCGAAATCAGTAACGGAAGTGACCTCACCTTCAACAAACGAGCCTTGCGAATATGTTGAAGAAAATTCCGCCCACGGATCATCGGCAAGTTGTTTAACACCGAGTTTTATGCGGCGTGTTTCCGGATTGCTTTCCAAAACAATGACATCTATCTCATCACCGACTTTCAGCTCACTGCTCGGATGTTTAATCCGTTTTGTCCACGAAAGATCGTCGACATGTAAAAAGCCGTCAATTCCTTCCTGCAGCTGCACAAAACAACCCGCATTAGTGAGCTTGACTACTTTTCCCGTTAAACGGGAACCGACCGGATAGAGCTGATCGATGGTATCCCATGGATTCGGCTTAACTTGCTTCAAACCGAGTGAAACGCGACCGGCTTGAATATCATAGCCCAAAATCATGCATTCAACTTCATCACCCGGTTTTACCATCTCTTCCGGTTTATTTACTTTTTTTAACCAACTGAATTCGCTGATATGCGCCAATCCTTCGATGCCTTCCGCAAGTTCGATAAAAGCTCCGAAATCGGATATTTTCGTTACTTTGCCCTTAACAATATCATTGACATGAAATTTATCCTCGAAATAAATCCAAGGATCCGGAGTAAAGTGTTTCAATGAAAGATTAATCCGCTTTTCTTCGGGATCAAGGCGTACCACTTTCAGTTCAATTTCCTGACCTTTTTTGACAAAATCGCGCGGGCGTGTAACATGTCCCCAACTCATATCGTTAATATGCAAAAGGCCGTCAAAACCGCCTAAATCAATAAATGCGCCGAAACTGGTAAAACTTTTTACGGTTCCTTTAACGGTATCGCCGATTTTTACTTCGGAAAAAAACTTGTTTCGGTTTTCTTCCATAACTTGTTCCAAATATCTTCGTCGATTAACCACAATATTTTCTTTTTTAGTGCGGCGGTCAAATGAGAACTTTTCAACTAAAAACTTACCTTTTTGTCCGATATATTCTTCCGGATCATTGACCCTATGAATATCCGCTTGACTGGTGGGTAAAAATGCCGTTAATTTACCCGGAAGCGTCACTTCAAAACCGCCTTTTACAATACCCGTAATGGTACCGTTTACCGGCTCATCCGTGTCGACTAAGCCACGGATTTTTTTGCGGAGTATTTCCCGATCCGCTTTTTCTTTCGAAACAACGAGCGGGTCAGTTTTTTCAATCAAAACTTCGACTTCATCGCCGACAGCCGGAACTTCCTCAAACTCTTCTTTGGGGATGCGTCCTTCCGCTTTCGCACCGACATCGATAAATACATTATCGTCCGTAACAACAACAACACGTCCCTTAGCCAATCCGGCTTCAGGAGGATTGACATCATATAAAATCTGTAACTGTGTTTGGGTACTTTCGTCCGTGTTTTTTAAAGTACCGTTTTCCACTTCCACCTTGTCCATATTTAACCCTTTAGAATAAATTTCCGTTAGCATCTTATCACAAACTTGAGAAATTGTCAAGTGGGAACTGTCTAAATAAATAGAACCTTTTGAAACTTTTAAACTTCCCACCGGTTTGTTTTTATCAATTTCGTCCCGTTCAATAATATCCGCTTCAATTTCTTCGAGCGTTTTTTCGCTCGTTCCCTGCTCAAACCGCCGCAGCGCACGGACATGCGGAGACGCGGTTAAAAAAAACTTTGCATCGGCGTGCGGAAAAATAATCGATCCCGTATCCCGCCCTTCGCAGATAATGTTTTTTCCGACACTCGCGGTTCTAATTTTTTCGTTAACAATCGAGCGTAAATCAGGAATTGCCGAAACCGGTGCAACGATTTTTTCGACACCATCCGAGCGGAGTTTTGCACTCACCTCTTTACCGTTTACAAAAAACGCATCCGCTTCGTAGGTGAGGGTAAGTGCGCGGGCGTGTTCAATAATCGCGTTTTCATTTTCGCGGGCGGGAAAAAACTGCTCACCGAATGTTTGCAATAAACTGTAGGAAACTGCTCGATAAAAATTTCCGGTGTTTAAAAAGAAAAAATGTAATTTGTCAGCTAAAATTTTTGCAACGGTGCTTTTTCCGCACCCTGCCGGTCCGTCAATCGTAATAATCATAATCCATTATAGCACATCGGAGAAAATATAGCTAGCAGAACAGCAATATTTCGGATATGGAACCTCTCGTTTTACAGCGAATGCGCAAAAAACTTTTTTTCAATTTTTGATTGCCAAAGCAACGTAAACACCGCGTCCGTTTCCGAACACGTTTCCAGTCGGCAATCGGGAGTAAAAACGTTTTTTCCCGCTTCCAGATGCGTTTGCGTTAAACGAGTTCCCGCCTTTAAACCGCGGCATGCATGGGGGTACCGAAACTTCAAATGTACTTTTTCCGACGAAATGCTCACAATTTCACCGACCACATTTTCACGACATGCAGGGTTAAAAACGGAAAAACCGGTATGCGCTTTTTCGGTATTCGTTTGCGCTTCGGTGTTCCCACTGCAAACTTTATCCGTACAAAGCTGCGTAGTAAGCCGAACCCGCTTTCGCTGAACCAGAGAAAAAAGAGTCGACAGGTTTTCCAAATCGTACACGGTCGATGTTTTGTCCGCATGCAATATCAAATCAACGTGCAGAAATTCGGCTTTTTTTGCATCACTCGGCGAAAAATGTTCACCGGCGATAAGCACTTTTTTGAGAGCGGCATCTGCAGTTCCATTCAAATGCTGCACCACAATTTTCCAATGGCGCGGAAAATCAATCGAGTTGATGATCACAATATCGGGAACAAGTTCTGTAATATTATCGAGCGCTTTGAGCGGCAACCGGTAAACGACCGCCGCAACATCATGAGCGCTGCAAAATGTTTTTATCGCCGTATCGATAATGCCGTTTTGCGAAACGAGCAGACAAAGCATTACTCCGTTCCCAAGTTTTCGACGACATAATCATACACCGTCCAAACACCGTCCCGCGATGAAAGCGAATACGTGTAGCGTTTTTTCTCTTTGAAGTTACTGTAGCTGAACCATTCGATGACTTTTACTTCCGCTTCGGTGTCGTTGTACGTCGTGCGCTCAATTTTAAAATCGCTCGGCAGCATCACAATACTTTGTTCGATTTTCGACTGGCGCAACTGCTGACGAAACTCATTCAACATTTGAATCCGTCCCATTTCGGATTCCGCTGTATAGCGTTTTGATTTTGAAGGATTTTTTTGAATCAAGCGTTCCAAATCAATATAGAGGAAAAACTGTTCCCAGTATGATTTTTGCCGAGCGTTCAACATGTAGGTAATTACTTGATCCGGCGGAATTGCTTGCGCCTGTAAAATATCGTTGTTGCTTTCAGAAACCGGCAAAGTTCCAATCGAAAGTGGTCCCAACGACGGTTTGATTTCAAGCGTCAAACGATTCGACAAGATATGCGCTTCGGATAAATCGCTTTTAAAACGAAGATCGGAAAAAAATGCACATTGCAGGATATACACGCCGGGTGTTTCAAACTTTAAAAAGTCTTTGGCGTTTTCAATAAATGAATAAGTTTCGCCCGGCTCCAAACTCACATCACGGAAGTACACACGGTTATTGGTGTTCATATTCCGAAGCCACGCTTCCGTTCGCGCAACATTTTTATTTTTTGTGTCTATCGCGGTAAAATCCAAGCTGAACTCGTGATTGTCGGCAAGTTTAAAATACACCGTTTCACCGCCTCGGTTGGTTAAACTGACCCGCACCAAAACGGCACTTCCGGCATCCGTGTAGTACACTTTTTTATCATGGTACGCAATATTCACCGAAAGATTTTGAGCAAAAAGGTAACTTGCCAACAAGGTGAATACGATTATTGTCAACTTTTTTTTCATTGTAATACTCCGTTATATCGATTTTCGGCAAAACGTAAAAAAAGTTAAAGATTTTTTATCATCGGTATGTTTTCGTATGAAGTTTTTTATAAAAAATAATCCATAAGGAGGCACTGATTAATTCAATCGAGAATTAATCAGTGCCCACCTTTAAAATTTATTGTTTCGCAAATGTTCAGAATCTACCTTATTATACTGAACATAGAGAAACAATATGTAAACGCTGTTAAACGGCATCAAGCCTTTAATCAGCGTTTCCATAACGATTCAAAAATAATATTCAACAAAGCGAACTCGTTTTGTTTCGATTGCATTTTTAATTGCTTTTTCGCTCGCAGTGAGTTTACTGTCCCCCGTTTTTATTTCAATAAAAACTATTTCTTCAATTTCTTCAGCATTTTTACCATTTCCGACAAAGGCGACATAGTCAACCGGCGAGCCTAAAAACTTTAAACTTTTCGGGTTCACCGGAAAGTTAGGGAAAAAAGGTGCAAGCTGTTCATAAATTTGTCCGCGCAGTACGGCTTTTGACTTTTTCAGCGCATCGGAGCGCTCCCGCTTAATCCGACCGCCGCTTTTTAGTTTTTCAACGGTTTTTCCGACCAATACGCCCAATCCAAAAAACACCAGCACCGCCGTAGCAATACACAATATTAAAAAACCGGTATCCGCCCCGAATAAAGCGACTATTTTATCAAAAACAGGCGTACCCTCCCTAATGGTGTCATTCATGCAACTCCTCCGCCTCAAGACGGGAAATGTCCGCCTCGGTGTAAAATTCTTCCGTATCGGAAAACGTAAAATCGCAGGCAAAAATTTGGTCGGGGCGATATTCAAAGTGCATGGTATCCCACAATGACCAGTATCCGCCCCAAACAAAACCGTGACGGTTAAACGCCTGAATTACGGCAAGAGGCGGCATCCATCGCTGAGCCGGCGTGAGCATAAACCATTCGTCGTTGACGGTTGACTCCCAATACCAAAACGCATTCAGCTTTCCATACCGTTTTGCCATCACATCAACGGCAATGCCCAACGCATGTAAACTCAAAACGCCGCTGTATTCAATTGCCCGCCAGTTAAAACCATACACGGTGCGATGATTTGAAAAAAAACTTTTATATTTTTTATCTTTTTTCAAAGCGGAAACTTCAGCGTTTACCGCTTTGAGGTTTGCGGCAATTTTATTATGCACGTAAACGGGATTTCCTAAAAATAAAACTTCCGTTATATTTTCTGTAATCGATTGCTCGGTAATTTCGCCGTAAAGTTCCGCAAAGAAAAAAGTGTTGTTTTTCAAGCTGCTGTGCTGTGAATTATTTTCCCGTTCCTCGGCAAAGAGCTTTGCAAACAATGCTTTGTCCTTGACCGGAACTTCGAAAATTCTTTTTTCATACTCATAAGTAAAAAAAGGACGGTATTTTTCTCCATCGTTTTTTTCAGTTTCCGGTAATATCCGTCCATCCGCCCAAAAAAAATTTTTCCCGTTGACTACAGTGAGCCATTCCCGGGTGCAGCTGTCAAAAAGCGGTTCCGACACTTCCGGGTATCCGCGCTGCAATGCTTTTAAGTAAAGCCAAGGATTTTGCGCACCATGCAATGCAGAATCCGCTTTTCCGTCCGGAAACGTTTCAAGGGGATTGAGTATCATCGGAAACGGAATATCAAGCTCCGGTAAAATCCGCCGCAGCTCATCGTAGGAAAATTCGGGAAGCGGTTCACGGGAAAGAGTGCTATCCGTTGTATTGTCCCCGTCCTTTGTGTTCAGTGGTTCAACCGCACATAAAAAAAACTTTTGTGCAAAAATAAAAAAGGCAACGAAACACACAAAAGCTTTTTTTTTCATTTTTCCAAATATAATAAAACCTGCAAAATATATCTTAACGATAGGCGATTATTCGATCTATTTCGTTCCCAGTTTATCTTCAATTTTTTTCAAATCATTTTCCGCCAATTTGCGGTATTCCGGTTTCAGCAATGCACTTCCGGTGCCTTCAAAACGAGATAAAACTTGCCGCAGCAAAACCGCCGCCTGCTCATATTTTTTTTGCTTGATGAGAATATGCGCAATTTCAAATTCACCGATGTTGAGCACATTGGCGTCGGTTCCGAAACGGTCAAGCATAATTTCATAATATGCTTTTGCCCCGCGGTAATTATTGACATCGGCTTCCCGCTGCGCCAAAACGATTATTTCTTCATAGCCCAGCTCAAGAGGAACATCAGCCGATTTGGGGATATTTGCACAGGCAGTCAACGAACATAAAAGTAAAATAAAAAAAATATGTTTCATACTCATAGTAACAGTTTTATTTTATAAAGGTATCAAAATTAAATCAAGCACTTTTCAAATCAGTTTTTAAGGTTTTATACATTTAGTAAATTGACGCCGTTTAATAGCGTTTAGAGATGCCCTCAATTTCTCGATTGAATTAATCAGTGTCTCTATTACGGTGCTGCGTTTATGAAGAAAAAACGCCCTGCATTTACCGCAGAGCGTTTTTTGAAATCGATTAGCAATATGTTTTTTTCAAAAAGTTCAAATCAAGGTTCGGGTACAACACAAATTCATGCAGGAGTTTTTTGACTTCGGCAATTACTTCCTTTTTTACACTTTCTTCAACGACAACGTTTGCTTTGCTCGGTTTGCCGCTCGGCGTTAAAGCCGGTTTTGAAGCGCTCAGCACTTTATGAATGAGATGTGCAATTTGGCGGCACTCTTTTTCGCCCATGCCGAGCGTTGTGATTGCAGCCGTTCCGATGCGCAAACCGCTTGTCCACCACGGACCGTTCGGGTCAAACGGCAAACTGTTTCGGTTTGACGTAATACCGCAATGTGAAAGCGCGGTTTCGGCTTGTCGACCGTTAATACCGTAGCCGGTTACATTCACCAGCATCAAGTGGTTGTCGGTGCCGTTGGTTTGCAGCTTCATACCAAGTTTCATGCATTCGTCCGCCATTGCGGCACAGTTTTTCTGTACATTATGTGCATAGGTTTGGAACTCGGAACTTGCCGCTTCTTTGAATGCAACCGCTTTTGCCGCCATAACGTGCGGAAGCGGACCGCCCAACATAAGTGGACACCCTTTATCGACGCTGTCGGCAAATTCTTTTTTACACAATACCATCGCACCGCGCGGACCGCGGAGCGTTTTATGCGTAGTCGTCGTTACGACATCAGCCCAGAGTACCGGGTTATATTCGCCTTCAAATACTTTTCCGGCAACAAGCCCCGCAAAGTGCGCCATATCAACCATAAAGACCGCGCCGCATTTTTTTGCAATTTCGGAAAAACGCTTAAAGTTAATTTTCCGCGGATACGCACTGTAGCCCGCCAGCAAAATGAGTGGTTTTTCTTTCATTGCTTGCGCCTCAATCGCTTCATAGTCGAGTAAGCCGGTTTCTCTATCTACCGAGTACGGCACACTCACAAACATTTTCGCGGAAACGTTTTGAACATAGCCGTGAGTTAAGTGTCCGCCCGAATAATAATCCAAACCCATCAGCTTTTGATTACCGAGCAATGCACGGAGTTCCGCCCATTCTGCCGGTGTTAAATCTTCCAATTTTTTAGTTTGAAGCTTTCCGTTGATTGTTTGCTCAAATTTTTTCATATAGGGTTCTTCAATACGAGCGTTCAAAATTGCCCAGTAGGCAACCATGTTGGCATCCGCCCCCGAGTGAGGCTGAACATAGGCGTGCTCCGCCCCAAAAATTTTGCACGCAAGTTTATCGGCTGCCATTTCAACGGCATCGACGTTTTCACAACCGCCATAATAGCGGTGTTCGGGAAAACCTTCGGCATATTTATCCGTAAACAAGTTTCCCATCGCCGCCTGTACACTGAGCGACGAATAGTTTTCACTTGCTATAAGCTTTAAGTGTGTCCGCTGGTTTTCCAGCTCATTAACGACACTTGCCGCAATCTCGGGATACACCTTGCTGACCAAGTCCAAATTCGCAAGATAGGCAACCATGCCTACGTCATAGTTACTTCCCGTTTTATCGAGATACGATTTTAAACCGTTTTTCATAAATTCCTCCATAGTAATAATTCTACTCATTTTAAAAATAAAAAACTAGTCTGCCTTTTTAAAGAATATAAAGTACTATTTCACCACGGCACGTTCGCTCACGCTTCGGATACGTTCTTCCCACGGCGACTGCACCCGGTTAACATCGGCAACCACAAAATACGCCCCGATGATTTTTCCAAACCAGTCCGTATTCGTTTTGTCCTTGCGCAATATATACAGACATTCCGCTCCGTCAATACTAAACTTTCGGCAGCCATTAACCGGTTTGCCAGACGCATCGATCATGGAACCGGAGTCGCGGTAATAAATCTCGCCCGGTACGTCAAACCAGAAATATCCGTTTTTAATGCGGCTGTCGTTTACCGAAAAGCGGATTTCGATCGTGTCCGCATCGCGAGAAACGGATTTAATAACCGGAATAGCCAAGCAGGTAACTTCATTCTTATTGGTCGACTTCGGCACCAAATACTGTATTGCAGCTTTTTCGGTTTCCTCTGCCGGTTGATCCTCAGTCGATTGTGCCGGCGCGGTTGCCTGATTTTCGGTGCTTTCGTTTTGTTTCTGCGACGCAGATTGCGTTTTCGCCGTTGCCTGAACCTGCATGCCGCTCACTCGCACCGTTTTGGATGCAAAACCGCCGTCGGTTAAAGTAAGCTCTACGGTCCAATCGCCAAGCGGCACCGAGCCGTTTACACATTGCAACCGCTTGATAACGAGTTTTTTCGCTTTCCGGTCCATTTCAACTATATTTTTGATTTGGGACCCTTCAAGCAGCCACATGTCTTTCGGCGATGCGATAAAGATTTTTTCAATCATGTTTATATTCACCTCTTGTGAAACCGGCATATGGAAGGTAACAAACATTGTGCTTTTATTTTTCAGCGTATTCGGCCAAAACGAAGGTGAAATCTGTTCAGCAATCCACGAAACTTCACCGAAAGAAATTTCCGTTATCTTTTTTGTATCTTCTTCCGCAGGTTCCGTTTGCTCCACCGCAGCAGTATCGGTTGAAGTCACCGGAGCTGTTTCAGTCTCCGACGTTTCGGTTTCGGTTGTTTTCGGTGTTGACTTACAACCAAACAGTACTAATACCAGTAGTAACGCAATAAATTTCATTTTTTTCATAAAAGTCTCCTCAATTTCTCCGCGATATATAGCGGGGTATATAAATTATAGTAAATTATTTTATAAAAGTCTAGGTCATCGTAAAAAACTCATGAATGTTTTTTGTAATATCTTCTCAATCCTTGACTTGCTTTTTTTGTATATTTCGTTTATAATTATTCTATTTTATGAGCGAGGAGTAATCGTGGAAGTACGAGTTCGATACGCACCGTCGCCGACCGGTTTTCAGCACATCGGCGGAGTAAGGACGGCATTGTTTAATTATCTTTTTGCAAAAGCAAATAAAGGCAAGTTTATTTTACGAATTGAAGATACCGACCGCACGCGGTACGGCGCCGAATACGAAAAAAATCTTTTTGACACGATGGCATGGCTCCATTTGGAGTGGGATGAAGGCGGCGACAAGGGCGGAGACTGCGGTCCCTACGTTCAGTCGCAGCGTTTTGAATTATACAAACAATACGCCCAAAAGTTGGTTGACATGGGACAAGCGTACTACTGTTTTTGCGACGCGGAACGCCTTGAACGCATTAGAAAAATCCAAACGATGAACAATATGCCTCCCGGTTATGATCGGGCTTGCCGCAATTTAACCGAAGAAGAAATTAACGCAAATCTTGCGAAAGGAATGCCCTATGTTATTCGACTGAAAATTCCGTTGGAAGGCGTTACCAAATTTACGGATGCCGTTATCGGAGATGTTGAATGGAAAAACGAAGATATAAACCCCGACCCCGTTTTGCTGAAAAGCGACGGTTTTCCGACCTACCACTTGGCGAACATTGTCGACGACCATCTGATGCGGATTACGCACGTGATGCGGGCTCAGGAATGGCTGCCTTCAACGCCGATGCACGTGATTATGTACAAGGCGTTCGGCTGGGAGCCGCCGATTTTTTGCCACTTGCCGATGGTTATGGGAAATGACGGGCAAAAACTTTCGAAGCGTCACGGGGCGGCGAGCTGCAACGATTTCCGCAACAAGGGCTATGTGAGCGAAGCGATTATCAACTATGTCGCGATGCTCGGCTGTTCCTACGAAGAAGGAAAGGAAATTTACACACTTGAAGAACTCGGCTCTCTTTTCAGTATGGAACATTTAAATAAAGCTCCTGCAGTATTCGACTATAAAAAATTGGATTGGTTCAACGGTCAGTATATTCGCAATAAAACCGATGAAGAACTTTTCGATTTAACATGGGGCTTTATCGTAAATGCCGGCTTGATGGGAAAAGCGCCTGAAATGAAAAGCGCCTTTTTGGATGAAACAACGTTACAGCCGACCGATGAACAGCGCCGCTTGTTAATGAAAGCGATGCCGCTCATCAAAGAACGGCTCCATCTTTTAAGTGAAGCGCCCGATATGCTCCGCTTTTTGTTTGTAACACCGGAGATAGCCCCGCTCGAAGAATTTATTCCAAAAAAGGTCGAAAAAGCAACTGTACAGGAAATCCTCCTCGCGGCAAAAAAAATCATTCCGAACCTTGACGGTTTGAGCGAAGAAGACGGGTTTGAACTTTTTAAGCCGGAAGGAGAGCGCTTGCAAGTAAAAATGGGCGATTTTATGCGTCCGATTCGGGTTGCGGTTACCGGCAGCCGCGTCAGTCCGCCATTGGTCGGCTCAATACAGATTTTGGGTTTCGACAAAGCGGTTGCGCGGATTGATGCCGTTTTGGAAAAATATTTTTCTTAAAAAAGAGGTGAGAATTATGAGTAATGAAAACCATGAAATTACGATGGACAAAATCGTAAGTTTGAGTAAACGGCGTGGCTTTGTGTTTCAGTCGTCGGAAATCTACGGCGGACAAAACGGCGCATGGGATTACGGACCGCTCGGGATTGAACTGAAACGGAATATTTCCAATGAGTGGTGGAAAGCAATGTGCCGGATGCACGATAACATCGTCGGTTTGGATGCGAGCATTTTAATGCACCCGCGGGTTTGGGAAGCGTCGGGACATGTAGAAAATTTTACCGACCCGCTTGTTGACTGCAAAAAATGCAAGCAGCGATTCCGTGCTGACCACTTGGATGCTGAAAACTTGGCAAAAAAAATATGTCCGGAATGCGGAGGTGAATTAACCGAAACGCGAAAATTTAACCTTATGTTCAAAACCCACATCGGGCCGACCGACGATAACACGTCATTGATTTATTTACGTCCTGAAACCGCGCAGGGAATTTATGTCAACTACAAGAATATCATTCAGTCAAACCGCATGAAAATTCCGTTTGGCATCGCGCAAATCGGAAAAGCGTTCCGCAACGAAATTGTAACCAAAAACTTTATTTTTAGAACTTGTGAGTTTGAGCAAATGGAAATGCAGTTTTTTGTCAAACCGGGCGAGGACGAAAAATGGTTTGAGCATTGGCGACAGGAACGCTGGGATTTTTACCTTTCACTCGGCGTAAAACCGGAACGCTTGCAGTGGCACCGGCACGGAAAAGACGAACTCGCCCACTACGCAAAAGATGCGTACGATATTGAGTTTAAATTTCCGATGGGCTTTAAAGAACTTGAAGGGGTTCATAACCGCACCGACTTTGACTTAAAACGACATACCGAGTTTTCGGGAAAAGATTTACAGTACATTGATCAGGAAAACGGTAACGAGCGCTATATTCCGTATATCATTGAAACTTCGGCGGGCTTAACCCGAAATGTACTTATGTTTTTGTGTAATGCCTACGAAGAACAAAAAATTGCGGATAACGGGAATGCCGATGACTGGCGAACGGTGATGCATTTTCACCCGAAACTTGCTCCAATAACGGTGGCGGTGCTGCCGCTCATGAAAAAAGACGGACTTGCAGAACTCGCTCGAGATATTTACCATGAATTAAAAGGCGAATTTAACTGCGATTACGATCAGGCGGGTGCTATCGGGAAACGGTATCGCCGCCAAGACGAAGCCGGAACTCCTTTTTGTGTTACCGTTGATTATGACACCAAAGAGGATAAAACCGTAACGCTCCGTTTCCGCGATTCGATGGAACAGGTACGAATTCCAATTGCTGAATTAACCGACCGCATTCGTGCGGAAATTAAGGAGTGGAAAAATTAAAAAGCAGGCGTGATATAAAGAACGAAATAGTTGAAGTATTAAAAAAAGACTTGACGTTTTTTTTATTGACTGGTATAATATAAAAAACACTGGAGTTTATTTTAAATACTCCGAAAATAGAAGGTGAATAACGGTAATTCGTTTTTGTTGTGGTAGCGAATGAACTGATCAAGAGTGGAGGAAATACATGGAGCTTAAAATGCGAAAAAACAAGGATGTTTTTATCATCGACGTTTCCGGCGAAATGGATTTGTACAATTCGTATAAATTAAAAGAGCTGGTGATGAAGATGATGGAACGCCAAGTTAAATCTGTCATAATCAATATGGAAGCAGTTGATTATATTGATTCATCCGGAATCGGGGCGCTGATTCATATATATTCAACAATGAAGAAGGCTAATTGTCAACTGTACATGACAAATATTCACGGTTCCGTCAAAAAAGTTATCGAGCTTACAAAGCTCATGGGATATTTCCCAATTACGAACAGCTTAGAAGAAGCATTACAAAAAATGGAGGGGTAATTATGGAAAATAATCCGGTAATAAAAGAGTTAAAAGTTGATGAAAACAGCCCGCTGTTTGATAAAGTTGGAATGCTTTACAAAGAATTTCCTTCCGATTTTCGCCAGATTCGTTATTTTACACTGTTGATTGTACAATCTGCCCCGTTGGAGATTAAAGGAATCAACTTACTTGAACAGCAAATCAGCGAAATTATCAAAAATGCGGTAAAACACGGAAACAAGAGCGATATTAACAAAAAAGTGAAAGTTTGGTACGAATTTTCACAAACCCATGCTCATTTGATTGTTGAAGACGAAGGGGAAGGTTTCAAAGACCTCGAAAAATGGAATGAATTTAACAGCCGCCGTTTGGAATGTTTGCGTGATCAGGACTTCCAAAATTTAAGCAAGTTTGTTTCTTTCCGCACGAAAGAAAGCGACGACGGAGACGGCGGAAACGCTTTGTTTGCCGCTCTTGAATATTGGAACGGCGGCTTCGTTTACAACAATAAGCGAAATGCCGTTGCGATGCTTAAAACGTATCCGAAGAAAACGCACGGTATTTCACTTGGCGATGAAATGTAGATTTTCTGCTTGATACATACAGCTCGGTTGTATATGTGCAGCCCTTGCGAGGACTTTCCGAAAGTCTTGGTTGGGGCTGTTTTTATTTATGGTGATCTTATTTTAAAGGAGCTTTTATGAAGTTGAATAGTGTCGTAATTCGTACGAAAGATATACAAAAATCGATTGAGTTTTACGAACGAGTGCTTAATTTTGAGTTTATTTCAATGATGTCGGCAGCACCCGGAAAACAGATTGCATTTTTACGGGAGCCGGAAAGCGGCATGAATTTGGAATTGATTTACAACGAAAATGCTGCGGAAAGAACCGAAACACGGATGTCCTTGACCATACAGGTGGATCAAATCGGTGAAGCGGAAAAATACTTGCGGAATCATAAAGTTCCGATTGTGACGGCTCCGCACACGGTCAAAGACGGGAAAAAAATTTTAACGGCACTTGATCCGAACGGCGTCGACTTGGATTTTATTGAATTCAAAAAATAAAAAGAGCCGCTAAAAAATATTATACGGATATGCAGCTGAGATTTTCGGAAAAAGGGCGTCAATCTTTTCCGATGTCGGAACTTGTATCCGAAATGAAGTTCCCAATATTTTATTGATCGCGCCGCCGCAGAGATTTTCCAAAGCGGCTTCACTTATCCCGTTTTCTCGTAACGCTTTTATCAAACGCAATGTTCCGGCGAATCCGGGCACGCCCGAAGCTCCGTCGTATTTTTGCTGCAACGTATGCGGTGCGTGATCACTTTCAATCGTATCGATCGCTCCCAATAATAGCCCGTTAAAAATTGCGTAGCGATTTTCTTCACTGCGGAGCGGCGGGTTCATCTTTGCACACATACCGCTTCGGCGATAGGCGTCCGTGTTCAAAAGTGCATGATGCGCAGTCGCTCCGCATGAAATGCGCATACCTTGCAACTTCGCTTTCAGAACGCGTTGTACGCCCTCGCCTGTGCTGATATGACAAATATGCAAATGTCCCGCAAATCCGCTTTCACGAGCAAAGCGGATTTGATCGGTAATGGACTGCACTTCTGCAATTTCCGGGCGTGCGACGCTGTGGCTTTCCGGTTTGTTTTTATCGAAATCTTCCGCATGAATAAACGCTTCTTTTTCGCAATGCACCGCAAGTAAACCGGTATAATGCAGCTTTGCCAATGCATAATACACTGTTTGCTGTTCCGCTTCGGTTATCAAACCCATATTGCCGGTTGAATGCCCCGCGAACATTTTCAAACCAACACAATCGGGAAAGTGAGTTTGCACATACCGAACCACTTCCGCAATTTGGGATTCGTCGGCGGTAAGTCCGGCATATGCACCGTAAAATAAATCACCGGATGCTATTGCAGTTTGCTGCTTGCCGTATGCGATACGCTTGTCTAAAGTGCTCGCATCCGTCAAAGGCGGAGCTGTGTTCGGCATATCAAAGAATGCAGTGTAACCGGCCTCTGCTGCAAGTACCGCCGCATGGAAAATCGTTTCTTTTTCGGATTGCGTCCAATCACGCAAATGAACGTGCCAATCAATCATAGTATTATTATATCGAAATGAGGACAGATTTTCAATCGCAGAATCACGGTTCGCTTTGAATCACCGTGTATCTTCCCAATAAAAAAAGCACTAAAAGCAAAACGCTTTCAGTGCTTTTTGAATCAGTTGAATATTTGTACCGAAAACAACATTCAGTTAAAATATTCTATACTAATTTATTCCAAGGTTGATTCACCTTCAGTTGTTTCAACGGTTTCGGAACCGGCTGATTGCGCTTTTATATCTTCAGCCTCAACCGGTTTTAATTCATTTCCGTTCACGTCGATCAACTCAAGCATTGAATTCGGATTAATCTTGTCAACAAAGAACGTGTATTGAACCGGCTCTGAAACGTTGCCGACATTGTCAACAGCCTTTACTTCCAACGTGTACACATCATTGGTGCTGAACTTAATCGGCTCAACATATTTTGTATATTCTTCATCGTTAATCTTGATGTAGATAGCATCAACGCCGGAAAGTGCGTCGGTCGCGCTGAAAGAAACCGCTTCGTTTGTTGAAACGATAATGCGTCCTTCTTCATCAACCAAATCTTCACTCGGGAAAACCGTGTAGGTTCCGTCTTTGTTGATTAAGCGGTTGTTGTTTTCAATGGTTACAACCGGCGGCGTGGTATCAACAACAACGGCAAACATTGAAATCGGGCTTAAGTTTCCGACATTGTCGATTGAAGCATAATAGATATTTGTCGGACCTTCGGCGGTTAAGTTGTAGTATGCTTCTTCCGATTCAACACCTTTACCGTATGCATTGAGCATATTCAAATCGGTTCCAATATAACCGGCCGCAACACCTGAGCCCATAACATTGTCTTTTGCCGTTACAAACCATTTTGTTTCCGCTGAGCAGTACTGAACCAATCCGTTGGTATAAACCGGCTTGTCCGTTTCAAGATATGTTTTCGGTGCCGTATTGTCAACAACAACGGTAAAGGTTTTTGCATTTTCAAGGTTTAAGCTGTTATCAAAACCGCGGTATGAAATATCATGCTTGCCTTCTTCCAAGATTTGGAACGGATTGCGATAGATCATAAATCCATTGCCGTCCAGTGCAAAGCTGATTTTTTCCAGACCTGTTTCCTTATCAACAGAACTCAAGCGAAAAAAGACATCACTGTTTATAAAATCCGATGTACCGTCAAAGTAGTGTACAGCCGGACGTACATAATCAGTGCCAACACTCTCCGGTGCTTGTGCGAATGCAAAAGCCACCAAAGAAGCCATCACAAAAACAAAAGTTGTTTTTTTCATAAAATTCCTCCAAAATTAAGGCGTACCTTATTTTACTAAAAAGTTAAAAAAAGAACTAGTGAAGCGTAATTACAACGCGTCTGTTCTTATCGCGAGCGGTAATGTCATTGTGTGAAGCAAGTGGCTCACTTGCCCCCTTGTTTTCCACTTTAACATCAACACCATACAATGCTTCGACACTTTCGAGATAATTCACAACGAGTTCAATCTCGCGTTTTACGGCGAGTTCCTCTTCGCGTTCGCTATTCAACTTTGCCGAATGACCGACTACGGTAATACTCTGAGGCTTTGCAGCCTTAATTTCTTCCGCAATTGCGTCCAGTTTTGTCGCCATCAACGGATCGATTTTTTTCATGTTTGCAGGGCAAACGATAACATATTCGCCCGTTTTTTCCGCTTCGGAAACAACCGGAGCCGTTTCAACTACAGCTTCTTCTTGAACAACAGGCGGTTTTTCCACCTCCGGTTTTTCCGCAGGCTTTGACTTACATGAAAAAAGGAACACACTCAATGAAAGTATAAAAAATAAAATCTTTCGCACGATAACCTCCGATTAAAAAGATATAAATTATAATAAAAATTTTAAGGGAAAAAGTCAAGACTAAATTTTTGAGTTTATCGCTTTTTTCGCTCTTTCGGTATAGAAAAAAACAAAGGAGTGCGGAAAAAAACATTAATAAGGAAAAATACCGCCCGACGCTCATGGAGCGTTGCCGCACCGACTCGAAGGAATGCGGCGGGCGTCCATTGCGGTTTACGTATCGGAAAAATACAGCATAACCGCTATAAATAAAAGAGCGACTTGCAAAATTTTTATAAAAGTAGTATACTGTCGTCTGTTATCAGCATGAGGCATTTATGGTTGAAATAAAAAATTTACATCCACTTGAAGTTAAAGTTTTAAATTCGTTCGAAGTTGGTGATCATTTAACCAATGAGATTTTAGACAGTAAACTGGGTTTTAAAGAAGGACACGCAAATCAGGTTTTTTCCTGGTTGCAAATGAAAGGTTTACTTACCGAGATCAGCAGAACGACGGAAGTTTTTTATGAACTTACGGATATCGGTGAATCGTATGTAAAAAACGGCTTAACGATTATCCGCGTTGTGAAATTGCTCGCGCAGGGAAAACCGCTTTCATTGCCGGCAATCGCCCAAGCGCTCGACGTGGAAAACAAAGAAATCGGAACGGCATTCGGGCAGCTTTCAAAAGAAGGTTGCGTTTCGATGGATGAAAATAAAAATGCCGTATTTATCAGCATGCCAACTGATAAAAAATATACGTTACAGGAAGCGCTCATTAAGAAAGCACGTGAAATAATCGATAAAACATTACCGGAAAAGACGCTTTCACCGGATGAAATCGCCGCAATAAAATCGATTGCAAAAAAACGCGGCACGGGAGACGCTTTTAAAATTGTCGAACGAGACAAAGTGGTATTTGCTCTCAATGAAAACGCGGCACCGATACAGCAGGAACTGAAAAAACAACACATCACCGGCGATGAAGTAGGTCAGCTCACCGCCGAGATGCTGAAAACCGGTAGCTGGAAAGAGGCAACCTTCCGAAGCTACAATATCGGGCTTCCGCCTGCACGGCTCATTCCGGGACGAGAAAATTCATACGCGCGCTTTTTGGAAAATGTCAAGGACAAGCTCGCGAATTTGGGCTTTGAAGAAATCGAAGGAGATCTGGTGCAGTCAGACTTTTGGAACTCTGACGCCCTTTTTATGCCGCAGTTTCACGCCGCCCGCGATATTCACGATGTGTACTATATTAAAAATCCGACCCATGCAAAAACTATCGAAGAGCCGTATTTAACGAATGTAATTAAAGTGCATGAAAACGGCGGCAACACGGGAAGCCGCGGGTGGAATTATACGTTCAATGTAAATTTTACCAAGCAGCTTTTACTACGCAGTCAAAGCACGGCATGTTCGGTAAAAAAACTTGCAACGGCGAAAGTACCCGGAAAGTATTTTACCATCTCGCGCTGTTTTCGCTACGATAAAGTTGACGCGACCCACCTTTCCGACTTTTATCAACTTGACGGAATTATTTTAGGCGAGAATGTCAACTTGCGCACACTTTTGGGAATGCTCAAAATGTTTGCCGTTGAAATCGCCGGAGCGACCGAAGTAAAATACGTCGGTGCTTATTTTCCATTTACAGAACCGTCCATCGAAGTGCATGTAAAGCATCCGGTTCTCGGCTGGTTTGAACTGGGAGGTGCGGGCATCCTCCGCCCCGAAGTTACAAAACCGCAAGGCGTTGACGTTCCGGTACTCGCCTGGGGACTCGGCATCGACCGCATGGCGCTCCTTGCACTCGGCGCAAACGATTTGCGCGAGCTTTTCAGTTACGACATAGAAAAAGTTCGCTTACGCAAATAAACGAAAAAACCGTCCGCGTACTTCACGTGAGGAGGCACTGATTAATTCAATCGAGAATTGAGGGCATCTTTCAAAACCTCGGGTT